>NZ_JBBCBT010000020.1:0-103826 GCF_037203985.1 Pseudarthrobacter sp. CCNWLW217
GCCTGCCGCAACCGCATCCGCGAAATCGCCGAAACCCGCGACGGCTTCACCGGCACCGCCCCCGTCATCGCCAACCCGACACCCATCAGATAAGCCCCGTTTTACCTACGACGAACGCCTCCCTTAACAAACAACCAGTCCGAACAGCCAAAGAAAGCCCCATGACAACGGAAACCGAAGCAACCCTGACCGCATCCCACACCCAGCCTGCCGCCGTCGTAATTTCCAGCGACGGCCCCCGGCAGGCGGGCCATTCGGCCGAGCCCCGAGGCGAGGCCAACCCCGCGCTGAAATCTGCCGGGCACGTGATTGTTGATTCGCTGGTGGCCCACGGTGTGGAACGCACCTACGTGGTTCCCGGTGAGAGCTTCCTGGATGTTTTGGACGGCCTGCACAACTCGGAGATTGAGACCATCGTGTGCCGGCACGAGGGCGGTGCCGCCTACATGGCCGAAGCGGACGGGAAAATGCACCAGCGCCCGGGCATAGCTATGGTGACCCGGGGGCCCGGCGCGGCCAACGCACATGTGGGGCTGCACACCGCATGGCAGGATTCCACTCCCATGCTGTTGTTCGTCGGCCTGATCCCCTTCGCGCACCGGGACCGCGAAGCGTTCCAGGAGTTCGACATCAAAGCCTGGTTCGATACCGGCGCGAAGCGCGTGATGGTCCTTGACCATGCGGAGCGGGCATCCGAGATCGTGGCCGAGGCGATGTTTGCGGCGATGAGCGGACGGCCCGGCCCGGTAGTGGTGGGCTTGCCGGAGGACATCATTCGGCAGCAGATTGAGCCGGCGTTGCACCCCGCCATCCCCGTGGCGGCCGGCGGCATGAGCAGCACCGACGCCGCTGCCCTCAAGGCTGCGCTGGCAGAGTCACGCAAGCCGCTGTTTGTCACCGGCGGCAACGACTGGACGCAAGAGGCGGCGGACCAGCTGACCGGATGGCTGGAGCGGCACCACATTCCGGCTGCAGCCGAATGGCGGACGCAGGGAACAGTCTCCTTCGATTCCCCCTCCTATGTGGGCCCGATCGGCTACGGCCGGCCCCGCCCCACTTACGACCTGCTTGAGGAAACGGACTTGCTCGTCTTTGTGGGGACGGTACCGGGCGATGTGATTACGGACGGGTTCCTCTGCCGGCAGGACTGGAACAAGAAGAACTTCCTGGTCACTGTGGACCCGTCGCTCCGTGGCCGGTCAGGGCCCGTTTCGCGGCAAATCCTGGCCAAGCCCGAGGCCTTTGTCCGCGACCTTGTGGGCATAGACCTGCCGGAGAACGAAGAGTGGAAGGCGTGGGCGGAGCGGATGCGCGGCGAGCAGGAGCGGTTTGCCGCGCTTCCTGCGGCGACGCCGACGGCGGGGCAGGCGAGGATGGACACCCTGATGGCGAACCTCGTGCCGAGGCTGCCGGAAGACTCGATGGTGACCTTCGGTGCGGGGGAGCACACCAACTGGGCCCACCGCTACTTCCCCACGCGCCGCTACGCCTCCATGATCAGCGCCCGTAACGGATCCATGGGCTACTCGGTCCCCTCAGCCATCGCGGCGTCGTTGGCCGAGCCCCAACGGCGTGTTGTCACGATCGCCGGGGACGGGGAGTTCCTCATGAACGGCCAGGAGCTGGCCACCGCGGCACAGTACGGTGCCACGCCGCTGGTGATCGTCATGGACAACCAGGAATACGGCACCATCCGCACCCATCAGGAGCGGCACTATCCCGCACGCGTGTCCGGAACCCAGCTGAAGAACCCGGACTTTGGCCTGATGGCCCGCGCCTTCGGCGGTTTCGGGGTCACTGTCACCGAAGACTGTGACATTCCGGCCGCACTGGACGCTGCCCTCGCGGCCATTGATGAGGACGGCGTCTTTGCCCTCATCCACCTCATTGTTGAACAGCGCGTCAAGGCTTACTGAGCGCAGCCTGAGCCAACAGCGGACGACGGCGGGACATCCCGCCGTCGTCCGCTGTTCTTTGGCCCCGGGTCTAGTGTCCAGGCGGCCAGCTGCGGCGCCTGCCAGTGTTCCCCGTCCAGTTATCTACGATCACCCGGAGGCAACTCGTTGTGCGCCCATCAGGCAGTGGCTGACCGTACAACGCACCATTCGTTGCCTTCCGGATCCTGCAGCACTTGGAAGGTACCCGCAGCAGTTACGTGGATAGTGCCCACTCTGACAGCTCCGAGAGCCTCGGCGGCGACGGAGGCTGCCGGCACGTCGTCAACATGCACATCAATATGGAGGCGGTTCTTCCCCTGCTTGGTCTCGGGCACTCGCTGGAAGGCCAGGCGGGTCCACCCCGGGGGATCGATGAAGGACCACGCATCGTTTCGATGTACTGGCTCGCCACCTAGGACCGAGGACCAGAACTCCGCGAGTGCGGCGGGCTCCCGGCAATCCACGACGACCTCATCAATGCGTCCAATCATTCCCCGAGCCTACCGCTGGACAACGTCGACATCATTGCGCACGACGCCTTCGGGTTCCACTCCCGGCCGCCTCGGTCCGCGCGATAACCTGGGCGTTGCGGCAATCAGGAGGGCAGCCACAGCCACGGCGGCGCTCAGGATCAGGCCCGGCCGGTACTGTTCCAGCATCGCGGCCGCATCAACGGCGGCACCGGCGTCGGGCGCATTACCGTGCCCGCTCACCATTGCCGTCGTAACGGCCAGCACCAGTGCGGCACCAACCTGGGTGCTGGTCTGGATCAGGCCCGCGGCCAGGCCTTGCTCGGCATCCCGGATGCCTGTGGTGGCCTGGACGTTGATGGACGGGAAGGCGAGGGCGAAGCCGACGCCCAGCAGCACGACGGACGGCAGGATATCGGTCACGTAATTCGGCGAGGTGCCCACGCGAAGGAACAGCACGTATCCGAGCGTCAACGCTGCCAGTCCGGTCAGGATCAGCCGCGGGGCGCCGAATCTCTCGATGAGCCGGTCCGCGAAGGGTGCGCTCGAGGCAACCAGCAGGCCCGCCGGGAGCAGCGCCAGGGCCATGCCAAGAGGGCTCCATCCCAGTACGGACTGCAGGTACAGCGTCAGGATGAACTGGAAACTCAGGTAGGAACCGAATAGCCCCACGGCACTGAGGTTGGCCCGGGCAACCCAGCCTTCCTTAAGGATGCTGAACCGGATCAGGGGGTGCCTGACGCGGTTTTCGATCACGGCGAACGCTGCCAGCACCGCCGCTGAGACTGCGAATCCGGCGATAGTTGCCACAGATCCCCAGCCGTTTTCCGGTGCCGCTACCAGCGTGTAGACCAGGCCCAGCATGCCGGCCGCGAGCGTGATGGCGCCCCAGACGTCATGCCCGCTCTGTTGCTCTCCGTCTACCGCCTGGCCTGCGGTTCTGTCCCGCGGTATGTACTTCAGGCCAAGGATCACGACGGCGACTGCCACCGGAACGGAGACCAGGAAGGTCCAGCGCCAGCTCAGGGAGGTCATGAGGCCTCCCACAACAAGGCCGAGGGAGAATCCGCTGGCGCCGAACGTGGTGAAGATGGACAGGGCGCGGTTGCGTTCGCGCCCCTCGGCGAAGTTGGTGGTGATGATCGAGAAGGCAGCGGGGGCAGTGAATGCTGCTGCCAGGCCCTTGATGAAGCGGGTGGCGATCAGCAGGGCAGGGTCATCCACCAGCCCGCCGAGCAGGGATGCTGCGGCGAAGACGCTGAGGGCAATCAGGAAGATGCGCCGGCGGCCGAGCAGGTCCGCCATCCGTCCGCCCAGCAGCAGCAGGCTCCCGTAGCCGAGCACATAGGCGGAGACGATCCACTGGAGGGATTCGGTTCCGAGATGAAGTTCGGTGCCGATCGAGGGCAGGGCCACGCCGACCATGGAGACGTCCAGTGCGTCGAGTGCCAGGACGGTGCACAGGACCAGGAGGAGCATCCATTGTGCGCGGGTCCAGCGCACAGCTGTAAGCCGGTCTCCGGCTGATCTTTCAAGGGTGGAGGTTGAAGTCATGGCTACAACTTATATGACGCGTCATTGAATGACAAGGAATATTATGACGTGGACTTTTTGATTGGCTGTGAACTAGAATCGCTGCATGGCAAAACCGCAGGACCAACAGCTGGTTGAGCAATGGCGCAGCATCCAGACCACGTACTTCCACACCGCCGGGGCGCTGGAGCGTGCGTTGGAGGCGAAGTTCAGCATTGGCCTGACAGAGTTTGAAATCCTGGATCTCGTGGCCGAAAACACCGACGAGGCCTGCCGGATGAAGCAACTTGGTGAGCGCACGCCCATGACCCAGAGCGCCATGTCCAAGGTGGTGGACCGGCTCGATAAAGCCGGGCTCATTTCCCGCCACTCCTGCGAAGATGATCGGCGCTCACTGTTCCTGGAACTCACCGACGCCGGCCGGGCGCTCCACCGGGAGGCCGCCGTCGAACACCGCGCCCTGCTGAGGGAAAACCTGGCCAAGGACTAGGCGTCCGTCGCCGGTCGAAAGTCGCCGGTCGAAAAGAGACGAATTACCGCCGGTGCGCAAGCCGCAAATACGCCGCAATCAGGCGGGCTAGTAGGACAGTGGCGGCGGGTTCAGCGACATGATGAAGAATATGATGCCGAACGCGCCGGGAAATGCCAGGATCGCGACCGAAATGATGCTGAGGATCCGCGCAGGGCTGTCCAGTTTTGAGGCCGGGCGCTTCAGGAAGGCCAGGACCACTGCGATCACGCTCAGGACGATCAGGAAAGCGCACGCGTAGAGCACCAGGAAGAAAGCCCCAAAACCTTCTGGGCCAGTCTGGCTGAAGAGAAATCCCAGAAACGGGATGAGTACGACAAAAGGCACAGTGGCCAGGATGATCGATGTAAGACGCATGATTCCCCCGAATTCTTAGCAGTCCTCACACACTCTATTCCCTGCCCGACTTTCGCTTCGCCGTCGTCATATCCCAGCGGCTGGCTACGCCGGCGCCAGCGCCCGCACCGAGTTTCGCTCCACGGTGGGGCAGTAGATCTTCTCCGGCCCGCTGGACTGTGGTTCGTCCAGGCCCAGCAGCATCCTGACTCCGGCGGCGCCCAGTTCGTAGTGGGGGAGGGACACGGTGGAGAGGGGAGGCCGCAGGTGGGCAGCGATCACTTCCTGGTTGTCGAATCCCACCACTGCTATGTCGTCGGGGATGGAGAGGCCTTGCTCGCGCAGCCCGTCGTACAGCCCCATCGCCATTCGGTCGTTGTAGCAGTACACGGCCGTGACGTCGCGTTTGAGGAGTGCCTCGGTTGCTCCGTACCCGCCTTCCTGGTCTGGGTAGGCCTCCATGACCAGGTCCTCGTCGAATGTGATGCCTTCAGCTTCCAGCGCTTCCCTGTAGCCCTGGAGCCTGCCGTCCTTCGCCGGGGCGGGGATGGTGGCGTTGATGAACGCGATCCGGCGGTGGCCGTGCTTCAGCAGGACCTCTGTGGCTGAGCGGCCGCCCTGCACTTCGTCCGGGACCACAGCCCGGGCGCCCGGTTCTTCGGCAAAGCAGTTGACCAGCACGAAGTCCGATTCACGGAGTGAGTCCGGAACGTCTGTGGGCCGGTGGAACCATGTGGAGTAGAGGATGCCGCGGACCTTGTACTCGAGCATCATGGCGATCGCGTCGGTCTCAAGCTCGCGGTTGCCTTCGGTGTTGGCGATGAGGAGGGCGTAGCCATGTTTCCAGGCTTCGTCCTGGGCGCCGTGGATGATCTGGCCTGCGAACGGGGTGGTGGCGATCGCGTCGGCGACCAGTCCAATGAACCTGGAACTGCCGCTGACCAGGTTTTGGGCCATGGCGTTGGGCCGGTAGCCCAGGTCACGGATCGCCTCGCGTACCCGTTTGCGGGTTTCGTCGGAAATCCTGGCGGCCTTTTTCTTGTTCACAACAAGGGAAACAGTGGCTGTGGAGACGCCTGCGGCTTCGGCTACCTGGCGCAGGGTGACGGGCTGGGCACGGCGGGCCTGCTGTAAGGGGGCAGCCGCCGACGGCGTACCCGAAGTGTTCTCCTGCGAAATCATCTGCCCTCCGTCAGGAGTATATCGGCCTGTCATCCCTTGCTCGCCCCGCTTTCCAGGCCCTGGATCATTGCCTTGTTGAGGACGAGGAAGACCAGGAGCAGGGGTGTGATGGTGACGCAGACGGCGGCGAAAGTGGCCGTCCAGTCCGTTTTGCCCATCGCGCCGATATAGTTCTGCAGGCCCAGCGGGATGGTCTTCAGCTCCTCGGAGAGGACGAACGTGTTGGCGAAGATGAAGTCGTTCCAGATGAAGATGCTGTTGACCAGCACCACGGTCACCACAGTGTTGAGCGAAAGGGGCAGAGTGATCAGCCCGAAGATGCGGTACGGCCCGGCACCGTCCAATGACGCAGCCTCATACGTTTCCCGGGGGATGTACTCAAAGAATGAAGAAAACAGATAGATCGACATCGGCAGGGCGAAGCCGGCCAGGGGAATGATCATCGAGGGGTAGGTGTCGAGCAGGTTGATGCTGGAGTAGTCGATGAAGAGCGGCACGAGTGCGATCTGCACCGGCACGATGATGCCGATCAGGAACAGGCTGCGGACGATCTTGCTGAACCGGAAGCCGAGGACCTGCAGGGCGTACGCGGCCATCATGCCAAGCAGCACGATCAGCAGGTTGGCGCCCATCGTGACGATGAAACTGTTCAGGATATTCATTCCGAGGTTGCCGGTCTCGAAGGCGCGGGCGTAGTTCTCGAACGTGATTGCCTTGGGAAGCGCGAAGGGGTCGCCGGTCGCGAAGTCGTGTTCGGTGCGCAGGCTGGTGATGAACAGCCAGGCCAGGGGATAGACCTGCACGATGACGATGAGGGCGATGATCACCCTCGAGAGGGTGCCGTGGAGGCTGGGCGGCCGCCGTCTGCGAAGCGGCGGCCCGCTCTCTGATGGCGCTGCCACGGGCCGGGTAACTGGAGCTGCTGGCGCGGTCATGCGTCCGCCTTTCGTTTGAGCATGAAGAGGATGAGTCCGACGGCCACCAGGCACTCGATGACGATGAAGACGGCGATGGTACTTGCGTAGCCGAAGTCGGTACTGGTGAATGCCGTCTTGTACATGTATGTGGTCAGCAGCTCCGAGGACTGTCCGGGGCCGCCGTTGGTCATGAGGTACGGGATATCGAATCCGCGCAGGCCGTAGGTCGTCGCCATGATCGTGGTGGTGATCCAGACGGGCATGATGTGGGGGAAGCGGATCTTGGTGAAGAGCTGCCACCGGGAGGCGCCGTCCAGGCGGGCGGCTTCCTCAAGTTCCTGCGGGACGGACAGCAGGGCCGCATAGATGATGAGCATGTAGAGTCCGGTGAACCGCCAGCCCTCAGGGGCTGACACGGCAGCGAGCACGGTGTTGATGTCCGAGAGCCAGGGGCGTTCAAGGGCGCCGAGGCCGATCCAGTTCAGGAGCTGGTTGAGGAGGCCCACCGGTTCGATCGAGTAGATCCGCACGAAGAGGAACGCGATGGCCACCGTGGAGATCACCGCCGGCAGGAGATAGAGCGTTTTGATCAGCTCGCGGCCGCGTCGCATCGACGTGAGGAGGCTAGCGACAAGCAGCGCGCCACCGAGCTGCAGGACGAGGCAGATGGCGAGATAACCGAGGGCGTTGAAGAAGGAGCGCCAGAAGATGTCGTCTGCGGTGAGCATCCGGACGTAGTTTTCGAGCCCCACGAACTCCATATCGCTGATGCCGTTCCAGGAAAAGAAGCTCAGGAAAAGCGACTGCAGGATGGGGAACAGTACGGCGACGCCGTACAGCAGCAGGGGTGGGAGCAGGAAGACCAGGACTGAGAGTCGTGACCTGTTGGGAAGCATGGCTGGGCCTTTCGGGTGGGGGCCGAAGCCCCCACCGCTGTGATTACTTGAAGAACTTCGGGGCGTTCTGCGCGATGGTGCTGTCCATCGTGCTGGTGAACTGTTCGGGGGTGATGTTGCCCTGGACGAGGAGGACGAGCTCCTGCTGCAGCCTGCCGTTGGTGGTCGGGTCGAGCTGGGTGTCCCATGGCATGGCCTGCTTGTCCCCGAGGTCGTTGGCCATCTCCAGGGCCTTCTTGTACAGCGGGGTTGCGTTCGCCGGAACGGCGGTCTCAACGTTGGTGGTCGGAGAAAGCGCACCGGTGGCTGCGTACTCGGACGGGTACTTCGCCAGGGCAAACTTCAGGAAGTCGCTCACGAGCGGGTCGTACGTCTTGGCGTTGACCGCCATTCCAATGCCCGACGGCGAGACGAACTCGTTTGCCGCGGTGACGGATCCGTCGGTGGTTGGCAGGGTGAAGAAATCGATGTCATCGCGGACGGCAGGATTCAGCTTGTCAGTTGCCAGGCTTGGCAGCTCCCAGGTACCGATGTTGTACATCGCGGCCTGGCCTGAAGTGAACTGGTTCTGTGCATCGGAGTACCCCTGGGAGGAGAAGCCGTCCTGGAAGCACTTGGCCTTGCCAAGCGCAGCCAGCCATTCGACGGTCTTTTGGCCTGCCGGGTCGGTAAATTTGGCTTCGCCCTTCTTGAGCTTCTGGATGAACTCCGGCCCGGCTTCACGGAACGGCTGGTAGGCAACATACCTTTCCAGCGGCCACTGGTCCTGGCCGTCGATGGCGATGGGGGTGATGCCGGCTTCGCGCAGGGCCGTGCACATGGCGGGGATGTCATCGAGTGACTTCGGAGCAGACACGCCGGCCTTCTGCAGGAGTGCCTTGTTGTACCAAATGAATTCCAGCTCGAACTGGAACGGGATCATGTGCAGGGACCCGTCGTCGAAACGCTGGTAATCCAGTGCGCTGGGCCGGTAGTCGTCATAGACGTCCAGGGACTTGAGCAGCTTTTCGGCGTCGACCATTTTGCCTTGCTTCGCCAACTGCTGGGCGAAGGGAGTGGCGTCGGTGTCGAAGAGTTCGGGAAGCTTGTTCGCGGCGGCGAGGGTCTCGAGTTTCTGGATGTAGGAGGGCCGGTCCGGGGTAGTGATCAGGTTGAGCGCGAAGCCCGGGTGGTCCTGGGCGTAGTCCTCGGCGAGCTTCTTCATGATGTTGATGACGGCGCCGTCGGCTGGCCGGGAGAGCAACCACGAGATTTCCCGTGGCTTGACCTCTCCGGTGGGACTGACGTTGGAAGGGTCAGTGGTTCCTCCGCCGCCGCATCCTGCGAGGGCGATGGCAGCGGCAGCAGCCACGGCGGCCGTGAATAGCTTTTTCATAAAAATCTCCTTTGATTCGGGTGAAAGCAGTGCGGGTGTTTAGTTGTCTGTGCGCTTGCGTATGTGAAGGTCGGTAAGGGTGGCGGACCCTTCGCCGGTGAAGACGCCGATCCGTCCCGCCGGGAGGTCGTAGATCCTGGTGCTGAGGGCCACCTGACGGTCCAGGACGGCTACGCACAGGTCCCCCTCCACGATGAGTTCGAGGGTGTGTTCACCGGGAGCCAGGTCGCAGGCACGTTCGAGTTCGATCTCGAACGGAACGTCCCCGGAGACATGCCATTGCGCGTCGCCGGTGACTTTCCGGGGCCACCGGTCGAACACCATGCGGCCGCGCTTCGGTTCAAGGCGGAGAACGTAGGATTGGTCCCCGTCCTGGCTTGAGCGCAGCAATAGCCCGCATTCGGTGGTGCCGGGTTCGATGTCCAGTACCGCCGTGGCGTAGAACTGAGCGGGCAGTACTTCGTCGGTGATGGTGGCGGCATATCCGTCCGGCGCCTCCAGCCGTGCGGGCAGTTCCTTGTTTAGCGATACCGGCACGTCATCCCAGAAGCTGTCCACGAGTTCGTCGGTGAAGCCGAATCCCAGCGTTCCGTCGGTGTTTTGCCGGGCTTCCAGGACCGACATGGTGCCGGCCCACTGCCAGGGCCCGTCGTCGGAATTGCCTTCCTTGCTGGCGATCCAGCCGAAGAAGAAACGGCGTCCATCGCGCTCCGCGGTCTTGGATGCATAGAACGCACGGCCGTCCACCGAGTCCAGGTTTGGTACTGTCCATGGGCCGTCGGGGCTTTTGGCCATGCGGTAGCGGGTGGTGAATGATTCGGAGAACTCCGAGTAGACCATGTACCACCAGTCGCCCCACGCGAAGACGTCCGGGCATTCATGGGTGATGTAGCGCCGGGGGTCCCAGAACGGTTCAGTGTGCTGCCACGTCAGCAGGTCGTCGGAGACGCACTGGGCAATGACACCCCGACGGCGTTCGGGGCCCGCGGAGTGCCGGGCAGCCAAAAGCATCCGCCACTGGCCTGCGGCCTCGTCCCGGAAGACGAAGGGGTCCCGCCAGTCGCCGGACTCGTAGCCGTCCGGGGCACCGAAGGTCAGTTCCGGGTGCTTCACCCACGTCTGCATGCCATCGGTGCTCGTGGCTTGCATCACGAGCTGAAGAGGCGCGCCGTCCGGTCCAAGGTTGCGCGGATTCTGACCCGTGTAGAACAAACGGTGGATGCCGTCCGCGTCGACGACGACACTGCCCGTGTAGGCGTTGAAGTCCGGGTCCGTTTCGCTTCCGTGTTGGAGTGAGACGCCCTGGTCCTCAAACTGGGTGAGGTCTTTGGTGGTGACCAGGTTCCAGGAGGTTCCCGGCTTCGGGTCTGCGCGGACCTCGTGCAGGTAGAAGAGCCAGAACTCCCCGTCCTTCTCGAAGGGGATGAGGTCTCCCACCCAGCCGTCGGCGGGTTTGAAAAAAACTGAGCGATTCATCGGCTCTGATGTCCAATCTGCTAAAGCGTTTAATCACCATCAGCATAAGTGTGCTGGCTCACATGATCAAGCGTTTTAGCAAACTTTATCCGGCGGCCTATAAATGGTGGCTCTTGACAGGAAAGCTGAGCGCACTCATAATTGAGTGTATTCAGTTATCTAAGCCAGCAAGGAGCAGGAAGCATGAGAGCGTTCGTCGTCAAGAAGTACAAGGCTCCGCTGCAGGAGGCGGATGTCCCGGAGCCCACCGTGGGGGAGCAGGATGTGCTGTTGAAGGTGCAGGCCGCGGGTCTCAATGTCCTTGATGAGAAGATCCGGGCGGGCGAGTTCAAGCTGATCCTGCCGTACCGGCTTCCTTTGATCGCCGGAAACGATGTTGCCGGAACCGTCATCCGTGTCGGTTCGAAAGTTCGCTCTTTCAAGGTTGGCGACGAGGTTTACGGACGTCCGGCCCAGGACCGCATCGGCACGTTCGCGGAGCGAATCGCCGTTGCGGAGGCCGATCTGGCTCTTAAGCCGGCATCGGTCAGCATGGAGGAGGCGGGCTCGCTTCCACTGGTCGCACTGACCGCGTGGCAGGCGCTCGTCGAGCGAGGCAACGTGAGGCCCGGCCAGAAGGTCCTCATCCACGCCGGCGCCGGGGGCGTCGGATCGATTGCCATCCAACTCGCCAAGCACCTCGGCGCAACCGTGGCAACCACAGCAAGTGCCTCGAATATCGATTTCGTGCGCGAGCTCGGCGCCGACACCGTCGTTGACTACCGCAGCCAAGACTTCGAACAGCTCCTGAGCGGCTACGACTTGGTGCTGGACAGTCTCGGCGGCAAAAACCTCGAAAAGTCCCTGCGCGTGCTCAAGCCCGGCGGCAAAGCCATCGGGATTGTTGGACCTCCAGACCCGGCTTTTGCCCGCGAAGCCGGCCTGAATCCAGTTATGCGCCTGGCCGTCAGGGGCCTGAGTGCAGGCATCCGACGCCAAGCCCGGAATCTGGGCGTCAGCTACGAATTCCTGTTCATGCGCGCCAGCGGCGACCAGTTGCGCCAGATCACAGCCCTCATCGACACTGGAGCGCTGCGCCCCATTGTTGGACGGGTTTTCCCCTTCGACCAGACCGTCCAGGCTGTCCACGGCCTGGAAAAGGGCGGCATTCGCGGCAAGGCCGTCATCAGCATCCCCTGAGCAGAAAACCGGGCAGCGGAACCATCCTCTGCTTCGCCAGATGAGCAACAACACAACATAGGAGAAGCATCATGATCAGGCACGACACCTTGAACGAACCCGTCATCACGTCCTACGCCAAAGCGCCGTCCCGCATCATCAGAGCCGGCGGCGTCAATTACGCCTACCGGGAGCTTGGGCCCAAGGGCGGCATCCCCGTCGTCTTCTTCGTCCACCTAGCGGCAACCCTGGATAACTGGGATCCACGCATCGTGGACGCCATTGCGAAGAACCACCATGTGGTCACCTTCGATAACCAGGGTGTGGGCGCCTCCTCGGGCCAGGTGCCCGACAGTATCGAGGCGATGGCGGATGATGCCTACAACTTCATCGAGGCGCTCGGATTTGGGAAAATCGACATCTTCTCCTTCTCACTCGGCGGCATGATTGCCCAGGCCCTGGTGCTCAAGCACGCGGACCTCGTGCGCAAGCTTGTCCTCACCGGCACCGGTCCTAAGGGCGGCAAGGACATGGACAAGGTAGTCGGGACCACCTACTACGACATCATCCGCGCCGCCCTTACCCGGTCCGACCCCAAGGAGTTCCTGTTCTTCAACCGCGACGCAGCGGGCAAGCGGGCCGCGAAGGAATTCCTGGCGCGACTGGAGGAGCGCACCGCCGACCGCGATCTCCCGATCAAAGTCAGGGCATTCCAGACTCAGCTGGAGGCCATCAAGAAGTGGGGGCGGGGGGCGCCGGCAGACCTTTCGAAGATCACCCATCCCACCCTGATCGCCAACGGGGACAATGACCGGATGGTGCCATCGGTCCTCTCCGAGGACCTGCACCGACGCATCAACGGCTCCGAATTGATCATCTACCCCGGTTCAGGCCACGGAGGTATCTTCCAGTTCCACGACAAGTTCGCACCGGTAGCGGCAGAGTTCCTCGCCCGCTGATCTATCGTTGCGACGGAGCCGTCTTCAGATGCCATGCGAAGATGAGAGCAGTATCTGAGCAGCAGCACTAGTGACGGTGTTCGCAACTGAGTCCAGTCAGATTTGTTCCCGGAAGGTAGCCATGTCGCTCGCATCCAAGTCCGTCGGTCGGCGCGAACGCAATAAGCAGGAGAAGCTTGACCGCATCACCGCTGCCGCGAGAGAGCTCTTCTCAGTTCATGGCGTCGACGAAGTCACCACCCAGCAGATCGCCGACAAAGCTGACATCGGTACCGGCACGCTGTTCCTCTATGCCAAGACCAAGGGCGAGTTGCTCCTCCTCGTCCAGAATTCCGGTTATGCTGATGCACTTGCTCGCGGCCGGGCGGCGGCGGAGAAGCTACCGGATGTGCTTGATGCGGTGATGGCCATTGTGCGGCCGGTCGTGGAATGCAACCGCGCACAGGTCGATAACGGGCGGACCTACCTTCGGGAAATGGTGTTCGGAGACCCCGAAGAACCTCACCACCGGGACGCACTTGCCCTCTCGGTGCAAACTGAGCAAGCTATCGTCGCGATCCTGCTGCGCGATGAGAGGGTCACCGAAACCCAGGCGACGGCGCGGGCGCACATCGTCTCCGCCATTATGTTTGTCAGCATGGCAGTCGCCGCCAACATCGACCGCACCGTCGATGACCTTGTGCAGGACATCAGGAACCAGGCCGAGGTCCTCCTGAGTCCAGGAGGGGCCTAAGCAGCTACGCTGGCGGACAAAACGCAGCCTCGTTAGTAGACCGAGCCCTCGAGCAGCTCGGAGAGCCTGCCCGCCGCGCGCCGGAGTTCCGGCACGCCCGCTTTCAGGGTCGCTTCGCTGGCGGCCTCCACAGGACTCGTCAGCGAAATGGATTCAGTGGGGCGGCCCACCCTGTTCGGGATAGCCACGGCCACCGACAGGACCCCCGTGGCCCGCTCATCGGCCGAGTACGCGTATTCCGCGGTGGGGCCGGGCAGCCGGGACCTTAGCGCCTCGACTGTTAAGGCCGCATCCTCATTGCCGGACGCGATTGCCGCGGCCACTACCTGCTGAAGTTCCTCTTCGGTTGCTGAGGCGAGCAGGATCTTGCCTGCTGCCCCCAGCGTGAGCGGCAGCCGCTTGCCCAAGGGGAGATCGTAGCGGAGGGGGGCTTCGCCGTCGACCCGTGCAACCAGTATTCGCTCGAACCCCAACCGTGTGTACAGGGATGCTGTCAGCCCTGTTTGTGAGGCCACCTGCTGTAGGACGGGGCGGGCCGAGACGACGAGGGGGTCGTTTTCCAGGAAGCTCCGGGCTGCAGGCAGGACGGCGGGCCCGATCCGGTAGGACTTGTCCGTCTGGCTGACCATGCCGAAGTCCTGAAGCACCCGCAGGATCCGCAAGGTGGTGGGCAGGCTCATGCCACACGTCCTGGCCAGGTCACTGAGCCGCTGCGGGCGCTCCGCCCGCTGAAGTTCAGCGAAGACTTCCAGGGCCCGGGAGAGGGACCGCATGTTCGATGCCTTCGGGCCGTCCTCAGCGGAGTTGCCCGAATGCGTGGAAGTCACCGTCGTCATCCTTTCATTGTATGTAACTCCCTTGCGCTTGACAGCATCTGTGTCTCCTGTCACTATTTCTCTGTACGCAATATAGTTTCATTGTATGAAATGAACGCCGGACAGTTAGAAGGAACCGATGACAACGGAGTCACTCATGACGAAACCCAAGAGCGCCGCCCGGGTGGCTCGCTCAGTGCTGGTGGGTATCGCCGCTTTTGCCGCCGTCGGCGTCTACGTGCTGGTCAGTTCCATCGATCTCGGCCTCTGGACCTCGCTTGGGCCAGGACCTGGCCTTTTCCCCTTCGCAATGGGGGCGGTCCTCGCGGCGATGGCGGTGGTCTGGCTCGTTCAGGAGCTGCGGCGCCCCAGCGACGCTGTGGAAGGCGTTGACCGTGGACTCGTGATCGCAGTCGTCCTAAGCCTCACCGTCCTCGCGGCCGTGATGGACCTGATCGGCTTCCAGCTGAGCATGTTCCTGTTCCTCATGTACCACCTGAAGCTGCGCGGCCGCCGGACCTGGATCTCATCACTGATCACGGCACTCGCCGGAAGCGCCGGTGCTTACTACGCCTTCAACTACGGCCTGAACGTGGCACTGCCGGTCTCGGCCTTTCCCCTGCTGAACACGATCGGACTCTAGACGTGGATACACTCAACGAACTTATGGGCGGCTTTGCCGCCGCCATGACCTGGCAGAACCTGCTCTTCGCCTTCCTGGGCTGCCTCCTGGGCACCATCATCGGCGTCCTGCCCGGCATCGGCCCCGTCGCCGGCGTCGCCCTGCTGATCCCCCTGACCCTGAACCTGGACGCGACCGGCGCGATCATCATGCTGTGTGCCATTTTCTACGGCACCGCATACGGGGGAACCATCACCAGCGTCCTGCTGAACACTCCCGGGGAAGCCGCGTCAGCCATCACCACGATCGACGGCTACGCCATGACGAAAATCGGCAAAGCCGGGGCAGCCCTGACTATCGCCGCCGTCGGATCCTTTGTCGGAGGGACGATAGCGACCATCGGCCTGGTTGCAGCCGCCAAACCCCTCGGGGAACTGGGCCTGCTCGTCGGACCGCCGGAATTCTTCGCCCTGATGGTCGTTGGCATATCCCTGCTCGTCGCCCTCGCCGGAAAGTCCATGGTCAAGGCAGTCATCTCCGGCGCGCTGGGCCTGCTGATCGCCATGGTCGGCATCGACCCGGTGGCCGGCGCCCCGCGGTTCACGTTCGGCATGGACCGGCTCCTGGACGGCGTCAGCTTCGTCGCCGTGATCGTCGGCGTCTTCGGACTCTCGGAACTTCTTTCCCACCGCAAGGACACGGCGGCTGCCAGGGTGCACGCCCCGAACCTTCGCTCACTGCTCCCCACCGGCAAGGAATGGCGCCGGAGCGCACCGGCCATGGCCCGTGGAACCGGCATCGGTTTCGGCCTTGGACTCATCCCCGGCATGACCGGCTCCGTGTCCTCCCTGCTGGCCTACGGTGCGGAAAAGAAGTTCTCCCGCCACCGCAACGAGCTGGGCAAGGGCGCCATCGAAGGCGTTGCAGGCCCCGAAACAGCCAACAACTCCCACGCCAACGCCGCACTGATCCCGCTGTTTACGCTCGGCATCCCGGCGTCCCCCACCATCGCCGTCCTGATGGGAGCGTTCCTCCAGCAGGGACTTACTCCCGGCCCGACCCTGTTCACTGAGAACTCCGAAATCGCCTGGGCAATCATCGCCAGCCTGTTCATCGGAAACCTGATCCTGTTGCTGCTGAACGTCCCGCTCGTGGGACTGTGGGTCTCCATCCTCCGCGTACCGTCGACGATCCTGACCGCCCTCATCCTGCTGTTCATGGTCATTGGCGCCTACACCATCAACTTCAGCGTCTTCGACGTCTTCGTGATGATCGGCTTCGGTCTCCTCGGCCTGGCCCTCCGCCACCTGGAAATCCCGCTGGCACCCATGGTGCTGACCCTGGTCCTGGGTCCCCTCATGGAGCGCTCACTGCGGGAATCCCTCGAAATCTCCCAAGGCGACTTCGGCATCTTCACCAGCCGCCCCATCTCCGCGGTCCTGATCGGCCTCGGCATCCTGATCGTCTTCAGCCCACTGCTCAAGCTCCGCAAGCCAAAGGCACTGAACGAAGACCCCGAAACCTAAACCCCACCCAGCTACACACACTGCCTCAAGCACCCCTTCAAAGGAGAAGAACCATGAATAACCGTTCACGTATCGCCGCTGCGCTCGCAGCAGCAACCCTCATCGCCCTTACCGGCTGCGGCGCCAACGCCGGGGCCACCAACGCCGCAGGCAACGACTTCCCGAAGAAGGGCAAGTCAATCGATCTCGTCGTCGCTTTTTCCTCCGGCGGGGCGGTGGACACCGCTGCACGGCTCATCCAGCCCATCCTGGAAAAGGAGCTCGGCACCAACGTCGAGGTCATCAACAAGCCAGGTGCCGGCGGACAGATCGGCTACACGCAGCTGACCAGCGCCAAGCCTGACGGATACACCATCGGCGCCACCGGTTCCCCGTCTGTCGTGGTCTCGCCGCTGGATCCCGCCCGGGGTGCCAAGTACACCCGCGACAGTTTCCAGCCGCTCGGCCGGCAGGTCATCGACCCCGCCGTCATCGCCGTTCAGCCTGACAGCCCCTACAAGACGCTGAAGGACCTCCTCGACGCCGCCAAGGCGGACCCGAAGTCCATGACCGCCAGCACCACAGGGTTGCAGACCGGCGAACACTTCGCCCTGGCGCAGATCCAGGAAACCACCGGCGCCGAGTTCGCGCCGGTCCACTTCTCCGAAGGCGCATCGCAGGCCACCACCGCGTTCCTCGGCAAGCACGTGGACATCCTTGTGGCCAACGTCAGCGACGTCACCGACCTGACCAAACAGGGCAAAGCACGCGTCCTCGGTGTTATGACCTCGGAGCGCTCCCCGTCGCTGCCCGACGTTCCGACCTTCAAGGAATCAGGCTACGAAGTCGAGGCCGGAACTGCCCGCGGCTACTCCGCCCCGGCCGGCCTTCCCGAAGACGTGGCCAAGAAGCTGGAAGCCGCCATCCAGAAGGCCATTGAAGACCCGTCCGTGGTGCAGAAGATGAACGACCTCGGCCTGCAGACCAGCTACCTTTCCGGCGCTGACTACAAGCAGTTCTGGGCCGGGCAGGAGGACGACTTCAAGAAGGTTCTCCCGCTGGTCCAGAAAACCGACTAACTCCAACACACAGACGCAAAGGCCCATAATGACAACTCCAGCAATTGACGCCATCGCCGCTGACTTTCCCCGCCCCGACAGGGATGTCGTGGAACGCCTCGCCAAGCTCCCGGCAGCCAACATCGGCGATGCGGTAGACCGCCTCGGCGTGGCACACTCAGCGATCCAGGCCATCTGGCCAGGTGCCCAGCTTGCCGGACCAGCGTTCACGGTCTGGACACGTCCCGGCGACAACCAGGGCATCCACCAGGCGCTGGAGCACGCCCGCCCCGGAGACGTGATTGTGGTTGCGGGTGGCGGTGACGAGTCCCGTGCCCTCCTCGGGGAGCTCATCGGTGAGCGGGCGATCAACCTCGGCATCGCCGGCTTCGCGCTCGATGGGGCAGCCCGCGACGCCGAAGCGCTTGGCGAAATCGGGATGCCGGTCTTTGCCCGGGCCACAACCCCTGCCGGCCCCTACAAGAACGGGCCCTTCCGGCTTGGCTCGCCCATCTCCTTCGGCGGTGTACCCGTCCTGCCAGGCGACGTCATTATCGGCGACTCCGACGGCGTCGTCGTCATTCCCCGCGAACAGGCAGCAGCGGTGGCCGACGCCGGGGAAGCAGTCTTCGCCGACGAAACCAACCGGCGGGCCGCCATCGTCGCGGCCCGCAAATAACTACAGAAAGACTGAGAAGCTCATGACAGCGTGCACCGTCATCGGCCTCGGCGAAGCCGGAGCCACCTACGCGGCGGCCCTCACCGCCGCGGGCCATCAGGTCACCGGGTTTGATCCGGTGGCCCCGTCCACACCAGCCGGCGTCACCCGGGCAGCCACCGCCGCCGAAGCCTGCGCCGGAGCGGACATCGTAATCGTCATGACGGGAGCTGCCGCGGCGCGGAGCGTAGCCCAGGAGTGCCTGCCGGTCCTGGGAGCGGGAAGCTGCTACGCGGACTTCACCTCGTCGTCCCCGAGCGTCATGCGCGAACTCGGGCAGCTTCCCAGCAAAGCCGACTTCGCCGACGTCGCCATCCTCGGACCGGTGTCTGCGCTGGGAGAAAAGACACCCCTGATGGTCAGCGGACCCGGCTCCCGTGCCGTCGCCGAACTTCTCACCCCGCTCGGCGTGGAAATTGAAGTTGCCGAAGGGGAGCCTGGTGCAGCCATGGCCCACAAGCTCCTTCGCAGCGTCCTCATGAAAGGCATGATCTCCGTGGTCGTCGAAGCCGTCACCGCGGGCCGGGCGGCAGGCCTCGAAGACTGGATCCGCGCCCAGATTGCGGGCCAGTTGGCCGGCGACGGCCAGGCGATCATCGACAGGTTCCTCACCGGCACGGCAAAGCATGCCCTGCGTCGCTCCAAGGAAATGCAGGACACCGCCAGCTACCTTACGGACCTCGGCGTGCCTGCAGAGATGACCACTGCTTCTGCCGCCGCCCTCAGCCGCATGGCTCAGGAGACGGCACCGGCCTTGCGCTGACCCGCTCGTGAGGCAGAATCATGAACGGGATCAGTTAACCAACTCACTATCCACCGGCAACCCGCCGTCAGGAGCAGCAGCATGATCGGCATCTGGGCACTAGGGGCCTACCTGGCCGTCATCCTGCTCTGGACCACCGTGATCAAGCGCAGCGTCGGGGAGGCCATGATCCTCGGATTCCTGGTGGTGCTTCCGTTCACCGGTGCTGCAGCGGCCCAGATCGGTTGGACCGCACTCTACGCGGCCATTACGGACGAGATCGTCTACGCAACCATGGCGTTCGTCTTCATGGGGTACTTGCTGGACAAAATCGGTGTGCTCGACAGGCTCATTGACCTGCTGAACTCCCTGATCGGCGGCGTCAAAGGAGGGCCGGCCTGGGTCTCCACCGTTGCATCGGCGGGCCTGGGCGGGGTGGTCCACAACCAGGCTGCCATTGCCGCGACAGTCGGGTCCGTCACCATCCCCTGGATGGAAAAGTCGCGGCTGGACAAGCCCTCGGCCGCCACTCTGGTCGCCGGCAACGCGGGAATGGGCATCACCTTCCCGTTCAGCGCATCGATGTTCGTCCTGGTGGGGTCAGCCACCGTCGGGCCCCTGTTGGATATCAACGCGCTGGTCCTGCCGCTGCTGTTCGGCGGTCTCTGGTGCTTCCTGCACCGGCTGGTCATCACTTGGCTGCTGGTGCGCAAAAGCGGCATGACCCCGCTGGATGCTGCGCACCGGCTGCCCGTCCGGGCTGCGTTCGGCCGTGGGTGGACCACTATGATGCTGTTCGTCATGGTGGCCATCCCGCTGGTCATCACCTCGGGCAGCCTCGCCACAGCCCTGTCGGACTGGACAGGGGAAGACATCACCAAATCCGTCAGCGTCATTGTCTGGATCCCCGTGGTCCTGATCATCACGGGCACGCTCCTGGGAAGGAAGAAGCTACCCACCAGTGGCCGGGCCTGGTGGGCGCTGCTGCAGTATTCAGCGCCGCGCTTCGGCATTGTGGGCGTCACCGTCGTCTTCGCCTTCGCCGGAGCCAACGCCCTCGCCGCAACCGGTCTTCCACAACAGATGACCGCACTCTTGAACGGCATGAACCTTCCGCTGTGGCTTCTGGCGATCCTGATTGGCTTGATCATCATCGCCGTCGCTGCACCCCTGTCCGCGACGGCGACCATGGCCGCCGTCGGAACCGTCGGCGTGGCTACCCTCGTCGCCGCCGGCGTGCCGGCAACCACCGCGGCCGTGGCCGTCCTGGTGTTCTCCTCGTGCGAAGCCGCCGTCCCGCCGGGAGGTGCGCCACTGTATGTCGCCTGCGGCATCGCCGACGTCGACCCCATCAAGACCTTCGCCCGCCTGCTCACCCACTACGCCCTCCCGCTGCTCGGCATCGGCGTCCTGATCATCCTCGGCGTCCTGCCGATCTAAGGAACCCAAAACATGCACAAAATCCGAAGAGCCATCGAAGTCCTCTTCGTCCTGACCCTGGCAGCCCTGCTCGTAGGCGGCATCGTCTTCGTGGTGGGGCAGGCCGTGGCCCTGATTCTTGGGCAGGGGAGCTGGCTGGCGTTCTTCAATGACACCATCAAGCTCCCCATGTGCATGGCCGCCTCAGTCTGCGCGATCGCCGGTTTCCTCCTCAGCTACAGGAGCAGCCAAAACCAGGAACAGCCGCAGGAAGCGAAGGCCCAATGACATCCCAGCGGGGGACCGGAGCGTACCCGGACTTTGCCGCGCTCCTGGGCAGGGAGGGCAAACTCGCGGGCACCTCGTGGGGACTCTTCTCCGAGCCTTGGCGCGGCACGCCGTCGTTCATCACCGCTGGCACTGTCCTGGACGCAAGGAACTGCATCAGAACCGGCGAAGCCTTTGGCCTGGACTACCCGGCCGACGCGTTCGACCCCGGCATGTCGCTCCAACGCAGCGCACCGCGGCACACCATCTACTCCTCGCACCCTGCCCACCGCGATGACTATCTGGACGGTTACTACCTCCAGGGATCCACGCAGATTGACGGGCTGCGGCACCGCCGGGCTGATGACGTCGGCTTCTACAACGGCACTCCCGATGACCGGGTTAGGGAAGGCACGCCGGACCTGGGCATCCAGGAATGGGCAGAGAACCCCATTGCCGGCCGGGGAGTTCTTGTTGACCTCGACGGATACCGTGCTGGCCTGGGCAGCCCGATCGACCACGCAGCAGGAGAACCCCTCGGCCTCGAGCTGATCACGACGGCGATCGAGGCCCAGGCTGTCAGTCTCCGGCAGGGCGACATCCTTATGCTCCACACCGGCTGGTGCGAATGGTTCCTGGCCCTCACCACGGCGAAAAAACAGGAGACCCGCGATAACCGCCGGGCCACAGGCGTTGCCCAGTCGAAGGAGTTCATTGCCTGGGCTTGGGACAACCGGCTCGCCGTCATCGCAGCCGATACTTTCGCCGTCGAATGCCTGCCCGTGGTGCCCGGAAGCCCCTTCGCAGACTCAGCCCCGAATGATCACGGCATGATGCACCAGCAACTGCTGGCCAAACTAGGCATGCCCCTTGGCGAACTATGGCGCCTTGGCCCACTCGCGCGGCACATGAAATCCACCGGCAACTGGGACGCGTTGATCACCATCAAGCCGCTCAACATCTCCGGCGGAACCGGGTCGCCTGCCAACGCCACCGCACTGACCTGATCTCGGGGATTCTCCGGGCTGGAAATTGCCGGCGGGCTGCTCCAGGCCGGCCGCATGGGCAGCTTCCATGGCTGCCCCAACAATGCCCGCCTCATTCTGGAGGCTTGCCGGCGTTATCGAGGTCCGCAGCCGGAGGAGCGGCAGGTATTCGTCGGTTCTTTGAGAGATGCCGCCGCCCACGATGATTAGTTCGGGGGAGAAGATGAACTCCAATTCCGAGAAGTAGCGCTGCAGCCGAACGCTGTACTCCTCCCACGTCAGCCCGTCCCGTTCACGTGCAACGGCGGACGCTTTGATCTCGGCCTCGAAGCCGTCGATCGACAGGTGGCCCAGTTCGGCGTTGGGCACCAGGTTCCCGTTGAAGATTAAAGCCGATCCGATGCCTGTCCCTAAGGTGATCACAAGGACGGTCCCGTTAATCCCCCTGCCGGCGCCGCATCGCACTTCGGCCAGACCGGCGGCATCTGCATCGTTGATCACAGCCACGGGCCGTCGGAGGCGCTCTGTGAAGTAGGCATTGATGTCTAAGTTGAGGAAGGCAGGATCCATGTTCGCCGCCGACCTCGAAATCCCGTACTGGACGATCCCTGGATAGGTCACTCCCACCGTGGAGGCAGGGTCCAGGCCTTCGTTCCCTGCGGTGAGCTCATCGACGATCTGGGAGACAACTTCCCTGACGGAAGAGGGGGTGGCCGGCTGTGGTGTTGCGAATCGAATGCAACTTCCGTGGAGCCTGCCTTCGTCAACGTCGACGATGCCTCCCTTGACGCCGGTGCCGCCGATGTCGATGCCGATATACCTTCGGGGTTTGTCGTTGGTGATGGCCATGCTGGTCCGTTCTGTGATGAGCGAATATGCGGGCAGCAGCGTGTTGATGCTGCTGCCCGCTTCGCGGCAGGACTGCTGCTTAGATGCTCCGAGTCAGGGCGTAGACGCGAAGGCGTTCCAGCTGTTCCAGTTCTCGCCGTCGAATCCGAGCCGGCCCAGCTGATGGTCGGCCCAGTTGCTGCCGGCCTTTTCGATCACCTCGCCGCCAACCGAGTAGTCCTCGAAGGCAAGCCCGTTGCCGTCAGGAACCTCATTCCCGATGCTGACCTTCTCGCCGGCCGGGTTGGTGTAGCGCTTGAGTTGGCTGACCTGTGAGGTCCAGTCGAGCCCGTTCCAGCCTCCGATGTTGAGGTTCTTAACGTGGATGTTTTCCGTGTCCGAGAGTGCGTAGACCCGGATGGCACAGTTGGTCATTCCCTCCACCGTGATGTTTTCGAACCGCATGTTCTTCACCGTTGTGTTGGGATCCGCCTTGGTGGTGGAACCCATGTCCTCCCAGTGCGAGGAGGAATTGAGGATGCATGTGTTGTATTTGACGTCCTTCCAGTACATCCGGTTGTGGATGACAGTGGTGTTGGAGACATTCACGTTGTCTATGTTCCGCGGCGTCCAGCCCCACTGGATCACGGGACCGTTCTCGTTCTTCCAGATCACCGTGTTATCGATCGTGACGTCGCTGTGGTACATCTTCAGCACGTCGTCGTTGGCGTTGAAGAACGTGTTCTTCATGGTGCTGCCTTTGTACAGCTCGATGCCGTCCGTCTGCCAGTACCAACTGCCCACCTGCTTGTAGCTCTCCACGTTCATGTGGAAGGTCTGCTCGTTCCCGTAGACCACGAAGGAGTGGTACGGCGGCTCGTTGACTGTGATCCCCTGCAGATCCAGCTGCTGTTCTGCGTCGGCCGAGGCGAACTGCAGCATCTTCACGCAGGAAGAGTGGCAGTTGGATGCGCCGCTGAGGTGGTTGTAGCCGTTGTTGGTGTCCGCCTCGTAGACGTACTGCTCGCCGGAGAGGACGCCGTAGCCGGTGACCTTGTACTGGTTCTGGTTGTCGTGGAGGAAGCGGAAAGCTCCCTTGACGTAGGCTCCTGGTGCCAGGTAAACCCACTTGACGTTGGGCGGCAGCACCGCGTGGTAGTCCGACCCCATGCTGTAGGTGCCGGGCTTGAAATAGATGATGTCCTCGCTAACGGAGTTCAGGTCCGTCACGTCGCCTTCCGCCGGGTAGTGGATGCTGCCCGACTCCTCCGTGGGAATCAACCGCTCCTTCTGCTCGCCCCGGAGTTTCGGCTCCGCGAAGATCATCATGGAGTTGAGGGGCTCCGTGTGGATAGCGCGGTTGCCCTCGGCTTCCGTGGTCAGCTTGCCGCTGTCCCCGGACATGTCGTTGTAGGACGTGTACAGCTGCGGCTCGAATTCCACCGAGAACCGGTATCCGGCGTCGGAGTACGGCACCTTGATCCTCACGGTGTCTGCGTCAACGAGCTGCTTTTCGAAGTTGTAGCTGCTGGGGCGGATCTGCACCTGGTCCGCTGAGGTGATGCTCTGGCCGGTCCGGAGGCTCACGTCCACCCAGACGTCCTTGGCGTATTCGAAGCTTGACCAGCTCATGGTGAGGCCGGCCTGGGAGGAGAACTCGGCGCCGTCTTCCTTGGTGTAGCCGATCTTGCCCTTCCCGCTGCGGGGGATGCTCATGTAGGTGAAGGCGTCATAGGCCTTTTCCGGCTGGTTGTCCTGCGCCACCTGTACGTTGTAGAAGGAGGACCGGCGCACCTCGTTGTCTCCGGTGGGGCTCGTGGTGTTGAAGACTCCGTTGTTGTGCCACCACGTGTGCAGGTTGCTGTTGTCAGCGGTGCTGATGGAAGTGTCTTTCGGGGCAGCCGGTACTGCTGCTTTTGCTTGTGGTGCTGCCTGCGCCGGCAGCGCAGCACCACTGCTGATGATGACGACGGCGGCTGCCGCGGCAATGCGTTTGGCCAGTCGGCCTAGCCCTGTTCCGGGCATAGTGTTTCCTCTCGTTGGAAGCTGACGCTAATTCGAAGGGCCTCACACGAGGCGGCGAAGGACCATCACCTCCCAGGGCTGTAGTTCCTGCCCGGGCCCGTGATGGGCGGCCAAGCGCTGGCCCGGCTGATTGTGGAGGAGAACCTCATCCGCTGCCCACTCCTTGGCGAGCTCCGGCGCAAGCGTTACCGGCTGTGCGGAGCAGTTGGCCAGGACCAGCAGGCGGGTCTCGTCGTTGGTGCGGGTGTAGGCGAACACCTGCGGGTCCTCGGGAAACAGCAGGCTGAAGGCGCCGTCGATGAGGACGTGCTCTTCGTGCCGGAGCCGGACCAGACGGCGATACCAGGCGAAAACAGAGCCGGGGTCAGAGGTCTGGGCCGCGGCATTAAGCCAAGTGTGGTTCGGGTTCACCGGTATCCAGGGTTCGCCGGTGGTGAAGCCGGCATTCGGTGTCGCATCCCACTGGACTGGGGTTCGCGCGTTGTCGCGTCCGCCCACGGCGATGCCGGCCAGGAGTTCTGCGGCCCTGCTGCCATCACTTTCGGACAGTGCTTCGCGGTAGTAGTTCAGGCTCTCCAAGTCACGGAAGTCGTCGATGCTGGCAAAGGACATGTTTGTCATGCCCAGTTCCTCGCCCTGGTAGATGTAGGGCGTGCCGCGCATCAGGTGCAGCACCGTGGCGAGTGTGGTTGCGGATTCGTACCAGTAGTCGGTGTCGTTGCCGAAGCGGGAGACAGCACGGGGCTGGTCGTGGTTGTTCCAGTAAAGGCTGTTCCAGCCGACGCCGGCCAGCGCTTCCTGCCACTGGGCGAAGGAATGCTTCACCGCTACCAGGTCCAGGGCCTTGCGCGTGAACTTGCCACCGGAACCATGGTCCAGGCCCACGTGCTCGAAGTGGAACACCATATCCAGCTCCTGGCGCGCCTGGTCCGTGTACAACCGGGCGAGCTCCGGGGTTGCGTCCACCATCTCGCCAACAGTCATCAGGTCAGCGTGGCGGTGGGCGAAGACTTCGCCGTGCATTTCGTGGAGGTATTCGTGGACCCGAGGCCCTGACCCGTAGAACGGCATACCGTTGCCCCAGCTGCCGCCGTCGTCCATCTGCCCGTCCGGCAGGGACGGGTGCTTGGAAATGAAACTGATGACATCCATCCGGAAACCGTCGATGCCGCGGTCCAGCCACCAGTTCATCATCTGGTAGACGGCGGTGCGGACCTCCGGGTTGTCCCAGTTGAGGTCCGGCTGCTTCCGTGAGAACAGGTGCAGGAAATACTGTCCGGTGGCCGGGTCCAGTTCCCAGGCGGATCCTGAGAAGAAGGAACCCCAGTTGTTGGGCTCTGCTCCGTCCCGGGGGTCGCGCCAGATGTACCAGTCGCGTTTAGGGCTGCTGCGGCTGGAACGGGATTCCTGGAACCAGTCGTGTTCGTCGGAGGTGTGGTTGACCACAAGGTCCATGAGCAGCTTCATGCCGCGGGCGTGAAGTGCGGCGATGAGCTCGTCGAGGTCCTGCAGGGTCCCGAAGGTGGGATCCACTGCGTAGTAGTCGCTGATGTCATAGCCGTTGTCGTCCTGGGGCGAGGCGTACACGGGGGAGAGCCAGACGACGTCGATGCCCAGGTCTTCCAGGTGGTCAAGACGGTTGATGATGCCGCGGATGTCGCCCACGCCGTCACCGTTGGAGTCGGAAAAGCTGCGCGGATACACCTGGTAGACGACGGCGGCCTGCCACCATTCGTTGGTGGGCCGGAGGCTGGGGTGCCGCAGTGCGGGCTGGAGGATGGTCACTTGATGGCTCCGATGTTTACCCCGCGCATCAGGGTGCGCTGGAAGAGAAGGAAGAAGATCAGAGCCGGAAGGATGCCGGCCATGGATGCCGCTGCCAGGGCGGTGGGGTCACTCGTGTACTGGCCGCTAAGGGCGCCCAGGGACACGGACACGGTCTGGTTGGAAGCGCTCGGCAACAGGACCAGGGGGAGGAAGAAATCGTTCCAGGTCCAGATGAAGAAGAAGGTCACCAGCACGGCCAGCGTGGAGCGGGTGAGGGGCAGGACGATAAGCCGGAGGATCTGGAAGCGGCTGGCCCCGTCCAGCCGGGCGGCCTCCAGTACTTCCATGGGAAAGGACCCGAGTACCGAGGCGAGCATGTACGTTCCGAAGGCACTCTGCAGGACGGCCAGGATGATGGTCACACCGAGCAGGTTGTCGTAGAGGTTCAGTTCCCGGGAGAGGACAAAGAGCGGGTAGACCAGGGCTTCCTGCGGGATGGTGAAGGCGAGCATAAAGACGGCGAGGATCCACACCCTGCCCTTGATCCGGCCGATTCCGATGGCGTAGGCGCTGAGCAGGCTAAGCGTGGCGGCGATCAGGGCCACGCTGCCGGAGAGGATCACGCTATTGAGTAATTTCTGGTTGAAGTTCACGCCGATCCAGAAGTCGATGATCGCGGTGAAGTCGAGTTCCGTGGGGATTCCGATCGGTCCATCTGCAATGTAGTCCGCAGACGGTTTGAACGCGTTGATCAGTGCAAGCCAGAACGGGAAGATCATCAGGGCAGCCGCCCCGGCCAGGAGGATCAGGATGGTCCAACCGGTGATGCCGCGCCGGGACCTGGCGCTCCTGTTGACGCGGGGTGACTTCTGCCGTGGTTCACGTAGGGATCGGTCGGTGTCTGGGGCGGGGGCTGTGGTGGTCACTTTTCGAATCCCTCGGCGTTGCGGGTCTGGTAGCGCAGCAGGACGATCGCGATGATGGTGACGAGCAGCGCCAGGAGTGAGGCGACGGCGGCGCCGTAGCCCACCTGTGTGGTGGTGAAGAAGTTTGAGTACGAGAAGTAGGCGGGGACGATAGTGCTGGTTCCGGGGCCGCCCTTGGTGAGCACATAGATCGGGGCGAACACCTTCAGCGCGGCCACGGACGTAGTGATCAGTACGACGGCGATTTCCGGGCGAAGCTGGGGGATGGTGATGCTCCAGAAGCGCTGGAACCAGCCGGCGCCGTCGATCTCCGCAGCCTCGTAGAGGGCCGGGTCAACACGGGAAAGCCCTGCCATGAAGACCACCACGGTGTAGCCGATCTGCAGCCAGATCAGGACGTTCATGACGGCGAGCATGGCGGTATCGGAATCGCCCAGCCAGTTCTGCTGCAGCCAGCCGAGGCCCATTCCGTCCAGGACCGTGTTGATGATCCCGTACTGGGGCTGGTAGAGCCATTTCCACAGTACGCCTGCCACAACAATGGGGAGGATCTGGGGCAGGTAGAAGGTGGCGCGGAGGATGCTGGCGGCGCGGGTCCCGAACTTTGGCGCAATGTAGTCGAAGAGCACGGCGGCCAGGAAGACGCCCATCGCGGTGGGAATGACGGCCATGGCCACGATGAAGGCGCCGCTGTGCAGGAAGGACGCCCAGAACGCAGGGTCGGCCACCAGCCGCGTGTAGTTGTCCAGGCCGACGAATTTTGGGGTGCCCACGCCGCGCCAGCTGGTAAGGCTGTAGTAGAGGTTCATTCCGAACGGGATTGCCACGATGGCAATGAAGCCGATGGCGCCGGGCAGGAGGTAGATCCAGTAGCCGCGGGGGGTTTCCCGTGCGGTTCGGCACGGTGTTCTGGTTCCGCGCGGGAGCTTTCGGGATGGGGTGGCCGGTGGGGCCGGGGTGACTGCGGTCATGATGTGTCCTTTGGGCGATGTGGTGGCGCGCCGGAAATACCGCGGCCCGCCACCTCATCTGTTGGGGCGCCCTACTTGCTGGGTTTGCCCTGCTCGTACGCTGCCTTGATGTTTTCCACGGCCTTCGCCGGAGTGATGTTGCCCTGGACCAGGTCGCTGGTCTGGGCGACCAGGACGTCGTTGAGTCCTGCAACAGGCCAGTCGGGGTACCAGCCGAGGCCGCCGTCGTCGCTGTTGAGCAGCTCGTTGAACCGCGGGGTGGTGAGCTTGCCGATCGGGCTAGTGATGGCGTCCTCGTCGGCTGCGACGGGGACGGCCCCTTCGTTGCCCAGCAGGTTCTGGACTTCCGGGCTCATGGTGATCTCCATGAACTCGTAGGCGAGTTCCTTGTTGCGTGCCTTCTCGGGGACAACCCAAAGGTTGCCGCCGGAGCCGGGGTGCAGGTCCGTGGCGGGGAAGAGGAACTGGTCGAACTCGAAGTCCTTGATCTCGTCCGCGAAGCTGCCGGCCCACCAGGTGCCGGAAACGAAGATGGGGTACTGGCCCGCCACAAAGGCGTTGCCGGCATCCTGTGCACTGACACCGGTGGAGTCCTTGCTAATGTAGGCGCGCTCAGTCCAGTCCTGAACGGTTTCGGCAGCCTTTTCCCAGGCGCTCCAGTCCACGTCCCCTTCGAACTGCTGGTAGGCGGACCAGGCGTCCTTGTCCATGTTGGCCAGCGCGAGTTCATAGAGCAGGTGGGTGCCGGGGTAGTCCTGGGAACCAAGGGCCAGCGGGGTGACGCCTGCGCCGGCGAACTTGTTCATTGCCTGTTCCAGTTCCTCAAGCGAAGAGGGGACCTGCAGGTTCTGCTCGGCGAAGAGGTCCTTGTTGTACCAGACCGAAACATACTCGCCGTAGTTGGTGAGTCCGTACCGCTGGCCGGAGCCCATCACGCCGTCCTCGTAGAGGCCCACGTCCTGGGCGGTGCTGTCCAGGTCCCAGCCGCGTTCTTTAGCCACATCCGTCAGGTCGGTCAGGAGTCCGGCCTGGGAGACCACGCCGGCAGTGGCGTTGCCCTTGAGGTACTCCAGCACGTCGGGTGCATCGTTGGAGTCCAGCAGGAGCTGGCCTGATTGCTGCATCTGTTCGTACGTCTTGAGCTCGAACTCCACGGTTACATCGGGGTGCTTTTCCTCGAAGATCTCAATCGCCCTGTTCCAGCCCGTGGCCAGTGCGCTGTCTTCGTTTTCCCACCACCAGACTTTGAGGGTCTTTGCGTCCGGTTCGCTCTCCGGAGCTGCGCATCCCGTGAGCCCCATCGTGGCGATTGCGGTCGCCGCGAGGATCGCCGACGCCGCCCTCCAAGGTTTCTTCATGCCGATCACTGCTGACCTCCATTGGTCGAATAAGTTCCCGCCTTCGGGCTGGGAATTATTCTGGATCAGAACTATTAGGAGTGTCAATAGTCACTTTTCAACTAGATGAAGGCCTGATATCTTTCGTGACAGAACTAAAATGTCATGCCAAGATAGAGGCGTGAAGAGTCCCTCAACGTGGTCCGTTCCGCCGACAGATGCATCCCTTCCGGTAGCCATCGAGGTTCTCCGGAGAGGGCCGATCTCCCGCGCGGACGTAGCCCGGCGGCTTCAGCTATCCCCGGGTTCGCTGAGCCGTCTGAGCGCACCCCTGCTGGAAGGCGGGCTGCTGCGCGAGGTGGGGGAGCACAACGACGGCCGGGTTGGCCGGCCCACCCGGCTCCTGGACGTCGACATCGACTCGAAGCACTTTGTAGGCATGAAGCTGCGCGAGAACGAAATTATTGCGGCGCTGACAAATCTTCGGGGCGAGATCCAGGCCCACCGGACAGTCGAAATAGAGGACCAAGATCCAGAGTCTGTAATCCAACAGATTGCCCGGATGACAGAGGAGCTGGGCGAAGGTGTGGAGACAAGCGGAATTGGGATCGGCATCGGCGGTCTGATCCGGGACCGGGAATACGTGGTGGACGCGAGATTCCTGGGCTGGACTGAGCTGCCATTGGCCAGGTTGGTGGGTGAGGCCACAGGTATTCCCACCCTGGTGGACAACGATCTCATCGCTTTCACCGAGTATGAGCATTGGTTTGGCGAGGGGCGTGAGGACGACCGCTTCGCCGTCGTCACCCTTGGCTCCGGCACCGGGTTCGGGCTGGTAGCCAACGGCACTATCGTCGCCGGCGATGACTACGGTATTGGACTGGTGGGGCACTGGCCGCTGGACCCGACCGGGCCGCTGTGCTTTGCCGGCCACCGCGGCTGCGCCACGAGCGTCTTGAACTCAGATGCAATCGCCCGGCATGTTTCGGACGCGCTGGGGCACTCCGTGGATTACGAGGCGGCCCTGGACCTTGCGGAGGCGGGGGATCCGGCCGCAAGGCGGGTAGCGGACGACGCCGGTAGGGGACTTGGGCGCCTGATCGCCGCCATCTGCAACCTCACACTTCCGCAACGGATAATTATCGCCGGAGAAGGCGTCCGGCTGGCCTCCGTAGCGGCGGACGCCATGCGCGAGGGTATCGCCATGGACCGTGATCCGCGCGCCTCGACTCCGCCCATTGTGCTGGGAAACAAGGACAACGTGGACTGGTGCCGGGGTGCCGCCGTCCTGGCCATCCAGGCCTTCGTGCACGGCACCCTGCCGGGCATAGGACTGAGTGATGGACGCTCGCTCGCCTGAAGGGCTGGCATGCAGCCGGGGAGCCGTTGGTGGGCTGACTCCCCGGCCGCTCAGGTCATGATGACACCCATTTAGGGTAGTGCTTGGTCTCGCTGTTTGCTTGCCGCCTACTCGGCGAGTGCGGCGATCACCTGGGCGGCAACGGCCTCGCTCGACTGCGGGTTCTGGCCGCTGATGAGGTTGCCGTCGCGGACAACGTAGCTGCTCCAGGCCGGGCCGGACTTTACGATTGCGCCACGCTCGGCGAGCGTCGTAGCAACAAGCCATGGCGTGTACTCACCGGTCCCTCCCGTGAGCTCTTCTTCGTCGGTGAACACCGTCAACTGGCGGCCCGCAAAAGCAAAGCTGCCATCCTTCGAGGTGGCGCTCAGGAGTCCGGCCGGACCATGGCAGAAGGGTGCGATGATCGTGCCGGCGTCGTTCGCCTCGATCAGCAAGGCGCCTAGATCCGGGTCAGTGGCGAGGTCCGCCATGGGGCCGTGGCCACCGGGCAGGACAATCGCGTCGAAGTCGGCAACGCTGACCGAGGTCAAAGCGGCCGGCGTTTCAAGCTCTTCCGCGATGTCCAGGAGGTATCGCTCAAATTCATGAACCTTTCCCTCGTCTCCCACGATCTCCGGGTTCAAAGAACCGGGATCGACGGTGGGCTTCTTTCCGCCCGGGGTGGCAATGGTGATGTCAGCACCGGAGGCCTTGAGGGAACGGTGGGCCACCACCAGCTCCTCGGCCCAGAAGCCGGTGGGGTGCTGAGTGCCATCGGCAAGTTCAAGGGAATCGGCTGCTGAAACGACCATAAGAATGCGGGACATGTGGTTCCTTCGGGAGTGGTTGCTGCGTGCTGTTCGATGATGCCCCCACCCGCCCGCCCGGTGGTATCGAAAAAGTTCTGGCCCCTATTCGAATTCCTTGGACCTGTCCGTGCGACGATTACACCGATGGCCACTCACAACTTGGAGCACCTGCGGACCTTCCTCACCGTCTACCGCGTGGGATCGCTGACCGAGGCGGCCAAGATGCTGGGCATGTCCCAGCCCACCGCTTCAACGCACGTGCATTCCCTCGAACAGAATCTTGGGTTTAGGCTCTTTGAGCGCAGCCCTTCCGGCGTGACCCCGACGCCCAAGGCAGAAGGACTGGCGAAGGACGTGGGCCAGCACATCGATGCCTTGGACGACCTCGCGTACATCTCCGCGCTGTCCGGAGCCAACGAGTCCGTCCACTTGGGCGGACCCGCAGAGTTCCTGACTGCCATGCTCCTGCCCCACGCCCAAAAACTCACCGAGGCAGTCGGCGCCAGGCTGCGGATCCGTTTTGGGCTGGCTGAGGGCCTGCTCGATGAACTTCGGGCCGGCGACTTGGACATGGTGGTCAGCGCCGTCCAGCCGCGGGTCCAGGGGGTCACCGGAACACCGCTATATGACGAAGAATTCGTCCTGGTCGCAGCACCGTCCTGGCGTTCAAGCCTTTCGGCAGATGCTCCCGACGAGGCCGAATTGGCAGCCATCCCTGTGGTCGCCTATTCCGAGAACTTGCCTATTGTCAGGCGCTACTGGCGCACCGTGTTCGAACGACGTCCTGACAATCTACGGACCAGTTGGATCGTCCCGGATCTTCGTGGCGTGCGTGCCGCCATCCTTGCAGGCGCTGGAATGTCGGTGCTGCCCCGGTACCTGGTCGAGGAGGATTTCGCCTCCGGAACCCTTGTTGCCCTGCACGCCCCTGAGTGGGCTCCGCTGAACACCGTGTACCTGGCTACGCGCACGGGGGACCTCGACCGCAACCACCAGCTGCGTTCCCTCGCGTCCGCCATCCATCGACTGGCCGGCTCCTGATTGTGGCTGCGGATGATGAAAACGGTCGACGGCGGCGCGGTCTGAGTACTGCTGGGCGGGCTGACCCGGGCCAGCCGCATCTGCGGCCGGCCCGGATGCCTCCGTTCGTTGAGGGCGGTCAGTTCAGGTCGAACCGGTCCAGCTCCATAACCTTCACCCAGGCGGCCACGAAGTCGTTGACGAACTTCTCCCTGGCGTCGTCGCTCGCGTAGACCTCGGCCAGGGCACGGAGCTGGGAGTTGGAGCCGAAGACCAGGTCCACCGCGGTGGCGGTCCACTTCAGCTCGCCAGTGGCGACGTCGGTGATCTCGTAGACGTTCTCCTCACCCTCAGACGCCTTCCACCGGGTTCCTGGTGAGAGCAGGTTGATGAAGAAATCGTTCGTCAGAACCTGGGGCCTGTCCGTAAGGACGCCGTGTGTTGACCCGCCGACGTTGACGCCGAGTGCCCGCATGCCCCCGACGAGCGCTGTCATCTCCGGCGCGGAGAGGTCCAGCATGTACGCCTTGTCCAGCAGGAGAGTCTCCGGCTGGATCTTTACGCCTGGGCGCACATAGTTGCGGAACCCGTCCGCCCGCGGCTGCAGGTACTGGAAAGACTCGACGTCGGTCTGGTCCTGGGCGGCGTCGGTACGCCCGGGCCGGAACGGCACGGTGACGGCAAACCCGGCGTCCTTCGCGGCCTTCTCCACCGCAGCGCAGCCGCCGAGGACGATCAGGTCCGCGAGCGAAACCTTCTTGCCCCCGTTCTGGCCGGAGTTGAACTGCTGCTGCACCGACTCGATGGCCTGCAGCGCCGTCGCCAGTTTCTCGGGCTCGTTGGCCTCCCAGCCGCGCTGGGGCTCCAGCCGGATCCGGGCCCCGTTGGCGCCGCCGCGCTTATCCGTCTTGCGGAAGGTTGCGGCAGCGGACCATGCCGTGCCGGCGAGCTGCGAGACAGACAGGCCGGAATCCAGGAGCGCGGCCTTGAGGGACGCGATGTCCTGCTCATCGATCAGCTCGTGATCGACTGCCGGAAGGGGGTCCTGCCAGAGCTGCGCTTCCGGGACCCACGGCCCAAGCAGGTTGGGGCTGACGGGACCCATGTCGCGGTGCAGCAACTTGTACCAGGCCTTGGCGAACGCGAGTGCGAACTCGTCCGGGTTCTCCAGGAAGCGGCGGGAGATCTTCTCGTAGGTAGGGTCGACGCGCAGCGAGAGGTCGGTGGTGAGCATCGTTGGCCGGTGCTTCTTCTGCGGGTCGTGCGCGTCCGGGATGATCTGCTCGGCGTCTTTGGCCACCCACTGGTTCGCACCGGCGGGGCTCTTGGTGAGCTCCCACTCATGCCCGAACAGGATCTCGAAGAAGCGGTTGCTCCATTGGGTGGGCTTGTCCGTCCAGGTGACTTCGAGGCCGGAGGTGATGGTGTCCGGTCCCTTGCCGGTCCCGTAGCTGCTGAGCCAGCCCAGGCCCTGGGTCTCGAGGTCGGCGCCTTCAGGTTCGGGGCCAATGTGTGGATCGGCTTTGCCCGCGCCGTGTGTCTTGCCGAAGGTGTGGCCGCCGGCGATCAGCGCCACGGTCTCCTCGTCGTTCATTGCCATCCGCTTGAAGGTCTCGCGGATGAAGGCTGCGGCTGCGGCGGGGTCCGGGTTGCCCTTCGGCCCCTCGGGGTTGACGTAGATCAGGCCCATTTCCGTGGCGCCGACGTCCTCCGCCATATGGCTCTCGTCGACGTAGCGTTCGTCGCCTAGCCAGGCGTCTTCCGGCCCCCAGAAAATCTCCTCCGGCTCCCAGACGTCCTGGCGGCCGAAGGCGAAGCCAAAGGTCTTGAAACCCATTGACTCGAGGGCGACGTTGCCTGCGAGGACCAGCAGGTCGGCCCAGGAGAGCTTTTGGCCGTACTTCTGCTTCACCGGCCAGAGCAGGCGCCGGGCTTTGTCGAGGTTGGCGTTGTCCGGCCAGCTGTTGAGCGGCGCGAACCGCTGGCTGCCGTCCCCTGCCCCGCCGCGGCCGTCGTGGACGCGGTAGGTGCCGGCGGCGTGCCAGCTCATGCGGATCATCAGGCCGCCGTAGTGGCCGAAGTCTGCCGGCCACCAGTCCTGGGAGGTGGTCAGGACCTGGATGATGTCCTGCTTGAGGGCGTCGACGTCGAGCTTTTGGAATTCTTCCCGGTAGCTGAATGTGGGGCCGAGGGGGTTGCCGGCGGGGTGGTGGGTGTGGAGTACAGAAAGGTCCAACTGGTTTGGCCACCAGTCCGCGATGGTCCGCGGCCGGTGCGCCTTGGGCTGCGGCGAATCGATCGCCGGGTTCTCACTCTCGCTGCCGTGCGAGGTGGCGCTGTCGGGGGCAACCGGGAGCCCGCCGTCGGTCTTGGAGTCCAGGCCTGGGGCGCTTTCCGGGGTGGGGACCGGGGGCTGGTCCTGGTGATCCGTCATGTGCTTCCTTCCATATGGCCGAGGCCGAGGTCGGACTCGGGCAGCCGGTCTAACGCTCCCATTTGAACATAGACGGGTGGGCCGGGGGAGGGGGCAATCTTAAGGCCGCCAAGGCAAAAGGCAGGACGGCCGGCTGGTGTGCACCAGCGGGCCGTCCTGCCCCTATCTTTCGTTGTCAGGACACCGGGAAGTTACCTCGGCGCGCCTGCCCTTTCGCTTTCGCGGGCAGACCCTGGCTCGGGCGCCTCCTGGCTGGCCAGTGACTCCGGATCCGCCCGATGGGCTTCGAGGTCCTCGAGTGATTTGCCCCTGGTGTCGGGGGACAGGAGGGTAGCGAGGGCTGCGACGACGCAGATGCCGAAGGTGGTCAGCCCGATGACGAGGGGAACGTTCGCCGTCCCGGGGGGAGCCACCGCCGTGAAGATGCTCGGGAAGAACGAGGCGATCATGAGGCCAAGGTTCTGCGACACCGCAAACCCGGTCACCCGAATCCGCATGGGGAACTGCTCCTGGAAGAACGTGGCGAAGGTTGCGTTCCACATCTGGAAGAAGATGCCCTGCACAATCACGATGCACACGAAGACCAGCGCGAGGCTCTTTTGCTCGATTGCCCACAAGTATCCGCCCGCCAGGAGACCGCCGCCGATGCCGCCCGCCACCATCAGCATCCGCCGGCCGATCTTGTCGGACAGGCCGCCGAACAACGGGATGGTCGCAACGGCCGCAATGTTGGCTACGAGGGTCACCCACAGGAATTCGCTGCTGGAGAAGCCAATGCCGTAGCCCTTCTGGGTCGCATAGGACACACCAAAGATGAGCGTCGCCATGCCGATCACGTTGGTGAAGGTCATCAGGACACAGCGGACCAGGACCCACGGGTAGGAGCGCAGGAGGTCAACGAGCGGGAACCGGGGCTTGGCCTTGCCCTGCTCGGAGTGGGCAAGATAAGCAGGCGGCTCTTGCACACGACGGCGAATAACGTAGCCGGCCAGGATCACGAAGGCACTGAGCAGGAACGGGACCCGCCAGCCCCAGGCCTGGAACTGGTCGGCCGGGAGAAGGGCGGAGAGCGGAAGAAGGACGGCGGTGGCAAGGATCGATCCGACCTGCGTGCCCTGGAGGCTGAAGCTCGCGAAGAAGCCGCGCCTGGCATCGGGGGAGTGTTCGACGATCATCGCGCTGGCTCCGCCGAGCTCGCCTGCCACCGCGAACCCCTGGATCAGCCGGAGGATCACGAGCAGGGCCGGCGCCAGGATGCCCGCCTGGCCGTACGTGGGCAGGAGTCCCACCGCGAAGGTGGCGAAGCCCATCAACAGCATCGCAAAAACAAGCACCTGTTTGCGGCCGTGGCGGTCCCCGTACGCGCCCAGGACAACAGCGCCCACCGGACGGGAGACATACCCCACCGCATAGGTCGCGAGCGAGGCGATGATCGCCACTGTCGGGTTCTCTGTCGGAAAGAAGATGGCGGGGAAGACGAGCGTTGCGGCCAGTGAGTACAGCGCGAAATCGTAGTACTCAAGCGCGCTTCCGATCCAGCCGCTCATTGCGGCTTTCTTCGGATCCCGGCGTCCCCCGTCGGCTTCGAGGATGGGGCGGGTCTTCCCGCGGGTGGTGCTCATTTCGATGTATTCCTTCGTCGTCATCGGCAAGGAACCGGAGCTGTTCTGTTCCGGATGGTCAGCGTGACCGTGACTGGTTCGCGGGCTAGGAAAGGCCTTTCCCTTGAATCGTTTCATAAATGATATGGCGTGACGCCCGTTACGTCAACGCGAGACCGACAAGCTGGACCACAGCAGCACGGCGGCCTTCGACCCTAGTGGACGGCGCCAAGCTCGATGAGCAGCACGCCGCCGATGATGAGGCCGAGCCCCAGCATCATGACGGGGGTGATCCTCTCCTTGAAGAAGACGCGGCTTCCCAGCGCGGTCAGTGCGACACCGGCAGCTGCCCAGATGCCGTAGGCAGCGCCGAGGCTCATTCCCTGGTCCAGGGTCAACGTGAGCAGGGTGAACGCCAGGAAATACCCGACGCCGACAGGTATGTACCAGCGTCGCTTACCCGTGGATGCGACCCGCAGGAACAGGGTGGCGGTCACCTCAGTGAGGATTGCCCCTGCCAGCAGCAGCCACATCATGAGCTAACCATTTCCTTATCCGGTTCTTTCGCCGGCTCTTTGTGTGACCCCAGTTCAACGCAGAGGACTCCGCCGATAACCATGGCTACGCCGATCATCATCATCGGGGTCAGCGCTTCGCCGAAGATGAGGGCCGCCAGTAGCACCGTGAGGGTTACGCCCAGCGCGGCCCAGATGCCGTAGGCGACACCGAGGCCCAGGCCTTTACGGAGGACTGCAGCGAGGAAGCCGAAGGACGCGGTGTAGCCGACGACAACCACCACAAAGAAGGCAGGATTTTCCAGGGCCGCTTTCAGGGAAAGGGATGCCGTCACCTCACTCAAAATCGCGCCGGCAAGAAGAATCCACTTCATTCAATAAGTCCTTGAGAATCATCGGGGCTTGGTCCCCGTGTGTGCAACGGCGTGGACGCTGCTTGTGTTCCCTGGCTTCCGGCCCGGCACAGCCGGTAGGTGGCGGGCCCTTGGGCACGCGCCACCTACCGCCTGAGGTAAGCCGTCAGCCGTGAGCGCCGCTGATGGCCTCGTCCCTCGCCGCGTGACCGGCTCGAAGGGCGTCTGAGGAGACGACGTGGCCGGCCTTGATGACGATGCGTTTCCGGCTCCCGTCCCAAAGCACTGAGGGCTCCTCGAAGGGATCGCCGTCCAGTATCACCAAGTCCGCGCAGGCCCCCTCCACGATGCGTCCCAGGTCTTCCCGCCGGAGGAGTGCCGCGTTCGTTGAGGTGGCAGAGCGGAGTGCGTCGTAGACGCCCAGCACTTCGACCTGAAGGCGCAGCCCGGCCAGCTGTTCATCCTCAAGCTCACCCATGAGATCGGTGCCGAAGCCAATCCGGACCCCGGCATCCCGTGCCAGTGTCACGGCGTTCTTCCCCGCAGCCAGTACTTCCTGGTTCTTAGCGGCACCTACGTCGGTAAGTCCGATTTCGGCTCCGCGGCGGCCCATCGCATCGTACGTCACCAGCGTGGGCACGAGATAGACGTCGTGCTCCGCCATGAGCCGGGCGGTTTCAGCATCCAGCAGGTTGCCGTGTTCGATGCAGCGAACCCCGTTGAGCACCGAATGGCTGATGGCTTCGGGGGAGTAGGCGTGCGCGGTGGCGTAACTGCCCCGCCGGGAGGCCTCTTCGGTGACCGTGCGGATTTCCGCGGCGGTGTACTGCGGGACACGGATCGGGTCGACCGGGGAAATCACTCCTCCGGACGTCATGAGCTTGATGGCGGTGGCACCGGTCCGGAACCTGTGGCGCACCGCCCGCAGCAAGTCCTCAACGCCATCCACTACCTCGCACATATGACCGCCATGGAAGCAGCTTCCATCGTTCGCGGCGCGGATGTCACCGTGACCGCCGGTCTGGCTTAGCGCGGGACCGGTAAAGAAGTAGCGGGGACCGGGGCACAGTCCTTCCTCGATTGCAGCCGCAAGGCCCACATCACCCCCAGCCACGTCCCGCACTGAAGTGAAGCCCCGGCGCAGCGCTGCCTCAAGTCTACGGGCACCGGCCAGCGCGGAGTAGCTCAAAGGCCCGGTTTCGTTCAGTGCGGAGGTCAGGCTGAGCGCATAGGCGTGGAAGTGGGCGTCAATGAGGCCGGGAATCACCACCCGGCCGCCCGCGTCGAGTACTGGCTCGGAGTCGGGCCAGGCGCCACTGTCCTCTGTTGTGCCGCGCACGGCTGTGATCCGGCCGTCGCGGACAGCGATGGAACCTTCAACGAGAGTAGGGGATTCGCCGTCGAAGATCCTGGCGTTCCGGATGGTCAGGTTTCCCGGGAGGTTGGGGATCACGTGGAGTGTTTCCTTCCTGATGTCGTCAGTGGGCTAGCTGGTGGCGGCCAAGGCGGCTTCGAGGAGCTGGACCGATCGCCTCGCGACCTCGACGGCGGCGTCCACGGAGGACTGGTCATAGCTGCCTTCGGGCGCCAGGAAGTTCATGGAGCCGATAGTACGGCCGCCGCTCACCACTGGAACGTTGACAATCGCGCCACACCCCAGCGATTCAATGGTTCCGGAGTCGAAGAAGAAGGCCCTGACCGCTTCCCTGTCAGCGCCCAGGAATGGCTGCTGGCCGATGAGGACCTGCTCCAGCCACACAGGATTGGTGTCCCCCGCGAGGGTTTTTTTCCCGCCTATCGGGTAGACCTCGGGGTGGGTGGTGTAAATGCGAGCCATGCTGCTGCCTTCGTCGGCGATCACGGAGGCAGTGAAGAGGCGGACGCCGACGGTGTCCCGCGCAGAGGCGTAGACGTCGTCGAAGGATTCAAACTGGGAACTCATGGGAGTCCTTTCTGGTTTCGTACGGGGCTGGGAGTGTTGGTTTCTCTTGTGCTGCCGCCGCCAGCACGGTGAGGATCAAATGGACGGACAGCAACTCGGACGGATTGTCCAACGGGACGCCGAGTTCCCGTGCACGGCTAAGCCGGGCCTGGAGGGTGTTACGGTGCACATCGAGTGCAGCCGCTGCGAGGCTTACCGAGCCGCGGTGGTCAAGGAACGCTGCTACGGCTGCCACTATCGCCTCCCGGTCAGGAGAGGTCATCAGCCGTGGAAGGGTCAGCTCAGCCACCAGTGCCACGGCGTCCTTGTCGACAAAAGTAAATGCCGCCGCCACGCCCAGACCGGCAAAACCCAATACCGTACCCGGGCCCGCGGACCGGGCTGACACAGCAGACAGCCGGGCCTCCTGAATGATGGACGGAAGCGGCGGAGCCTCCTCCGCCCAGCGGGACAGGCCGGCCACCAGGCCCAGCTCGGCCAAGGCAGGCTGGAGCCGTGCCTTGAGCCGGAGTTCAAGCTGTGAAACAACTGCCTGGTGTGCGGCCGGAACAAGTGCCAGCCAGCCGCCGTCGACCTCCGCCAGAGGACTGCGTGCAGCGACCTTACGCCAGAGCAGCCTCAGCACAGCCGTTAGGTCGTTACCTGGCGCGTGCACACCGCTGCGACAGATCCAGATAGCCGCGTAGCGTTCGTCCCTGCGCCAACCCAGCTGTGAGAGGAGATGCCGGTGATCTTCCTCGAAGGCGGTGCCGGAAGAACCTGGGCCTTGGTTTAGCCTGGCCAGTGCCGCAGTGGGAACAGCGCGGACCGCATCCCGGGAGTTGCCCACCAACCATGCGGCCTTAACCGAAGGAGCCGCTACTTCGAGGATCGACCGAACGAGCCGTAGGTTGTGTACGCCGGAAGCGGGTACACGGGCGGTGAGGGCTGACGGGACGGCGGCGTTGGCCGCGCCAATGTCAACCGTGATGACCTCGGCCGAATCCCGCGGGGCAGCACCGGCTGAGGCGAGGATGACTCCGTCGTATTCCAGCGAAACGCCCACGCCATCCAGTTCACCGGATATGGTCTTGAGGACGTCAGCGAGTGTACTATCCTTGGCCACTGCACGGGCGAACCGGGCGAGCTCGGCATCCACCACGGACAGGGCGGCACCGATTTCAGCTGCCAGAGACAACGCGACTTCGGCCGGATTTCCCTCCGCAGCCAAAAGCGTGATGCCCAGTCGTTCAGCCAGGCCGATCACAGCGTTGGAATAGGTGCTCCCAGCCACGACGACGGCACTGGCCCGCCGCTCCCAGGCATGCCGCAGTGCGGCGGACACAAGCCAACCACCCGAGCCCATTTCTGTCGAGAGGACCACAACAGTGTTCGGCCGCACGCGCTGGATCGCCTCAAGCTGGGAGACAAGAACAACGCTTTCTATAAGTGCGCTGGTGGGGGTGAGGTACAGCGGGGTGGTGCTGCGAAGCGACCCGTGCGCCAGCAGTCCCGCCACATCGAGCCGCGTGTCCTTGATCGACCTACTCATGGCGCCGCCTTGGATGTTTGAGTGGAATGCCGAACGCAGCCGGCTCGGCCAGATCCAGTCCCGCCTCCGAATACCATTGCGGCGCAGCATTGAGTTTTAGCACATCCACAACGTTGCCTACCCGGACGTCGTCCAGGTTGGCCACAGAGCCGTGCTCGGGGTTGAGGAGCGTCACCATGTCAGGGACGGCTGCCGCTACGGCACCGTCCACAAGCACCAGCAAAATCTCATTCTGGACCTCCAGCCGGATGATCTGCCCGGTGGTTTCATCCTCCAGGGTCATACTGGATGGTTGGGCCGGGAGTCCAAGGTCGGTAGGGCGGGACAGGCCTTCGATGTGGCTCACCCGCGCCCGTGAAATCCGCGTCACGCCCAGGAAGTCGGCGAGCGACAGGAACTTGCTCTCCGCCGAGGTTTCGGCGTCGAGGATCTGTCCTATCCGGATCATCCGGCTGATGGAGCCGTGCACTCCGTGCTCCTTCAGCTCACGCGCGGAGCATGGATACATGACAGTGGCGGCCCAGCCGCCGAGCTCGGTGACGAGCGCGCGGACCAGTGTCTCGGCACGTTGCGGATCACTGGCCTCCACCAGTGCGCGCTCGCCGGTTACCCCCATGAGCGCTATGGGGCCAATGGCCACCCCGCCGATATTCAAGGTGGTCTGGCTGATGAGGGGGAAGACGCGCCCCATGGGGTCGGAGTCGATCACGGGAAGCGAGGACTGCAGCCCCACCATGAGCGGAATGATTCCGTTGATGTTGGCAGCGGCGAGCGAATAGATGGCCCGCACCTTGCGGCCGAGTCTGGTTTCGATCGCATCGATACAGCCAGTGAACTCGTCACCCACCGGGGGCATGTCAGCGATGAACAGGCCTTGGGTCACCATGCCCACTGCCACTACCAGGTCATCTGGAGCGAGTTCATCCACGGTGACGAGCTCCACGGACTGGTCCTTCATGGCCTCCTGGATCATGCCGGCGTAGATATGGATGGCGGTGGGATCGATGGCGCAGGCCAGGAAATGTGCACCGGTCCGGAGGTGCCCGACGTCTTCAGCCGTGAGGACCGTGCTCATGCCGTGGCCTCCATAGCTTGTGCGGTCGACGCCAGTTCCTCAGAGCCGGAAGTCCCGCCCGCGGCCTGGACCCGGATCCGGACGATTCCGGGATTCCCATAGGGCATGGCGAACACATTTGATTCGATGATGCGGGTGTCTGTGGGGCTCGCGCCCAACTGGACCGCGGCCGACCGGGCTTCCTCTTCCACGCGATGCTGTACCCGCTGCAGATCCGCCTGTCCGCTGACCCTCTCGAGCCTGTCGATCCACGCCGTCAGCGGTGCCGCGGCACAGCCTATGAGGGTCAGGTCCGGAGCAGCTGGAAGTGTTGGCGCCAGGCCGAAGTCAGGCGGGGTGTCCTGGCTGGTGCGGACGTCGGCGACCACAGACGGGATGCCGGGCCGCACCGGATGGTTGGCAGTGTACGGCTCCACGATGGCGGCGTTGGTGGCAAGGCTCGCTGCATACCCCTGCCGGATGAGGCTGTGGGAAACCGGAAGACCGCGGCGGGTGTTGCCCACGCTCACGCCCGCATCGGTGCAGACAACTACTTCGCCGTCAGGCAATCCGCCCAGCGTTGCTGCGCCGAGGATTGCCATTGCAGGATCCGGGTGGAGTCCGTGCACGGGAGCTACTGCCAGCCGCGAAAGGGGTGCCCGGCCGCCGTCGTTCCTGGCATAGGAAAGTGTGGCAGCGGGGAAGTGGCGGCGTCCCGCCTCTTCCAGCATTGCCGCCAGGTCTTCGCCCGATTGCATCAGGGCACTATTAAGGATGGCTGTGTAGTCACGGTCGCGGAACACGCTTGAGTAGAAATCACTGGAGATGCTGATCCGCATGTCGCTGTTGTTCGACAGGATGGCATCCGCGATACGCGTTTCGTGCTCCGGGGAGGCGGTGGAGCCGACGGCGGTGATGGCTACGTTCCGCAGGGGCCCAGACAGGATGGAGGGCAATTCCACCAGGAATGCTTTCAGGTCCAGCGGCGCGAGGGGCCGTCCCCGCAGGTCGTGGCCGCCGCGGACGTGCATGGTCCTGATGACCGCAGGCTCAATGAGCGCCGGCAGGACGGTGTTGTGGAACCGATCAGCCGGAGGACGGGGGGAGATGCGGATAGCGACGACGTCCCCTGGCTGCCCCGCAGCGAGCACGCGTCCGACGTCGGCCGTTACGTCTGTGATCCGGGTCCCGAACTGCAGGCGTAACGCGGACAGCACCCGGTCCAGCGCCTCAGCCAGGCTGCCGGCCTGCAGCTGTTCGGCCACGGAGATGACGGAGCGTCCCTCCAGAACGAGCGCCCGGCAACTGGTGCCCTGGAGCATCAGTCCTATCCGCATTGCCGGGCCTCCTGTTCAACTTTCTGCCGGGCCCCTGCCCCGCGGTGCATCCATGTCATATCTCTAGGGTCCACCCTGGACAGTCATCTGGTGGCTTTGCGGAAGAACAATCCGTCGGCTGCAACGGCCACCAGGATGAGGACACCTGTCACCACCTGCTGGTAAGTGGTATCCCAATGCAGCAGGTTGAAGCCGTTGCTGATGACGGTGAGGATCATGACTCCCACGAAGGCCCTCCACATTGCACCCTGTCCGCCGAGGATGCTGGTTCCGCCGATGACCACAGCGGCGATTGCGGTGAGCTCTATGCCGATGGCCATGGCCGGCTGGGCCGATCCGGCGCGGGAGGCCAGAATCATCCCGGCCATTGCCGAGCAGAGGCCGCTGATAGCGAAGACCGCAACGTGGATTGAGCCCGTTCGGATGCCGCTGAGACGGGCAGCTTCCCGGTTGCCGCCCACGGCGTAGATCCTGCGGCCAAAGGTGGTGCGCCACAGAACAATTCCCAGGACCGCGGTCATTGCCAGCATCAGTACCGAGCCTGCGGTGAGGCCGAAGATGCTTGGCCAGGTCCAAGTCTGGAACGATGCAAGCTGGTCAGGCAGCGGTGCCACAATTGCGCCGCCAGTGATCACGATGGCCAGGCCCCGGTAAATGATGCTCACAGCCAATGTTCCGATGAACGAGTTGACCTTCGTGCTGACCACGATCAGCCCTGTGACGGTCCCCAACAGGGCGCCCACCAGCAAGGCTCCGAAGAACCCTGCCGCAACACCGAAGTGCTGGGTGAGAGTCACCCCCGAAATGGCGGAGACTGCGAGGGTTGCGGTCGAAGAAAGGTCAAAGACCCCGCTGATGATGCACAGCGTGGCTGCCGCGGCGAGCAGTCCCACGACGGCGGCCTGGTCGAACAGGTTGATGAAATTGCGGCCCGTGAGGAATGTTCCGGTGTTCAGGGCCAGGAACAGCATGATGGCGGCCAGGCCAAAAACGATTCCGAAATCTTTGAGATTCAGATTGAACTTTTTTTCTGCCGTTGAAGGCACGGCAACTGCTGTTGTGCTCATGTGGATTCACCTATTTCAGGAAAGCGGAAGTCATGACTTCGTCGCGGGAGGCGTTTCGGTCGAACTCGGCAACAATGCGCCCGTGCCTCATGACATGGATACGGTGGGACAGGCCGAGCACTTCCTCGAGCTCGGAGCTGACCACGATGACTGCTGTACCCTTAGCAGCCAGTTCAACGATGATGCTGTGGATCCGGGCCTTGGCTGCGATGTCCACTCCCCGGGTGGGTTCATCCACCAACAGCACTGCCGGAGGATCCAACAGCCATTTGGCGAAAAGCGCCTTCTGCTGGTTCCCGCCGGAAAGGTTGGCAATAGGCTGTCCCGGGCGGGCGCCGCGCAGGTCAACTGACTTGCTGACGTCCTTGACGGCCGCCCTTTCCCGCCGTGCACTGACGAAGCCGGCCCATGACCGGCCGGACAGGGTTGAGAGGGCAATATTCTCTGAGGCTGGGCGGGACATGACCAGTCCTTGTTCTTTCCGCGACTCCGGAATGAGCGCGATACCTGCTTTGATGGCGTCCCTGATGGAGCAGGCGCGGAGGCGGTGGCCGTTGATCTCGACGTAGCCGCCGGTGGTCCGGTCTGCACCGAAAATGGCGAGCAGGGTTTCGCTGCGGCCGCTGCCCACGAGCCCGGCGATGCCCAGGATCTCTCCGCGACGGACCTCAAGAGATATGTCGCTAACCTTGGTGCTGGTCAATCCGGCAACCCGAAGAACCGTCTCAGCTTGGGAGTGAACCTGCGGCACTTCGGGGAGGAGGAAATCGACCTCCCGGCCAACCATCAGCCGCACGAGCGACTCCGGCGTATGGCCGGCAGCGTCTTCGGTGACGATGTGCTGTCCGTCGCGCAGAATGGTCACCCGGTCCACCAAGTCCAGGACTTCCTCCAGGTAATGGGAGACGATGAGGACGGTGGTCCCGGCGGAGGCCAGCCTTTTGATAACCTGCAGGAGTTTTTCCTTCTCGGCCTCGTTGAGGACCGCGGTGGGTTCGTCCATGCACAGCACCTTCGCCCCGCGGCCGAGGGCTTTCAGGATTTCCACCTGCTGCTGCTGGCCGATAGGGAGATTCCCCACGGTTGCCCGGGGGTCCAGGTCAAAACCGGTCTCTTCCAACAGCCGGGCGAAATGGTCACCGTCCTTGTTGGGGAGGAGGAGGCTTCCACTGTGGGCCCAGCGGCCTAGGAAGACGTTCTCCAGCACCGATAGGTTGGGGATCAGTGCCAATTCCTGGGAGATGAGGGAAATCCCATGGGAGATGGCGTCCCGTGGGGTTGTGATCCTGACCGGGTTTCCGTCCAATTCCATGGTGCCGGAGTCCGCCATGATGGCACCGCCCAGGATTTTGAGCAGGGTGCTCTTTCCTGCGCCGTTTTCCCCCATGATGCCGTGGATTTCCCCGGGGGTTACCGACAGTGTGACGTCATTCAGCACCGTGGTTGCACCGTAGCGTTTGCCGATTCCGGAGACGGTGATCTCCGGTGCGGTCCTCCGGCTGGCATGCTCGCGTTTTTCCAACTGTTGTATCGCCATGTTGACCTCTGGAAATGGAAGGGAGTTGAGGGCCGGATCCCCGGGGCCGAAGCGGTCAGGCTCCGGCCCCGGGGTTGCCCCCGGGAGGTGGCTGGACTAGTCCGAGTACTTTGAGACGTAGTTCAGGGCATCGAGTGCCTCTTTGGTGCCCTTGCTGTTGTTGGGGGCCAGGCTGGCTTCGTCGATGGCAGTTTCCACTTGCTTGCCCCGCGCCTTGGCGAGCCCCAGTTCGGTGGCCTTGGCGCCGTTGGCTACGACGTCGCTGACGTAGATGGAGAACCATTTACCGGACCGGACCGCTTCCACATTGGAAACGGATGCACCGTTGCCGATGAACTTGATGTCACTGTTCCCGGCGGCTGCGGCGGCGCCGGTGATGGCCTGGGATGCGCCAATCACCACGTCAACATCAGGGTTCGCCTGTGAGACGTTTTGGAATGCCTGGCGGCCGGTGTCCTGGGTGTACCCGCCTTCGACGCTGGCCACGAGCTTGATTTTCGGATCGGTGGCCAGTTCCGTCTTCACGGCATCGGTCCGGGCGTTATCCAGGGGCATGGCCTTGAAGCCTTCGAGGTAGGCCACCTTGCACGTGTCGCCCGGCACCGTGGCGCAGGCTTGCTTGCCCATCTCGCCGAGCACCTTGCCGTTGCGGGTGGGGAGGTCCACGATGCTGATGGCACCAGGGACCTGCGCCTCGATGGTGTCGAACTTTGGCCCGATGACCGAGAATTCGACAACCACCGTGATGCCCGCCTGTACGGCCTGCGTCAAAGGTGCGATGAGGGCCTGGTTGTCATTGGCCTGGACCACGATCACCTCGAACTGCTTGGAAGTGACGGCGTCCTGGATCTGCTGGACCTGGGTCTGGGCACTGAAATTGGAGTCCACAAAGGTGGCGCTGGCGTTGTTGGCTTTGGCCGCCTGCTCCACGCCGAGGTACGTGCCCTGGGCAAAGCCGTTGGATTTGGCAAAACCGAAGAATCCAACGTTGAGTTTCTGGTCTGCACCGGCAGCCACTGCTTCTGTGGTGCTGCTTTGGGCGGGCGGGGTGCATGCTGAGGTCAGCAGGGCGAGGCTCATGAGGGCCATCGCTGCGGCTGGACGCTTGGTGATTTTCACAGTTAATCCTTTCTGTCGTGGCGTTTAGTAGCCGTAGTGGGTCTTGGCGAAGTCCTCGGTGATGAAACCGTTGACGATGTCGTACTCAATGTCTTCGCGGGAGCGCTTGGAGACATCTCCGAAACCGCCGCCGCCCCCGACGGCCAGGCGGACGACGTCGCCGGCCTTGATTTTCCGTGCGTTGGCCTTCAGCGTCCGGACCTCGTCGTGTCGGCCGGGATTGATCACCACTTCCGGGCCCTGGGCGTCAGAACCACCGAAGAGGCCCCAGGCGGGCGTCTTGGACCTTTCGAACCACAGCCCCACGACGCAGTCGGCGAGGAACTCGTATTCACGGACAACTCCGTTGCCGCCCCGCCACTGCCCGGGGCCACCGGAGTTCGGGCGGATGGAGTACTCGTTGATCCGCAGGGGGTAACGGGTTTCCATCATTTCGATGGGCAGGTCCTTGAGGGACCCGTTGACGTTGTTGATCATGGCGGATTCGCCGTCGGTACCCTGCCAGGCGCCCCAGCCGCCAAGGGTGGCTTCCATGCTGACGAAGTTCCGGCCGAAGCGGGGGTCGAAGCCGGCGGCAGTAATGATCATTGAGTCACCATGGCTGGCGCTGGCCACCCGTTCAGGCATGGCGGGTGCCATTGCCTTGGAGACCAAATCGATCAGCAGCCCGAGATGCGAGAAGTACCACTGGCATGGTGCCGGTGCCACGGCGCCCAGCACCGAGCCGGAACGCACCTGGGTGGTCATGGGGCGGAAGGATCCGCCGTTGGAGTTGGAGTCCGGGCTGACGAGGAGCTTGTACCCCACGCGCAGGGCCGAGACGGCTTGGGCTGCGCCGCAGTTGACCGGGCCCATGGTCTGGTCGGCGGAGCCGGTGACGTCGAAGTCGACAGTGTCGCCGGCGACGGTGATCTTCAGCCTGATCGGGATGGGGGTGTCCAGGTTGATGCCGTCGTTGTCCAGGACGCCTTCGGCTTCGTACACGCCGTCGGGGATGTTGCGGACGGTCTCGCGCTCAATCTCCTCCGTCTGGCGGAAGATCTCATCGCGTGCGGCATCGAGCTGCTCCATGCCGTACCGGCCCACCAGCTCCTTCATCCGGGTGGTTCCCATCCGGAGTGCGGCGATCATCGCGTGCATGTCGCCGATGGTCTGGTAGGGGAAGCGGACGTTGGTGCGGATCAGGTCCACCACGGAGGTTTCAATGCCGGCTTCCATGAGCTTGACCGGCCCCATACGGAAGCCTTCCTGGAAGATGTCCGTGGCATCCATCGAGCCGCCCACATCCTTGGACCCCATGTCCATCCAGTGCGCGCGGGTGGCGGCGAAGCCAACCACCGAGCCGTCGTCAAAAATCGGCGCGAAGATGGTGACATCGTTCAGGTGCGTTCCGCCGAGGTAGGAGTCGTTAAGGATCCACACGTCCCCTTCCTGCCAGACCTCGCGTCCGTACAGCTCCTCCACAGCAATGGAGCACGTTTCCAGGTTGCCGAGGAACAGTGGGAGCCCGGCGGACTGTCCGAGTACGCGGTGTTCGGTGTCCAGCAGCGCCACCACACAGTCACCGCCCTCGTAGAGGATGGGTGAGTAGGCGGAGCGGATCAGGGTGGCGTTCATATCGTCCGCGGCGCTGGTGAGCGCGTTGCGGATGATTTCCACGGTTACGGGATCCAGGGTTTTGACTGCAGTGATTGTCATTAGTGGTACCTCAATTTCCTTCTGCGTCTTCAGTGCGGATGACCAGGGAGCCGAACTCGTCGACCGTGACGTTGAACCCGGGCGGCACCACGGTGGTGGCGGTCTGCTCCACGATGATGGCGGGACCTTCAAAGGTGTGCCCGGCGGCCAGGTCGTCGCGGCGCACCACGGTGGTCTCGTGTTCCACGTGGTCAAAGACCACCCGGCGCATTTCGTGCTTGAACTCGGGGCTCTGCGCGGTTGCGAAGAGCGGTGCCTCCAGCCGGCCCAGGTCGCCTACCGCCTGGGTCCGCAGTGCGACGATCTCGATGGGGGCGCCCAGGTTGGAGTGCCCGTAGCGCTCGTGGTACATCGCGGAGAAGCGGACCGCCAGGTCGGCGACGAAGCCCTCTGACTCGGGTTCGTCGGCGGACGTGAGGGGGACGTTCAGTGAGAATTCCTGGGACTGGTAGCGCACGTCCACGGAAGCGGTTGTTTGGCGGCTTTCCTCAGGGACGCCTTCGGAAACCAGGGACGTCAGGCCCTCCACTTCCATCCTTCGCAGGACACCGGCCATGTCAGCCACGTCGATGTCTTCGTCGAGGAAGAAGTACGGTTCGGAGAAGTCCTTGCGGATGTTCGTCTGCAGCATGCCCCACGCCGAAAACGCGCCGGGGAAACGGGGAACCACGGTTTCCGGGATCCCGAGTTCCTTGGCGAGGAAGACCGCGTGCATGGGCCCAGCGCCGCCGAACGCGACGAGGGCAAAGTCGCGAGGTTCGATGCCCCGGGAGATGGTGATGGTCCTGATGGCCTGGGCCATCTGGGAGTTGGCTACGTCGCAGATGCCTTCGGCCATGGCGATCGGGTCCAGGCCGAGCTCGTCTCCCACTGTCTTCAGGGCCGTGATGGCCGCTTCCCGGTCCAGGGCAACCTGTCCGCCTGCGAACCAGTCGGGGTCCACGCGGCCGAGCACCAGGTTGGCGTCGGTGACGGTGGGCTCGGTGCCGCCGCGGCCGTAGCAGGCCGGCCCGGGGGTGGCACCGGCGGACCGGGGTCCGACCCGGAGACCCCCGGCTTCGAGCCATGCAACAGAGCCGCCGCCGGCTCCCACAGTATGGATGTTGACGACGCTCATGAGCATCGGCAGGCCCTCAAGGTGGGCTTCGGTGGACACGTCGGGTTTTCCGTCGACAACGAGGGAGACGTCAAAGGAGGTCCCGCCCATGTCAACACCGATGAGGTTGCGGTTGCCGGACACGCCAGCCAGTTCGACGTCGCCCATTGCGCCGCCGACCGGCCCGGACAGCAGCGTCTGAAGGGGACGCTTGCGGGCGGACTCTGCGGTGAGCACGCCGCCGGAGGACTGCATGATGTGCAGCGGGGCCTCCACGCCGCGGTCCGCGAGCTTCTCTTCCAGGTCCAAAAGATAATTGCGGACCACGGGGCCCGTGTAGGCCTCAACCACCGCGGAGGAGGTGCGCTCGTATTCGCGCCACTCCTTGGCTGCTTCATGTGAAAGCGAAACGGTGAAATCCTCGCCCAGTTCTTCAAGCAGGATTTCACGGGCACGAAGTTCATGGGCCGGGTTCTTGTAGCTGAAGAGGAATGCAACGGCAACGGCGCCGTATCCCTCATCCTGTGCCCGGCGGGCTGCTTGGCGGACGGCCACTTCGTCAAGCGGCCGGATCTCGTGGCCCTGACCGTCGAGGCGTCCGCCGACGCCGATGACGTCCTTCCGCTCGATCAGGGGAGCCGGCTTGCGGTACTGGGCGTTGTAAAGCTCCAGGCGGGGGCCGCGGGCGATGTGGTAGGAGTCCTCCACGCCTGCAGTGGCCAGCAACAGTACTGGAACGCCGCGACGCTCAAGGAAAGCGTTAAGGCCTTGGGTGGTGCCATGCACCAGGAATTCGATATCGGAAAGGTCGGTAACAATCGATTCGAGGCCGGCGATGACGCCGGCGCTCAGGTTGCCCGGCGTGGTGGATGCTTTCGTCGCCTCGTAGGTCCCTGCGCTCTGGTCATACGCCACGATGTCCGTGAACGTTCCGCCGATATCCATCGACACCCTGTAGTTCGGCATGTGTATCTCCTTATGGTTCTGGTGGAACTTGGTGTGTGGAAAATCACGTTAGACAGGGGGCCTTCCGGAACGCGGTGCATCATGCACAATCTGGGGCTAGGAGATAGGGCTCCCTGCCTAAAGAGGCCCTTGGAAAGCCCATTCAGCAGGGGATCCTGGCACCTGAGAAATTGGGGAGTGGATTTCTTGTTTGGGTGCTTGACGCGTTCATAGCGGCGCTCTTAGCCTTGTCCTGCCGCTGCGGGGGCGGCAGGACTGACCCGCGCGTAACCCGCTGACGGACTCCGTTAGGGTGGATGCGTGCGAGCCATCCTTCAGCGGGTCACCCGAGCCGAGGTCACCGTCGACGGCGAAACGGTGGGGTCCATTGACCGCCCGGGACTCGTTGTCCTGGCCGGCGCCACCCACACGGACACCTTGGACGATGCGGCGGCCCTCGCCGCCAAGATATGGACCTTGCGGATCCTTGAGGGTGAGAGGTCGTGTGCCGACCAGAACGGGCCCCTGCTGGTGGTCAGCCAGTTCACGCTGTACGCCGACACACGGCGGGGAAGGCGCCCCTCCTGGTCGGACGCGGCGCCGGCGGACACCGGCGAGCCCTTGATTGAGCACCTGGTCGCTTCCCTGCGCGGCCTTGGGGCAGAGGTTTCCACCGGGCTGTTCGGGGCCATGATGCAAGTGTCCCTGGTCAATGACGGACCGTTCACGATCAGCCTCGACACCGCCGATTTTTCAGCTCCCCGCCGCGGCTGAGCATCCGGAAGTTCTGGGCACCGCGGCCCTGAGGTCGGTGAATACGCTCTCCGAGAACCGGCCCAACTTCTCCTCCACAGGCACGGATCATCCCCAGCAACCAGACGTAAACTGACGTTCGCACCACCTCTCATCTGACTCCGCCAGGACAGAACCTTTGGAGCCGCCATGCTCTGGAAACTGCTTGTTGAATACCTGCGGCCGCACCGGCAGCTACTGGTCGCCGTCGTGGTTTTCCAGCTGGCGCAGTCCATTGCGTCCCTGTACCTGCCCACCCTGAACGCGGACATCATCGACGAAGGCGTGGCCAAGGGGGACACCGGCGTCATCCTCAGCCTGGGCGCCCTCATGCTGGGAATCACGCTGCTGCAGATCATCTGCGCCGTGATTGCCGTTTATTTCGGCGCGAAGGCCGCCATGGGCACAGGCAGGGACCTGCGCGCCGCCATCTTCAAACGCGTGGGGGAGTTCTCCGAGCAGGAAGTCACCAAGTTCGGCGCGCCGAGCCTGATCACCCGCTCCACCAACGACGTCCAGCAGGTGCAGCAGCTGGTGCTGATGGGTGCAACCATGATGGTGGCCGCGCCCATGCTCGCCATCGGCGGGGTGATTATGGCGGTGCGTCAGGACGTGCAGCTGTCCTGGCTGATCGCCGTCGCCGTGCCCGCCCTGATGATCGGCGTGGGGCTGATCATTGTCCGGATGGTGCCGCTGTTCCGGAAGATGCAGAAGCGGATCGACACCGTGAACCGGGTGCTCCGCGAGCAGCTCACCGGCATCCGGGTGGTGCGCGCGTTCGTCCGCGAGGACATCGAAACCGCCCGCTTCGCGCAGGCGAACGACGACGTCACGGACACCGCGCTGCGGGCCGGCCGGTTGATGGCACTCGCGTTCCCCGTGGTCATGCTGGTGCTGAATGTCTCGTCCGTGGCGGTGATCTGGTTCGGCTCGTTCCGGATCGAGGACGGCTCCATGCAGGTGGGCACCCTGATCGCGTTCCTGAGCTACCTGATGCAGATCCTGATGTCCGTCATGATGGCCACGTTCATGGCGGTGATGATCCCGCGCGCGGCGGTCTCGGCGGACCGGATCGGCGAAGTGTTGGGCACGGAGTCGAGTGTCCGGCCGCCGAAGAAGCCCCTCAGCAGTGCGGTGCGCCGCGGCGAGCTGGAAATGGTCGACGCCGGATTCGCCTACCCGGGTGCCGACCAGCCCGTCCTCTCCGGCATCAGCTTCACCGCCAAAGCAGGGCAGACGACGGCGATCATCGGCAGCACGGGCGCGGGCAAGACCACCCTGGTGAACCTTATGCCGCGGCTGTTCGACGCCACCACCGGCGCGGTGCGGATCGACGGCGTGGACGTGCGCGAGCTGCACCCGGACCTGCTCTGGGGGCATATCGGCCTGGTGCCGCAGCGGCCCTACCTGTTCACCGGCACCGTCCGCAGCAACCTGCAGTACGGCAAGCCGGATGCCACCGAGGACGAGCTCTGGACCGCGCTGGAGATTGCCCAGGCCCGGGACTTCGTGGAGGAGATGGAGGGCGGGCTGGACGCGCCCATCTCCCAGGGCGGCACCAACGTCTCCGGCGGGCAGCGGCAGCGGCTGGCCATCGCCCGGGCTCTGGTGAAACGGCCCGAGCTGTACATTTTCGACGACTCGTTCTCCTCGCTGGACACGGGCACCGACGCCCGGCTGCGGCAGGCGCTCAAGCGCAGCACCGCCGGCGCCACGCTGGTGATTATCGCCCAGCGGGTCTCCAGCATCGTGGACGCGGACCAGATTTTAGTGCTCGACGGCGGCAGGATCGTGGGGCGCGGAACGCACAGTGAGCTGCTGGAGACCTCGGAGACGTACCGCGAGATCGTTTCCTCCCAGCTGGCAGCGGAGGAGACGGTATGAGCTCGCCGCACCGGCCGCCGTCGGGCGCTTCCCCCTCAGGCGCCACCGGCGGAACCGCAGCCGCCGCACCAACCGGGGCTGCCGGCGTCGGACGCATCCCGCGCCCCGCCCGCGGACCGGGGCAGGGCGGTCCGTTCGCGGGCATGAACGTGCCCGCGGAGAAGGCGATGAACTTCGGGCCGTCGGCCAAGCGGCTGCTGGGCACGCTGCGGCCGGAGCGGGCGTGGCTGCTGCTGGTGCTGGTGATGGGGATCGCGAGTGTGGCGCTCTCGGTGATCGGGCCGCGGCTGCTGGGCGAGGGCACCAACCTGATCTTCGCCGGGGTGGTGTCGCGGGAGTTGCCGGCCGGGGTGAGCAAGGCGGAGCTGATCGCGCAGCTGCGGGCCGCGGGGGAGAACCAGCGGGCGGACATGCTCACGCCCATGTCGCTGACGCCGGGGCAGGGGATCGACTTCGCGGCGCTGTCCAGCGTGCTGCTGTGGGCGCTGGTGCTGTACGTGCTGGCGTCGGCGTTTATGTGGGTGCAGGCGTATGTGCTGAACGGGGTAGTGCAGCGGACGGTGTTCGGGCTGCGCGAGGAGATCGAGGCGAAGATCCACCGGCTGCCGCTGCGGTATTTTGATTCGATCCAGCGAGGTGAGCTGCTGAGCCGGGTGACCAACGACGTCGACAACATCTCCCAAAGCCTGCAGCAGTCCATCAGCCAAGCGGTCACGTCCGTGCTGACCGTGGTGGGGGTGCTGGTGATGATGTTCATCCTGTCGCCCGCGCTGGCGCTGATCGCGCTGGTGACCGTGCCGCTGACGCTGGGGATCACGGCGCTGATCGCCAAGCGCTCGCAGAAGCTGTTTGTGGCGCAGTGGAAGCACACGGGGGAGCTGAACGGGCAGATCGAGGAGACGTACACTGGGCATGCGCTGGTGAAGGTGTTCGGCCGGCAGCGCGAGGTGGAGGAACGGTTCCGGCAGAAGAACGTGGAGCTGTACGACGCGAGTTTCGGCGCGCAGTTCATTTCCGGGCTGATCATGCCGGCGATGACGTTCATCGGGAACCTGGTGTATGTGGGGATCGCGGTGGTGGGTGGCCTGCAGGTGGCGTCCGGGGCGATGCAGCTGGGAGATGTGCAGGCGTTCATCCAGTACTCGCGGCAGTTCACCATGCCGCTGGCGCAACTGGGGTCCATGGCCAACCTGCTGCAGTCCGGGGTGGCGAGCGCCGAGCGGGTGTTCTCGTTGCTGGACGAGGACGAGCAGTCTGCTGATCCTGCTTCCGGGGTTTCTGTGGACGGTGCGGGGCGGGGGCGGCTGGTGTTCTCGGATGTGTCCTTCTCGTACTCGCCGGATAAGCCTTTGATTTCCTCGCTTTCTTTGGTGGCGGAGCCGGGGCAGACGGTGGCGATTGTGGGGCCAACCGGGGCGGGGAAGACCACGCTGGTGAACCTGATGATGCGGTTCTATGAGCTGGATGCGGGGCGGATAACGCTCGACGGCGTGGACGTCACCTCGGTGCCGCGCCGGGAGCTGCGCTCGCGGCTGGGGATGGTGCTGCAGGATACGTGGCTGTTCGGCGGGACTATTCGGGACAACATCGCGTACGGGCGGCCTTCTGCTACCGAGGCGGAGATCCTGGAGGCCGCGCGGGCGACGTACGTGGACAGGTTCGTGCGGTCACTTCCTGATGGTTACGACACTGTTTTGGAGGACGAGGGGTCCAACGTATCCGCGGGGGAGAAGCAGTTGCTGACGATTGCGCGGGCGTTCCTGGCACGGCCCTCTGTTTTGATCCTGGACGAGGCCACTTCTTCGGTGGATACCCGGACCGAGGTGCTGGTGCAGAAGGCTATGCGGGCTTTGAGGAGCGATCGGACTTCCTTTGTGATCGCGCACCGCCTGTCCACCATCCGCGACGCCGACCTCATCCTGGTGATGGAGGCCGGCCAGATCGTGGAGCAGGGGACGCATGCTTCGCTGCTGGCTGCGGGCGGGGCTTACGCGAGGCTGTACGAGGCGCAGTTCGCGGCTCCGGTGGCGGAGGTTTAACCTTTCACCGGGCCGCGTGTGACGTCCTGTCAGAAGAACGCAAGGTTGTCCACAGGCCATCCCTCTGGCACCTGGCCTTACACACGCTCTAGGTCCTTGCCGGCGTTTAGGCTTAACGAATTTCACGAATACTCAGCCGCGCCGGTGCAGCAATCGGCGATAGCACCTAAGAAGGCGGCGGCTTTGGCTTCTTGGAGCGCGCCTCTGCGAGAGACGAATAGCTAGTAGACAAATTTACAACTTCGCTGACACCCGGGTGCCAATTGAGGCATTGCTTTGGAGATACTCAAGACTTGGCCCAAGCCCTGATAACGATCAGCGATTTTAGGAGCGTGGCCCGCCGGGGCAAAGTGACTCTGCACCTTGTCTTCAACGAAGGTGTAGGGACTCCATTACGGTCTGAAGGCTCGGGGTGTAGTTTTTCCGAGACTGGAGGGAGACGGTCCGAAGACGGGGAAGTTGTAGCAATGGAGACAAGTCTCCGTCCCCGATTTTCGTTGACCCGTAGCCGTGGAACTCTTCAAGCTCCTGCAGTCCGGACAGAGGGCGTATCGAATCGATCTCGCCGCAATCACCAAGATTCAGAAATTTGAGTGTGGTGAGCCCCTTAAGGGGTCTGACGTCTCTAATTCCTTTGCAGGCAACCAACTCGAGCTTCTGCAGTGGCGCTGTTACCAATCCTAGTGCTGAGATGTCGCGGAGTGCAGTCGCAAGATATACCCCAACTTCAGTGAGGTGTGTCAGATCCTGTTGTCCGTCCAAGGAGATGAGCTTGGGCCGGTCCTTGAGTCGAATGCTTTCAATCACGGAGTTGGCCGCGAACGTCTTCAGGTCAGTAGAACTGAAGTGACGAAGGAATACTGTTTTGAGCTCCTCCAACGTCGAGAGTGTGTCTGAAACCTGTCCCCAGTCTGCGCCGAGACTCGTAATCTTTGGTAATCGTGAAAGATCAAGAGAAGCCGGGGGTGCAGTAAGTACGTCAAGTTCCCTCAGAGTTCCGCTCAATCGATACACAGGGGAAAGGTCCGAGATATTCCTGGCTAGGACCTTCAACCGGGTTATTGGCCAAGCATCTATGAATCCTAAGTTCGGTTCGCTGAACCCAAAGGCCGCGTTAAGGACCAAACCGTCAGCAGTGCCGGTAGCGATGACATCTTGGCACGCGGATGTCCACGGCCCCTTTACGACTAGATCTACACCTACGTCAGAATGCTCCAACTCGTATTCCAATGAATTCACTCCCCTAAAGTACTCGACTATCGAATGTAGGGCTGGTTAGGCATAAGCCATATCGGTTGGGCCCGATCGGATTGACTAAGTTGTCGAGATTCTGGATGCCACCATGACGATCGATGACTTGCTGCTCTGCGATTTCGCGCTGTGTCTTTCCTCCCGTGACTGGAATGCGGGTGGCTGCGGCTGCTTGCTGTGGTGTGATCTTTCCACTGCGTACATGTTGACCAAGTCGCCTCTCGATGTTTCTGGATTGACCCACATTTTTTTCCTCCCGTCTGCGTAGCTGTGACGTCGGCAGTCTGAAGCGCAGTTCGCGGCGCCGGTGGCGGAGGTTTAGGGGCATCATCGTTGCCGTCGTCGTGTGAACGACGGGCTATACGACCTCTTCGATCCACCAAGTCCCTTCGAGCCCTTCAGGACGGATCTTCTCAAAGGACGTTTCGTAGATTTCCAGAATTCGAAATACAACTCCATACGCTGCCCAATCATGGACGCCACCGTATTTATCCGAGTAGGAATCCCAGATTTCATCGCCCTCGGCCTTCGGCAGCTGAAATTGTGCCCCGAACGGCCCCCTCGAATCATGGGAAAAGCCGTCATAGAGAACCACAACGTTTCCATCTACTACCGAGATCTCACCCGGCCTCAAGGTCTGGGCGAGCTCCGAATCAGCAAAAATCCTCCGGACCTCACCAAGGATTGAAGAATGCAGGTCCAGCGAATCAGTCATCTGATGATTATCCCGATTGCCACTCGTGCCACCAGTGGCATTGGCTGTCGTCGCCTACCGACGCGCTCATAGCAGATCATCAGAGCTGCTTAGTCACCAGCGCAGATCAAATCAGCAACTCTTGCGCTCAGATTGGATTGCCACCACGTATGAATAAGGACTTGACCCGTTGGACGTGCAACATTCGGCACGCCAAATGACGCTTCCTTTGCGTGTGTTAGCTTGATCACCGTCCTTCCGGCCTGAAGGCTTCGGAAGGCCCAAATTCACCGCAGCTACCTTTTCGGAGGCACCATGGGACTTGGCTCCCACACACAACGAAGTGATCGGGCTATTGCGGCCTATCCGCTCGACACGGCAGTCGCAGACGCCTGCACCGGTCGAGCCGCTATTGGCACTGGGAACCCGGCCCGGCCCGCAACCATATCCAAGGGAGGTGCTGCATGACACCACCGAACGGAACTCTCGCAGAAACCAAGCCCGATGGAACAGAGGGGTCTTCCCTTGCGATAGGGGCAGTTCACGCTTCCGGCGAATCCACCAACGAACTCAAGCGCGGGCTAAACCACCGCCACCTGCAGATGATCGCCATTGGCGGAGCGATCGGTACCGGGCTGTTTGTGGCCTCGGGCAGCACCATTTCCCAGGCGGGTCCCGGCGGTGCGTTGGCCGGCTACGCGTTGGTCGGGCTGATGGTGTTCCTGTTGATGCAGTCACTGGGCGAGATGTCGGCCAAAATTCCGGTTGCCGGTTCGTTCCAGTCTTTTGCCACCCGTTTCGTCTCTCCGTCCTTTGGGTTCGCGATCGGCTGGAACTACTGGTTCAACTGGGCCATCACGGTGGCCGCGGAGCTGGTCGCGGCCGGAATCATCATGGACTTCTGGTTCCCGGGGGTCCCGGGATGGGTGTGGGCCGGGATCTTCTTGTTGGTGCTGACCGGGCTCAATGCCCTCTCGGCCAAGTCCTTTGGTGAGTCGGAGTTCTGGCTCTCGCTGATCAAGGTCAGCGCAGTGGTGCTCTTCCTGATCGCCGGGGTGCTGATGATTTTCGGCATCCTCGGGGATAACTCTCCGGGACTGAGCAACTGGGAAAACCGCGAAGACGTGTTCCACGGGGGTTGGGTCTCGATCATCTCGGTCTTCATGGTTGCCGGGTTCTCCTTCCAGGGCACCGAGCTCGTCGGAGTCGCCGCCGGCGAAGCGAAGAACCCGCGCCGCGAGGTGCCGAAGGCTATCCGCACTGTCTTCTGGCGCATCATGCTTTTCTACATTGGAGCCATCTTCATCATCGGCTGCCTCATCCCGTTCACGGATCCGAGCCTGCTGGCCTCCGGTGAGTCCGATATCGCATCATCGCCCTTTACCCTGGTCTTCGATCGCGCCGGAATCGCCTTCGCGGCGGCCTTGATGAACGCCGTGATCCTGACTGCAATCCTGTCCGCGGGCAACTCCGGACTGTATGCCTCCACTCGGATGCTTTACGCAATGGCCCACGACGGCATGGCCCCGAAGATCTTCGGCCGAACCAATGCGCGTGGTGTGCCGGTCGCGGCGTTGCTCGCGACGGCGGCCGTCGGACTCTTCGGGTTCCTCTCCGCGATCGTCGGGCAGGGTGCGGCCTATTCTTGGCTGCTGAACATGTCTGGCCTATGCGGCTTCATTGTCTGGGCGGGAATCGCGGTCTCCCACTACCGTTTCAGGCGCGGCTTCCTGGCCCAGGGAAACAAAGTCAGCGACCTGCCGTACAAGGCATCCCTGTTCCCTATTGGCCCACTGCTGGCCTTCGCCCTGCTGATACTGGTCATCGCGGGACAGAATTACGAGGCTGTGCTTGCAGGCCGGTCCGCGGAAGTGCTTTCCTCCTACATCGGGTTGCCTGTCTTCATCGTTCTATGGCTGGGTCACCGCTACATCACCAAGTCCAAAGTAGTGCCGCTGCTCGAGATGGATCTCACGGCACCTAAGGACGTCGAGGACGAATCTAGGGGCGCCACCCAGTAACTCGGCCAGAACAGAGGGAAGCTGGGTGAGAATTGCACCCGGCTTCGCTCTCTTCCCCAGGTCAGTAACGGGTGGGTGGCCTGCAGGTGGCGTCCGGGGCGATGCAGCTGGGCGACGTGCAGGCCTTCATCCAGTACTCGCGGCAGTTCACCATGCCGCTGGCGCAGCTGGGGTCCATGGCTAACCTGCTGCAGTCCGGGGTGGCGAGCGCCGAGCGGGTGTTCTCGTTGCTGGATGAGGATGAGGAGTCTGCTGATCCTTCTTCGGGTGTTTCTGTTGATGGCGCGGGGCGGGGGCGGCTGGTGTTCTCGGATGTGTCCTTCTCGTACTCGCCGGATAAGCCTTTGATTTCCTCGCTTTCTTTGGTGGCGGAGCCGGGGCAGACGGTGGCGATTGTGGGGCCCACCGGGGCGGGGAAGACCACGCTGGTGAACCTGATGATGCGGTTCTATGAGCTGGATGCGGGGCGGATAACGCTCGACGGCGTGGATGTCACCTCGGTGCCGCGGCGCGAGCTGCGCTCTCGGCTGGGGATGGTGCTGCAGGATACGTGGCTGTTCGGCGGGACCATCCGGGACAACATCGCGTACGGGCGGCCTGGGGCTACTGAATCCGAAATTTTGGAGGCGGCGCGGGCGACGTATGTGGACCGGTTCGTGCGGTCACTGCCCGACGGGTACGACACGGTTTTGGAGGACGAGGGTTCCAACGTGTCAGCCGGGGAGAAGCAGCTGCTGACGATTGCGCGGGCGTTCCCGGCCCGGCCCTCTGTTTTGATCCTGGACGAGGCCACTTCTTCGGTGGATACCCGGACCGAGGTGCTAGTGCAGAAGGCTATGCGGGCTTTGCGGTCGGACCGGACTTCTTTTGTGATCGCGCACCGCCTGTCCACCATCCGCGACGCCGACCTCATCCTGGTGTTGGAAGCCGGCCAGGTCGTGGAGCAGGGGACGCACGCCTCGTTGCTGGCTGCGGGCGGGGCATATGCGCGCTTGTATGAGGCGCAGTTCGCGGCTCCTGTGGCGGAGGTTTAAACGTTAGGGTTTGGTCTAGATAGCGAGGAAGTTATCGGGCATCAGTCGAATGAGTACGGGTGCCAGTATCTTCTCTCCATCGGGGAGAATGCGTTGATTGGGGAACCCTCACTGCCAGCGCGGCATGTCGGAGCAAAGGACGGACATACTCCACGCGGGGCTGACGGCATGACGTCTCCGCAAGCTCGCGGCGCGGCGGACAATGCAGGGGCGAGCCGCCGGGAAGGGAGAGAAATTCAGATAAGGGGGCTTGCACGTCCACAGGACGCGGGAAAACATCTAGGCTTTCTATACGGGGGGAGGTTGAAGCGATGACAAATGGGGTTGGGCGGCCACATCTAGCGGACGCGACTGATCTTGAGCGATGGGCCGATCAGCGGTCGGCACAGGCTGACCTTCCTCGTCTTGTCCGGAGGCTCATCCGGCACGAGAACGACCAGGTCCAACGCGTCGAGATGCGCGGCGGGGAGGGCGTTGGACTCCCCGGGTTTGACGGCGTGGTGGAGGCTACGCGTGCGACTTCATTTGTGCCGGACGGCCTCAGCGTCTGGGAGATGGGCACGAGCGAGAACCCCACTCGAAAAGCCACAGAAGACTACAACACTCGCTCGGCTGATTCACTTCGAATCGATAAGGCCTCGGCAACATTCGTCTTTGTCACTCCTCGTCGGTGGCCAAGGAAGAAGGACTGGGAGGACAGACGTCGGCAGGAAGGGCAGTGGCGCGATGTCAGGGTCCTCGACGCAGACGACATCGAGCAGGCGCTGGAGGAGGCTGCAGCGGTACGCATTTGGCTGTCTGAGCTGTTGGACATGCCTGCGCTTGGCGTGGCGACAATCGAAGAATGGTGGCGTCGCTTCTCAAACGGTTTCGACCCACTGCTTACACCGGATGTGGTGCTTGCTGGACGCGAGGATAGCGCTGCGGCCCTGCTTCGACGATTGGCTGTGGACGTCGGTCGGACGTTCATCAAAGCCGCGAGTGTCGATGACGGCCTAGCGTTCGCCGCGTGCGCCATGATGGCACAAGGCATAGAGCAATCCGAACCAATGCTCTCACGGTCGTTGCTTGTGCACGACGGGTTATCCCTGCGACGTCTAGACAGCACATCAAGCCTATTGATCCTTTTGCCATACGAAGAGAACCTCCAGCGCGAGGCGCAACTCGTGCAGAACCATCATGTTGTCTTCGTCGTCACGGATGGCGACGCGGAAATTGAATTGCTGCCTCTCGACCACCTGTCCCTTCATGCAGCGCTGCGTCAGGCCGGGGTGAATGAAGCTGACCTGGACAGGTTCGCCCGCGCTGGCGTTAAGAGTTTGCTCGCCCTCCAGAGAGTGGCAACTAGATTTGGTCAGCTCGACCCGGATCAGTGGACGCAGGACCTTGCACAACGCCCGCTGCGCCGTGCATGGCTTGCTGGTGCCTGGAGCCAACTGCGGAGTGGGGATGTGGACATTCTGGAGGGCCTCACAGGCATCGATCAAGAAAGTCTTGCGGAGCAACTAGAAGCCGTTGCTCGCCAAGCAGATCCAATGTTCACGCGGGTTGGCGGGACATGGGCTGTTGCAGCACCCGAGGACTCTTGGCGAACCGCTCGGCACAGCATTCGCGAGACGGACCTGGATGCTTTGGAGGTCGCCGTTCAAAACGTGCTCGGTGCAGTTGACCCACGTCTGGAACTGCCTCCCGAGGACCGGTGGAGCGCCGCAGTCTACGGAAAGACCAGGGTTCACTCTAGCGACTTGCGCAAGGGTTTAGCACGTTCGGTGGCGCTGCTCGGGAGTCGGGGTGACGAGGTTCGCCTACCAGGGGGGCGTTCCGCGAGGCAATGGGCCGAGCGCGTCGTTTGGAGATTGGTAAGTCGGGCTAATCAGGACAACTCCGCGCAGTTGTGGGCATCTATGGATGATGTGATACCGCTACTGGCTGAAGCGGCACCTGACGTCTTCCTTCGAGCGGTCGCCGATGCGGCCAGCGGCTCCGAGCCACTACTTCGAAAGCTCTTCCAAGACCAGGATGAAAGTTGGCATGCAAGCAGTCCCCACACAGGGCTCCTTTGGGCACTGGAGTGTGTTGCGTGGTCGAACCGACACATGGGCTTCGCCGCTCAGGTCCTTGCGTCGCTCGCCGAAATTGATCCCGGCGGCAAGCTTAGCAATCGACCTGCAGCTAGTCTGCGCGACATTTTTCGTCCCTGGTTGCCCCAGACTTCAGCGCCAGCAGAGAGCCGCGTGATGACTCTTGATGCGTTGCTTCATCGCCACAGGGAGGTCACATGGGAGTTGATGCTCCGCCTCCTTCCCGGTCAGACAGAAGTCGGTATGAACACCTACAAGCCGCGCTTCCGCGATTGGGTCGTACCCGAAGAGCGAACCGCTACCTACGCGGAACTCTTCAGCTTCCTAGATGTAATCTCGGAACGACTCGTCCAGGTGTCCGATGAAGAACCACAGCGGTGGATACAGGTTGTCGGGGCTTTCGATCGGTTGCCGGACGAGGGAAAGCGCGCGGTGCTAGCAAGACTGGTTCTTCTTCGCCGGGAGGATTTAGAGCCGGAGGTAGTCACCGCCCTTTGGGACGCGATTGAAGACTTCGTGCGGAAACATCGGCAGTATCCCGACGCGGAGTGGTCGCTTCCTGATAGATGGCTGGTGCCCCTGGAAGCTGTCGCCGAAGCTTTGAAGCCCGCTCGTCCAACCGAAGCTTACCGATGGCTCTTTGACGACTGGACCCCAAACATTGGCATCTCTGTTAGCGACGACTTCGCCACATACGACGCCGCTGTAAAGCTGGCGCGCGAAGCTGCGGCAGAGCAGATTATTAATGAGCAAGGGTTTGACGCTATGGTGCAGCTAGCGAGCGAGGTATCCCTTCCCCGGGCGCTGGGTCAAGCCGCGGCAGAAATCGACGAACTGCACGACGCTGAAGCGCTGTCCTTCCTAGACAGTGAGGACGGCCAACGCGTCCAGTTTGCAGACGGGTTCGCTCGCGATCGTTTCGCTGGCACCGTCGAAGATGTTCGCCCTTGGGTCGAGCATTTCAGTGACCGCCCCATTGTCCAAGCTCGTCTTTTGGACACCATCTTGGACGTCACAAAGGCGTGGGACCTTCTCTCAGCGCTGGGGGAAGAGGTAGATGCCGCCTATTGGGCCGAGTTCGTGCCCTACGGACGCGGCGCGGATTTTCAGCACGTCAACGAAGTCGCCCGCCAGCTTCTGCGCCACGGTCGGGTCGCGATGGCTGTCCACACCCTGAGCTTGTTCGCCGAGCGTCTCGCAGGTGATGTTGACGTCAGCATCGTCATGGACGCTCTGAACCAGTTCGGAACAGTTGAGGACGCAGAAAGGGGTCGAGTTAAGGAGCACGACTTGACTAAGCTCCTAAACTACGTCCGGTCGCACGTCGTTGATGATACGGAGATTGCCCGCTTGGAGTGGAAGTTTCTTCCCGCTCTGCACTACGAATCCAAAGCATTGTCACTTCAGCGTCTTCTCGCGCGCGACCCGACATGGTTCGTGAGTCTTATCGAACTGGCGTTCAAACCGGCGAATTCGAGGCGTGGTGAGCCGCGTGAAGTCAACGCAGCATTAGCTGCAAATGCATATCGGCTGCTGCGTGAGTGGCATGTCGTACCTGGTACGACACCAGACGGCACCGTGGACGGTGCCGCCTTACAAGCTTGGCTAGACGACGTACGAGTTCGTCTAGCGGACAGCGATCGCGTTGAGATCGGGGAGCTGCAGATTGGCGAAGTGTTCGCTTACGCGCCAAGCGATCCCGACGGGACTTTCCCCACTCGACCTGTGCGAGATGTTCTTGAGTCGGCGCCAAACGATCGCTTGGAACGTGGCTTTACAATCGGCCTTCACAACAAGCGGGGGGTAACTTCGAGGGGCATGACGGAAGGCGGGAAGCAGGAATATGAGCTCGCGGATGGCTACGAAGCATGGGCACTGCTTGTCGACGCCACATATCCGCGAACGGCCGCCGCGCTTCGACTTGTCGCGGAGTCCTATCGCGATGAGGGCCGTCGTAACGATGATGAGGCTCGTCGGTTCTTGGAAGGGCTCGACTCGTAGTTAGGGTGACGCGACTCTAGATGTAGTTTCCCAACCCGGCAAGACCGCCATGAAGAGCCGATAAAGCACATAAAGAGGGCTGGCCGGGGATTCACCAACGCACGCAACTACAAAACGCGTATCCTGATGCGCAGTGCCGCCAGAACAGCGGCATGAACATCCTTCACGGCAGAACGTTCACCACGAACCGTGAAGAGCCCGATTGCGCGGGCTTTCCTGGCGCGGCCGTCGGTGCTGATCCTGGATGAGGCGACGTCGTCAGTGGATACGAGGACTGAGGTGCTGGAGCAGAAAGCGATGAGTGCGCTGCGGTCTGGCCGGACTTCTTTCGTGATCGCGCACCGCCTGTCCACCATCCGCGACGCCGACCTCATACTGGTGATGGAGGCCGGCCAATTTGTGGAGCAGGGGACGCACGCTTCGCTGTTGGCCGCGGGTGGGGCCTATGCGCGCTTGTATGAAGCTCAGTTCGCGGCTCCTGCGGCGGAGGTTTAGGTGTCTGGTTTTCGGACCAAGGAAGAATAGGCGGATTGAGCAATGGCGGTCGCTATGTGCTTGTCGACGTCCTTGTATTTAAATTGACGCATGGCATGGGCGTAGGCGCATGCATATACAGATTCCTCGTCATCCTGTTCCAATGCCCAAGCACGGCATTCGCGAATAAACTCTTCGAATGGTGAGTCCTTGGCAAAAACATCAACATCAGCCCAAGATTCCCACTTCGCGTCCTGATGCCAATTATCAAACCGAGCAGGTCCAGCCTTGTGAAATATTATGCTCAACTCAAGGGTTATGGGATCTAGCGGGGCCACGTTTAAGTCAAGATCACCGAAATCAATCAGAATTGGTCGGTCATCCGCTGTCACGAGAACGTTTTCCCCGTGAAGATCGCCGTGGCAAACTCGCGTCTTCATCGGCACCACCGGAGGGTCACCACTAATCAACTCGTGATTCGAGGCGGGCAGTGGAGTTAGCTCTTCATCGAGAATGCGGCGGCGGCGCAGTTCTGCCACGTTGGTAGCTTCTGGAGGGCTATGGTGGACCCAAGTCCTGGTTGCTTCCTTGAGATTCCTTACTGCTGACGCCGCACGTTTTGGATCTTTGTCAAGTACCTCAAACATGGAGACGCAGCCTTCGGCGAGACTGGAAAGCAAAGCCGCTTGCCCGCGTAGTCCCGCCGTGATGGGTGAGAGTGCAGGGGCAAAGAATCCAGTTTGCAACCGATTAGGAACAAATTCTTCGAAGGCACTACGTTCCTTTAAGGCTTTTTGGAAGGGGACGACCTTCATGAAAATATTCGCTCTGCCGCCGTGCGGTGATGATAGTTCTACTCGTGCGAGAGAAGCGCCTGAAAGGCCGCCGGCGATCGGATGCACTTTGACTTCTGACATATTGATCTGAAGGGCATACATTCGAACCGCCCGTAGAAACATTGCATCAGACATCTCACCGGATTCCACTTGGCATAGATTCTCGAGTGTGACGAGCCCTCGATTCAGAGTATCTACTAAGTCCTCGAACTCGTCCAGATCGTCTTTTTCAACGAGCTGGACCATAGGGTAATTCTTGTAACCGTAGATGTCTTGAGTTCCGCCAGCGGACAGCTGAGCGCGCGTATTTCGCGGGGTAGCGAAAGCGGTCAAGAAAACTAAAGGTGTCCCGGGGCATAACTCTCGGGCAGCGGCGTGCACTGCAAGCCCATGGCTTTCATTCACATCTGCGCTAGTGCTCGTAGGCGGGATACGCAAATCGCAGACAATCAGGTCATAGCCTTGCCCTTTCATGGCGGCCAGTGCGTCGTCACGAGAGCCTGCTACGACAACTACAGAATTTGGAGCCGCTCTAGCAAAGACCTCTTTAGCCTGTCGAGCGCTTCTATCCTCATCCTCAATCAGCAAGATTTGCATGTTTCCCCTCTTGTTCCTTTGGCAAGGGCCACCGAATCTCGCATGATGTTCCTCCACGCTCTCTTGGGGTAAGCCGAATCGTGCCACCCAAGGAATGAATCGCCCGCTGCGCGATTGCCAGTCCCCAGCCGAAATGCGAATCTTTTGATTTCTTGGTAACCCCGGGTTCCCAGACTCTTTCGCTTGCTTCAGGCAGGCCCACTCCTTCATCAAGCACAGCCACCCACACCTGAGTATCACTAACACCGCAGTTGATCACGACATTTTTTTGGGTCGACTCACTTGCTTCCACTGCATTACGAAGAGCATTTTGAAGCGCCAGTCGCAACAACCCTGGGTCTCCCTTAGCAATGACTGGTTCGGTTCGTGATGCAACGGCTTGTTTGTTCGTGAAGCCGCCCGCATGAATTTCTTCCATGATTAGACCGGCGAGATCAAACTCTAGGAAACGAGGTGCCGCTGCGGCTTCGTTCAGTCGATGAATGGTCGCTAGAAACATTTTAAGACGTTCGATACGAGTGGACGCCAGAGAGCCTTGGTATTCCTTACCTAGCGATGCCTTCACTGCACTATTTATATCCGTAACCAAAGGTCGAATCTCGTGCAGAATAACTTGCGTCACGGATTGAATCGCTTCGGCCCTAGCATCCTCCAGCTCTTCACTCGGAATTGAGATCCATGCCTCGCCAACGTCCTGGCCACCGTTCGCCTGTTCCCATTTCGCGATTGCCCTGTCCAATGCCACGCGCACCCAGGAGTCAGTCTCGGTAGCTCGAATTCTGCGCACGCGGGAAAGCGACGGTTGTGATTGAGCCTCAGCAATCATGCGTGCACCCCGTAGCCGATCTTGCGATCTGCCTGATGCCAACAAAGTAAAGGGATCAGCTGGATCCAAGGTCAGCGACTCCCTCTCGATCGTAGAACGCTGCTCGGGCGGCAAAGGCCTTGCTTCCGCCCTCCATGATGCGCGTTACGGCTGAAACGATTTGTCCGTCCTCGAGCGAACCTTGATGAGAAACGAATCCTTTTTCGCCATCAGAGTCCATGACGACAACCCAATCGGCCTCGCCTAATACCGGGATATTCGCGTTGTGTGATGTGAAAATAAACTGGTCTCCGGCCTCCCTGCGGCGAAGAGCCTGAACGAGTGTCGAGGCGATAAAGGCGTTATCCAGGTGATCCTCAGGTTGATCCAGAACTAGTGGGTCTCCATGGTGACCTAGCAAAACGGGAAGAACTGCGGTGCATCGCTGTCCAATGGACAATCTATCGCTCGACTTGTACTCGGGGCCGTCGAGTAAATCGAGTCCCACGCCGTCGTCGATAACCGCCGTTATCACATCAGCAGCTCCCTGATTACGCAAACCGCTTATTATGGCTCCCGCCCGTTCAGCGGAGATTCCCAACGCCGTGCTCAGAGCGTTGAAGTTCTGCGTTTCGACCCAAGTCACGAGCTCCTGGGGAGACACCTCGCGGGCTAGTCGGGGAGCGATCGAGTTGTAATGAAGGCCACTACCTCGTAGAGCAGCGATGATCGCGGCTCGATATTGTGAAGCATTTTCCGACTTGGTGACGCGGATACGTACCATTGGCGACAGTCTGTCATTGAGGTCCTCCGCTATGGCTGATCTTTCACTAAATATCTGATCGCGGACTTCGTCGAGTGATTCGTAAAGGCGATCACGCTCCGCGGTAACGGACCGTAGTCTTTCGAGGCGCTCTTTCAGTAGGCCATGGACTGCTTGCAGTTGACCGCTGCGTTCCTCAAGCTCAGCTACTAGCCGTGTCGTGTGTCCGATCCCAGCCTGGGCGGACTCCAAGATCTGCCTGATCTTGCGGCTCTCTTGATCGACTATTGCCTTCGCTTGGGAAGTGCTCGCGGCCGCCTGCGATATGCCCGTGGATATATGCGCTACATGTCGAAATACGGCGTCAAGTAAGGAAGAAATTTCGGCGACAGCGGGGCGGTACTCGGCTAGAGCGTCGGGCCCGGCGTACTCAGGCCAGCGCTGCAGCAGCGAAGGGACGCTTGCCTGCAAACGCTCCAAATCAAGCTCAAATCGAGTTGACTGGGCTCTGTCTTGAGTCAGTATGGACTCCTGCGCGGCGAGGGTTTGGCCAGCGGACTGCAGGGATTTTAGTAGGTCCTGCTGTTCTTTCGAGGTCCGCGACGCTTCCAACATCTGCTGCTGTTTCGTCTTGGCGTCCGATAGTTCGGCGGTTATCTCTGCAATTCCCGCAGCTTCCTCGCTTAAACCGGACACTTCTGTCTGAAGTCCCGCCAGTTCCACCGTGAGACTACTTAGTTGCGCCCGAAGGAGTTCCATCTTTTGAGCAGTGGCGTCTTGGTTTGACCTAAATCGGTCGATTAGATGAAGCCGCCCTGATGCTTGGGCACCGACGGCCTCAATTTCACTCTGAGCAAGGACGGTGCAGGCGATTCTGTCAGAACCGGCGGTAGTGGTGACATGACCAGACGCGGAACGCGTAATCAAGTATGTTGAGTCACCATCCCTGATAGTGAGAGTTACCGCGCCCCCTTCGAGGATCGCCACAGCCTGTTGGTTACCCCTTAGCCCAGCATCTTCAGTGAAGGATCCTACGCCAAGACAAAAGCGAATGAGTTCGACGATAGAGGTCTTTCCCGTTCCTCGAGCGCCGATAATGACGTTTAGGCCTTCATGCAAGCTCACATCCAAGCCCGCCAAGAATCCTTCGGCTTCTACCTGCAACCGCTCAATACGCAACGCGCGCTCCTATGTTCTGTGACAATTCATCTTGCCATGGCGGGTCTCACATTCGTTTGTGCGGGCAGTATTGGCGTTTCGTGTGGACCGTAAAAGTTCACGTCGATTCGTGGGGGCCACCGCCAAGGGATATAAGTCCTAGAGGTGTAATGATGCATTCCGCCTACAGTTCGCGAACTATCCACCGGGTGACCAATGGGGTTGCAGAGTCGGGCTAGCTAGCAACAGACGACACCTTACGTACGACCACGACGACCCCTACTTCAAAGCGCTTCAGCAGGCTGTTCACGAGTCGAAGCAGGCATATGACTGGTGGCGGTGAATTGCGGGTGGACTACAATCATGGCAACGCCGAGCACGGCGTTAGGCCAGGAGCCTCACGGGCCAAACAGCGCGATATCGTGCGCCCCGATATGAGTGGCTTCCGTGAGGGAGAATGCTGAACCGCCCGCTCACCCCCCCGCCGTAGCACACCGAAACACGAAGCAATGTTTCGGCGTGTCGCACGTAACCTGTTTAGATGCCCCGTTTTGCTCTTGATATTGAGTCCGTGCCCCGCCCTGCCCGCGCCCAGGAGCTGCTGGACGCCGTGAACCAGCGGGTCGTCATTGCCGACGGCGCCATGGGCACCATGCTGCAGGGCCGGGAACTCTCGCTCGAGGACGACTTCCTGGGGCTCGAAGGCTGCAACGAGATCCTCAACGCCACGCGGCCGGACGTCCTCGCAGACATCCATGACGCGTACTTCGCCACCGGCATCGACGCCGTCGAAACCAACACCTTCGGCGCCAACTGGTCCAACCTCTCCGATTACGGCATCGACGACCGCATCGAGGAACTCGCCCGCAAGGGCGCGGAGATCGCCCGCGACCGAGCCGAAGCGGCAGAAAAAACAGACGGACGCATGCGCTGGGTCCTAGGCTCCATGGGGCCCGGCACCAAGCTCCCCAGCCTCGGCCACACCACCTACGACTACCTCAAGCAGACCTTCGCCCTCCAGGCCGAGGGCCTCATCGACGGGGGAGCGGACGCCTTCCTCATCGAAACCAGCCAGGACCTCCTGCAGACCAAAGCCGCGGTCAACGGCTGCAAGCAGGCCATCGTGTCCCGCGGCATCCGCCTCCCCATCTTCGTCGAGGTGACGGTCGAGACCACCGGCACCATGCTCATGGGCTCCGAAATCGGCGCTGCCCTCACCGCCCTCGAGCCGCTCGGCGTCGACGCCATCGGACTGAACTGCGCCACCGGGCCGGACGAGATGAGCGAGCACCTGCGCCACCTGTCCAAGCAGTCCTCCGTGGCCATCGCCTGTATGCCCAACGCCGGCCTGCCTGTCCTCGGCCCCAACGGCGCGCACTACCCGCTCTCGCCCACCGAACTCGCCACCGCGCACGAGCAGTTCGTGCGCGAATTCGGCCTGGGCCTGGTGGGCGGCTGTTGCGGTACGACGCCGGAACACATGGCCGCCGTCGTCGAACGTCTTGCCCCCTTCCGCACCGCGGCCGCGGTCACCAGCGGCGGCCGGGGCGCCGACGGCTCCCGCGTTCCCACCGAGCGTGAAGCCGGCATCGCTTCCCTCTACCACCACGTGAATTTCGACCAGGAGTCCGCGTACCTCGCCATCGGCGAGCGCACCAACGCGAACGGTTCCAAGGCCTTCCGCCAGGCGATGCTGGAAGAGCGCTGGGACGACTGCGTGGACATCGCCCGCGAGCAGGTCCGCGTCGGCGCGCACCTGCTGGACGTCTGCATCGACTATGTAGGGCGCGACGGCGTGGCGGACATCAAGGAGGTCGTCTCGCGTTTCGCGTCGGCCTCCACCCTCCCGCTCGTCATCGACTCCACCGAACCGCCGGTGCTGCAGGCCGGCCTCGAACACATCGGCGGACGCCCGGTGGTCAACTCCGTCAACTACGAAGACGGCGACGGCCCGGACAGCCGCTTCGCGCGCATCATGCCGCTCGTGAAGGAACACGGCACGGCCGTGATCGCCCTGACCATCGACGAACAGGGCCAGGCACGCACCACCGAAGGCAAGGTTGCCATCGCCTCCCGCCTCGTCGACGCCCTGGTGGGCGACTGGGGGATGCGCGTCGAGGACATCATCGTGGACGCGCTGACCTTCCCCGTCGCCACCGGCCAGGAAGAAACCCGCCGCGACGGCATCGAAACTATCGAGGCCATCCGCCAGATCACCACGAAGTACCCCGGAATCAACACCACGCTCGGCGTCTCCAACGTCTCCTTCGGGCTGAACCCGGCAGCGCGCATGGTGCTGAACTCCGTGTTCCTGCACGAAGCCGTCCAGGCCGGCCTGACCAGCGGCATCATCGACGCCGCCAAGATCGTGCCGCTCGCCTCCCTCCCGGAAGACCAGCGCAAGGTCGCCTTGGACCTCGTCTATGACCGCCGCGAATACGACGCCGACGGCAACCTCACGTACGACCCCCTGGCCAGCATGCTGGACCTGTTTGCCGGCGTCGACACCGCAGCGCTGAAGGACCAGCGCGCCGCGGAACTTGCGGCGCTGCCCACCGGCGAGCGCCTGGAGCGGCGCATCATCGACGGCGAAGGCAAGGGCCTCGAAGAGGACCTCGACCTGGCCCGCAGCGAGGGCATGACCCCGCTCGGCATCATCAACGACAACCTGCTCGAGGGCATGAAGGTGGTGGGCGAGCGCTTCGGCGCCGGCGAGATGCAGCTGCCGTTCGTGCTGCAGTCCGCCGAGGTGATGAAGAGCGCCGTGGCCCTGCTCGAGCCGCACATGGAGAAGTCCGACTCCTCCGGCAAGGGCACCATGGTGATCGCCACCGTGCGCGGCGACGTCCACGACATCGGCAAGAACCTGGTGGACATCATCCTCACCAACAACGGCTACAAAGTCATCAACATCGGCATCAAGCAGGGCATCGCCGAGATCATGGCCGCGGCCGAGGAGCACAACGCCGACGTCATCGGCATGTCCGGGCTGCTCGTGAAATCCACCGTGGTGATGAAGGAGAACCTCGCCGAACTCCAGTCCCGGGGCCTCGCGAAGAAGTGGCCCATCATCCTCGGCGGCGCCGCCCTCACCCGCGCCTACGTGGAGCAGGACCTGGCGGAGCAGTTTGACGGCGTGGTCAGGTACGCCAAGGACGCCTTCGAGGGCCTTGCCCTCATGGAACCGCTGGTCCGCGTGGCCCGCGGCGAGTCACCGGACGACGTCGGCCTGCCGCCGCTGAAGAAGCGGATCCACAAGGGAGGCGCGAAGTTCACGATCACCGAACCGGAGGCCATGCCCGGCCGTTCCGACGTCGCCGCCGACAACGCCGTGCCTGCGCCGCCCTTCTGGGGCACCCGCATCGTGCGCGGCGTCGCCCTCCACGACTACTCGGCCTTCCTCGACGAGCGCGCCACGTTCATGGGTCAGTGGGGGCTCAAGCCCGGCCGCGGCGAGGACGGCGCCTCCTACGAGGAACTGGTGGAACGCGAGGGCCGGCCTCGCCTGCGCTACTGGCTGGACCGCATCCTCGGCGAGGGAATGCTCGACGCGTCCGTCGCCTACGGCTACTTCCCGGTGGTCTCCGAGGGGGAGCAGGTGGTGGTGCTGCACCACGGGGAGGATCGCGACGGCGTCCTCGGCACCGCGGGTCTCCTCGCCCCCGACGGCGGTTCAGGCGGTCCGATCGGCACCGACCGGCTGCGCTTCAACTTCCCGCGCCAGCGCCGCGACCGGCACCTGTGCCTGGCCGACTTCGTGCGTTCGCGCGAATCGGGGCAGGTGGACGTTCTGCCGGTGCAACTGGTCACCGCCGGTTCGAAGATCGAAGAGTTCACGTCCAAGATGTTCGCCGCCAACCAGTACCGCGACTACTACGAACTCAACGGCCTGGTCATGCAGCTCACCGAGGCGCTGGCGGAGTTCTGGCACGCACGCATCCGCAAGGAACTGGGCTTCGCGGCCGAGGAGCCGAAGGACACGGCAGGATATTTCAAGCTCGACTACCGCGGTGCCCGGTTCTCGCTCGGCTACCCCGCGTGCCCGGACATGGAGGACCGCCGCAAGGTGACGGAACTGCTGAAGCCCGAGCGGATGGGCGTGATCCTCAGCGATGAGCTGATGCTGCACCCCGAACAGTCCACCGACGCGTTCGTGTTCCACCACCCGGAGGCGAAGTACTTCAAGGTGTGAGTTGGTGCTGGTCCCTGGCCTGGGCAGGGTGTCCGTTGACCCTTCCGCCCGCGCTGGAGACCGGCTTCACCCGCCGGAGCGCAGCGAGGATGGCCCGCCCCACCACAGCGATTCCCACCACCGTGGTGATGCCGCGCAGGGTGTCCCAACCCGCCGTCGACGTCACCAGCGAGTAGAGCAGGAAGCTGCTTAGGTTCGTGCCCAGCGGCGCGCCGGGCGCGTACGAGATGCCGGTGCCGGCGCCCACCGCGAACGGCCAGAACCACAGGTTGGTCAGCAGGCCGAACACGTACGACGCCACGATACCGTAGCCGCCCAGCATCCACAGTTCGGCTTTGCCCCGCACCCGCCGGGGGAGCAGGCCGGCCCCCGCACCCACCCACGCGCAGGCGAAGATCTGGAACGGTGTCCACGGCCCGATGCCACCCCACAAGGCACTTGAGAGGGCGATCGTGGCGGCGCCGAGGAGCATGCCGAAACGGGCACCGTACGCCCGGCCGGCCAGGATCAGCAGGATAAAGACTGCCTCCACGCCCCCGACGCCGGTGCTCGCCACGCGCACCGCGGAACCGACGGCGGCCAGGACGCCGAGCAACGCCACCGTGTGTGCGGAGCGGACCGACCCGTCCAGGGAGACGACGACGGCGACGGCGGCGAGCGGCGCAATCGCCAGCGCCGCGTACGGGAGGGCGGCGGCAGCGTCCTCCGGGAAGGCCGCGGCGAGCAGCGGCCAGCAGAACGCTGCGAGTGCCAGAAGGTTTGCGGCTGCGAGGACGGCGAGCTCGACGCCCCGGGGCATCCGGATGCCGCGCTGCCTTGCCGCGCCCTGGGTATCTGTGGGTTCGCTGACCCGTGGCCTCGGGCCGGCACCCGCCTGCCGGGGGAGCGGGAGGAGCGGTTCGGGCTCGTTGGCCGGTGCGGAAGAGGGCACGACGCCGTCAGTCATCGGAAGGATCCGGGCACCGAGGCCGTGGGCAAAGTCGAGGTCGTGCGTGGCGATCAGGACCGCCGCACCGGAGTCCGCTGCCGCCCGCAGCGCTGCCGCCATCGCGGTGCGCGCCGCAGGATCGAGTCCGCGGGTGGGCTCATCGATCAGGAGTACCTGGGGGCTGTCCATGGTCTGCAGCGCAATCGCAAGGATCCTCCGCTCTCCTGCCGAGAGGTCCCGGGGATGCTCATCCCCAATGGGAATCCGGACGTCACCGCGCAAGCGGGCCAGGCGTGACGCCGCGGGCAGTGGGGAAAGCTGGTCACTGCTCCGGCTTGGGTTGCTTCGGCCCGCGTGACGCCGAGCCTGCCGCGCAGCGCGCACCTGGCGCCGCTCGGCCGCGCGGAGCTCTCCCGCCACCGTATCCCTGGTGAAGAGGTCGTCCGAGGCATCCGGGACGAGGGCGACCCGGCCGCCGTCGACCGTCCCGCCGTCGACCGTTGTTCCGCCAACTGTTCCTTCACCCAGGGCGAGAGCCACCAGGAGGGATGATTTCCCGGCACCGTTCGGGCCCACGAGGGCCACCACTTCACCGCGGTGCAGGGTCAGGGACGCGTCGAGGACAAGCGGCTTGCCCTTGCGGTGCACCGCGACGTTTGCCGCCGTCAGCACCGGCGCGTGCTCCGCTGGCTGTACCGGCGTTGGACGGGCGGCAGGGGCCGAAGGAGGGGAGGGCGCGGCACCTGGTACCAAGGCGCCGTCGTCGATGGTCCACCAGGAATCGGCAACCGGTACGAGCTGCTGCGCCCGGTGCTCTGCCACGATGACACAGACACCGTCGTCGCGGGCGAGGGCGTTGAGTACTGTGATGACGCGCCGGCGTGCTGTGGTGTCGAGGTCGGCCAGGGGCTCATCAACCAGGAGCAGGGCCGGATGCTGCACCACCGCGGCGGCGATGGCTACGAGCGTTGCCTCACCCGCCGAGAGGGTGCTGACATTCCGGTCCAGCAGTGCCGACACCCCGATTCGCTCCGCGACTTCCAGGACCCGTTCCTTGGCGGTACCGGAGGCCATGCCGCGCAGCTCAAGCGCGAGGGAGATTTCGTCCCGGACCCGGGTGGAGGCGAAAGCGGCGCGGGGATTCTGCAGGACGACGCCGATGAGCCGTGCGGTATCGCGCGGCGGCGTGGTGGCGCGGTCTGTTCCCCCGACGCGCACGGTGCCGGAGATTTCCCCACCGTCAACGTGTGAGAGAAGGCCTGCGATCCCCCGCAGGATGGTGGATTTGCCGGAACCCGTGGGCCCGGTAATGACCGAAATTGACCCGCTCGACGGCGCAAACCCCGCCACGCGCACCCGCGCGTCACCAATGCGGAACTGGGCGTCGCGCACCAGAAGCGGGCCGCCGTCGTCGTGCCCGGGTTGGTGTGCTGCCCTACTCCCGAAGCCGCGCAGCTCCAAGGCCGCGGCCACCCGGCCTGCGTGCTCAAGGGTGCGCTCGAGCACGGGGACCAGGGCCCGGGCTCCGAAACGTTCACCCCGCAATCGGAAGGCCAGGCGTACGGACGTGACGGCGTCGGCCAGCGCCGGGAGCGCCGCCCAGGCCACCACCAGGGTCCGGGCCAAGCCCTGCAGGGGGCCGCCGCGGGCCAGGCGGACGAAGCCGCGGGCTATGTCCACCCAGGCGTTGAGGATGCCGAAACCGAGGATGATCCCGGCGATCGGCAGGGCGGACAGAACTGCCTGCCACAGCCCAGGTCCCGTTAGCGGGCCGAGGAGGACCACATGGGCGTACGGGGCTGGCAGCCGCACCGGCGGCAGGTCAAGCAAAACCGGCTCACCGATGCCCGCCCCGTTGAAAAGGATGCGGTAGATGACCCGCGCCGCGATGAAGACGACGGCGAGAGCCGCCGCTGCACGTAGCGGCGCGGGTCGAAAGGTCATGCCTTCGGGGCGGCCGGTTCACCGTCGACGGTGTAGAGCAGTTCGAGGCTCTCTCCGGGGCTGACCTGCAGGGTGGCGAGGCCTTCCTGGGCGTAGGCCCAGTCACCGGTGGCGGGCTTCACCCAGAGGGACCAGTAGGCAAAGGCGGCGGGCATGCCGCTGCATTCTTCCTTGTACGTGCCGCCCTTGTGGACGATCTCGAAGTCTGCGGCGGGCACGCCGTTCACGCGGCACACGAGTTCGTTGGGGTACTGCGTGGTGCCTACAGTCTTCACGTCTGCCTCCTCGAGCACCTTGGAGGCGGGGGTCTTCGCGTCCACGGGCACGCACACGGACTTGTCAGCGGCTGCCTGCTTCAGGGATCCCGAGTCGACGATGACCTTCACGCCGGTGCAGGGCCCGTCGGCGGCGGAGGAGGCCGCTGCCGTGGAGGCCGGTGCAGAGGTGGTTGGCTGGGTGGCGGCCGGCGTTGAACAGGCGGCGAGGGTAAACAGGAGACCTGCGGCGGCGAGGGAGCTCGCGGCGGCGGTGCGGATCGTAGTCAAAGTCACGTGTCAAGCGTAGGGCGTTGCTGGTCAGGAGCGGGATGCCGTCGCATTGTGTGACGCTACTTCTCCACTGAATCCAGGAATGACGCCTGCATCAGCAGGCGTCATTCCCTTTCGGCGGGCGGCCACACCGCAACCACGCAGGCGACAGCACTGCGTAGCAGGAGCTTTTTGTGAGCCAATTCGCAACCTTGTGCCTGCCGACGTCGAGGTTTACCGTAATCCCATGGCTCGGCGAATTCGCGGAGATGCGACGGCGGCGGCCGTCATGGTGGCGGGATCGGCAACGTTCCTGGCCGGGGCCTTCATGCCAGTCTCGCGTGTGTATGTCGAAAGAGACCCGCAGCGCAAACTGGCCATTCTGCTGGCGGACCCTGGGCAGTGGAGTACCCAGCAAATGCTCTTGGCCGCAGGCACAGCTGCGTTGCCCGTTGGCGTGGTGATGCTCGCCCGTCACTGGGATACGGGAAGCGGGCGGGGCAGTCAGGAACCCTTGGCGGGGCAGCGGCTTGCCCAAGGCGCCGCACTTGCGTGGGTCGCGGGAGCTGGTCTGTTCCTGGGTCACCTGAAGGCGCGATACAGGGATCCGGAGGCCTTCGCGTTGGGGAATATGCCCTTCTGGCCCTTTCAGGGGTACATGGGGCTGAGTCTTGCCGGCATGGGTGCCCTGGGTGGCGGGCTTTTAGCACGGGCGCGTGCTCACACCAATTCCGGCGCCCTGCCACAGGACCCGCGCTGGCCGGGCTGGCTCAATGTGGGCGGGGCCGGAGTCTTCGCCGGCGTCCTGGTGGCTACCGGTGACCTGCCGCCCCTGCTGGTCTACGTCGTGGAGCTGACAACCGGGGCTGCGCTGCTACGGCAGCTCCGCCGGAGCGCCGACCCGGGGAAGCCAGCCTAACTCGCGGATCCCTCAGCGATTGTGAACTTGTACGGACCCCAATTCACTGGGGCCGTCGCCGTGCAGGAGCAAAATAGTCCTCGGCTAGAACTGTGTAGTGCCGCGCATCTTCCGAGGGCGGCCGTCCGGGTCCACCACCAGGCGGTACGCAGGGTCCGCCCAGAGACGCTGGAGGGGCGTCACCGGTTCGGTCGTGTGGTGCCGCACATGTCCCCTAGGGCGGGGTGGGCGGGCGCCGGTCTTGTGCCAATGGTCCAGGGCATCGGCAGCGGCATTCCACAGGCCTAGGCCGTCCGCCGGATCGAGTAGCCGGGGATCACTCTGGTCTAGGCCCAGGTGTTCGGCCCAGAGCTGGAGCCGGAGTCCTTGGGCCAAGGGACGGGAAGCCCCGGAACCATTGCGTGCCTCGGGTGCTTCCTTCTGGCCATCAGAGGTGTCGATGACCGCGCAGGTCAGCTCGCTGTCCGTGGTCCAGGACCGCCGGTTGAAGTTGTCTGACCCGCACGTAAACCAGGTGTCGTCGATGATGCAGATCTTGGCATGGACATAGATCGGAGTCCCGGCCCTGTTCTCCAGGTTGAACACGCCGAATCTGTCGGGCGCAGCGCGGCGCATCCTATCGATGGCGCGCAGTTGCCCAAGCCGCTTGGGTGGCCCTCCCAGCGCACCGTCGGAATCCGGGTAGCGGGGCACCACGGCGATCACGTTCAAACCGGGGTTCTGTTCGAGGGCCGCCGCGATTCCCTCTGCCACCTCAGCCGACCACAGGTACTGGTCCTCGATGTAGATCAACGAACGGGCCAGACCGAAAGCCTTGGTATAGGCCCGGGCAACGCTCCGCTCACCATGGGGTGCGAACGGGAACGGCGGATGCTTCACGCCGTAGGTGCGCAGCAGTTGCACGGCGTGAGGGCCAGCCGGCGGCGGGGGCGGCGCAGTCTCCGGCAGGGGTTCGGGGTGCCGGGGCATGTCGGCCAGGCGTTGCAGCAGCATCCGGTATGGAGTGCGACGGTCCAGAGGATGGGGGTCATCCCACCTTTCCGCGAACAGCTTCAGAACATCCGCCACCACCGGGCCGCGCAGTTCCAGTGCGGCATCGTGCCAGGGCGGCTGTTTCCCGTACCGGGGATCCATGTCCACAGCCTGCGGGTCTCCCATGTGGTCGGCGTCGTCCCGGCGGCTGTGGGAAAGGTCGATCCCGCCAACGAATGCGACGTCCCGCGAAGGGTCCTGACGATTGCGGATGACGAACAGTTTCTGGTGATGGCAGCCGAAGAGGCGCACCCGTTGATCCAGCAGCACCTCGCCGCCGGCGTCGTTGATCTGGCGGCTGAGGTGCTCGTTGGACAGGTTGCTCATGGGGGCAGACACTCGCTCTCCGTGGGACCTCCAGACAAGCCCGCGCACTTCAACTCCGGCCCGGGCCAGCCGCGCCAGCACCTCGCCGATCGCCGGCCCGTCGGGCGTCAGCCGTTCGTCGCCGTCGCCACGCCAGTCGGTGAACCACACCCGGTCTCCCGCCTCAAGGGCGGACAGTTCCTCGTGCAGCCGGGCGAAATAGGTGGCACCGTGAATCAGGGGCCGCACGAGGTTCCCCTCCGACCACGACTGCGATTCCCCACTGCCTGTGTGCACTTCGGTGGCTGCATTGCCCCACTCGGCGGCACTCAAGAACCAGTAACCAGCACTACTGTCCACTCGTCGTTCCCTTCGGGACCCGGGGCCCGTCATTGGGCGTCCGGCCTACCAGTAGCCTACGACTGTGCCGGTCAATGTCATCCGGTGGTGCCGTCGTCCCGCCAATTCCGGAGGACTGGACACACTGAGCCGCCGGATTTATCGTGCAGATGTGGCGGCTGCCTGACTGGCAGGATTGCCAGTGCTGCCGGTCTGTTGTTGCGGCCGTCCGTCATGACAGGAGGAAGCAGATGGAACACGTAGAAGAGACCGTTGACGTCGCCGTACCGGTGCGGACCGCGTACAACCAGTGGACCCAGTTCGAATCCTTTCCACAGTTCATGTCCGGTGTGGAGTCCGTAACCCAACTGACCGCCACCACCAATCACTGGGTTACCAAGGTAGGTGGTGTCCAGCGCGAATTCGACACCGAAATAGTTGACCAGGAGCCTGACGACCGGATCGCCTGGCGCAGCACCGACGGCAAGTCCCATGCTGGCATCATCAGGTTCACGCCGCTGGACGCCAATCATACGAAGGTCAAAGTCCATTTCGAATGGGCGCCGGAAACCGTCACTGAAAAGGCAGGCGCGGCACTGAAGATCGACGAGATGCAGGTCAAGGCGGACATGCGTAAGTTCAAGGACTTCATTGAATCGCGCGGCACCGAAACCGGCGCCTGGCGCGGTGAAGTCAAGGACAGCGGCCCGACTGGGCAGTTCTAGAACCGGAGGGTTCGCCCAATTCGCGGGAAGCGCGCGGGATCGCTGGATCGCTCCAGCGATCCCGTGCCCTTTCCCGCGAGTTCGGCGGCGGGGGCTGCGTTGTGCCCTCGCCACAGCTGGAAAAACGTCCGCAGCCAGTCCCTGCGCCCTATCCAAGGGACTGAAATGTACTTGTATAGATGTATACAAGTATGCTTAATGCGGAGGTAATCACATGGCAGATTCACCGTCCCGGAACACCGGGGCACACGTTGTCTACGCGGAGCTGAAGCGGCAGATCCTGAGCCTTGAGCTGAAGCCCGGGGCGCGCATCTACGAACCGGCAATGGCCGAGGCGCTGCAAGTGAGCCGTACGCCGCTCCGGGAGGCCATCCGCCGGCTCATTTCGGAGAACCTGCTGGAACAGCAACCCACCGGTGGTGTTCTGGTGCCGGCCCTGGATGAGGCGGCAATTTCCGAGCTGTACGAGGTGCGCGCGGCCATGGAATCGCTCATGGCGCGGCAGGCGTGCGTGAAGGCCACCACGGCGGACATCGAAGCCCTCCACAGCATTCTTGAGCGCAATGCGGCCATGGTGCAGTTTGCCGATGAAGCCATGAAGCAGGGCATGTCGCTGCATGCAAAGATCGCCGATATTGCGGGGAACTCGTGGGCCCGGCGGTTTCATGACCAGATCTCCAGCCAGATGGAGCGATACCGCCATTTCACCAACAGTACGCAGGAACGGCGGGACCAGGCGCTGGCACAGCATCGGATCCTGGTCGACGCGGTGGCCGCCGGCAAACCCGACAAAGCCGCCAAGCTAGCCTTCGACCACGTCATGGGAGCCAGGGACGCGGCGGTGCGTGCCCTCACAGGCAGCCTCGCCGTCTCATGATCGGCGAACTCGGACGCCGCTCGGCCACAGCACTCCTCACGCATTCCGCCCTGATCCAGGCGGTCACCTTCCTGGTCCGTCCGGCCGCCACCTACCGGGCGCTCGAGCTGGACGTTCCCGGATTCGCGCTGGGTCTCCTCGCCGCCAGCTACGCGGTCTTTCCCCTGTTGCTCGCCGTCCCCACGGGCGGACTGGTGGACCGCCTGGGTGAGCGCCGGCTGATGGCGATCGGATCCGCCGTCGTTCTTGCCTGCTCTGCCTTCCTGCTGCTGTGGGGATCGTCCATCGTGACGCTGGTCATCGGAACCGCGTTCCTCGGTGCCGGCCAACTTGCCTGCGTAGTGGGGCAGCAGGCCGTGGTGGCCAACAACGCTGCCTCATCCAGGATGGACTCGGCCTTCGGCTACCTGACGTTCGCGGCATCGCTGGGACAAGCCTTGGGGCCGTTGGCGATTTCCCTGGTGGGAGGGGCCTCGGTGCGGCCCGATACGCAGGCGATCTTTTTCCTCTCTGCCTGCATGAGCCTGGTGCTTTTCGTGACCACATTTGGCGTTTCGGCCAACGTCAGCGGGGGCAAAAGGAAGGCAGTGGTGGGCGATGGTGGCGGCGGCAAAAGCAGTGTTGTTGCGCTGCTGAGGACACCCGGCGTCGCACGCGCTCTGGCCACCAGCGCCACCGTCCTGGCCGTGGTGGACCTGACCATGGTCTACCTCCCGGCGCTCGGATCCGAACGCGGGCTCTCAGCGGCAACGGTGGGCCTGATGCTGACCACCCGGGCCGTGTTCTCCATGGTTTCCCGGCTCCTGCTGGGCCAGATGGCACGGAAGCTGGGGCGCATGCGGTTGTTGGTGTTCAGCCTGGCGTTGTCCACTCTCGCGCTTTCCGCGGCCGCAATTCCCATGCCGGTATGGCTGCTGTTTGTGATCATGGCTGTGCTGGGGTTGGGCCTCGGCATCGGCCAGCCCCTCACCATGTCCTGGCTTTCAGCCCAGGCTCCGGCGGGGCAGCGCGGCCGGGCGCTGGCCCTTCGGCTTGCCGGCAACAGGGTAGGCCAGGTGGTGCTGCCCAGCGCCATCGGCGTAGTGGCGGCCGGACTTGGCGCAGGAGGCGTCTTCCTGGCATCAGCTGTGGTGGTGGGCGGGACGCTCCTGCTGCTGCGCGGCGTGCGCCTGGACGATTAGACTCGTCCGCTCAGGATGGCGAACGGGTGTCGAACGCCCCAGCCGATTCCCGTAGAAGGCGTGCGACGGTGTCCACCGGCGTACTCGGTGACCGTCGCCGGTCGAACCGGCGCAGGACGATCCGTCGCGTTCCGAGCCCGGGGACGTCCAGGACGTCGACCCCGTCGTGGGCGACGCCACTCAACGCCAAGGTGGGCACGATCGCAATACCTTCGCCCGCAGCGACGAGCGCGAGTGCGGTGAGCGTTTCCTGGTATTGATGCACGGTTTCCATCTGGGCGCCGGTTGACTGGCGGAGCCGACCGAGCACTGCAGAGTTGGCGGCTGTGGGTTCCACGCCGAGCCACGGAAGTGGCAGGCGGGCAAGGTCGATGTTCTCGGTGCTGAGCAGGGCGCCGGCGGGAACCACCAGCTTCCATGGCTCGTCAAGCAGGGGCTCCTCGGTCATTCCGGCGGAAAGTGAACGCTGTTCGGCCGTCGTCGAATCGAGCTCCACCACGACGGCGTCGAGCTGGCGCTGGCGGAGCAGCCGCATCAGGGCAGGGAAGTCGTCCTCGACGATCCTGATCTGCAATTGCGGGTACTGCGAGCGCCACTCGGGCAGGCGTGGGATCACCACAGTCCGAACGAAGCTGGTGAATCCGCCCACGCGCACGACCCCTGCGATCTGGGCCCCGCCTTCGATACGGGCGCGGGCGACGCTGAGTGCGCGTTCAATCTCCTCGCCGGCTTCCGCGACTGCCAGGCCGGCCGGTGTCAAAACTGAACCTTTGGGCGTGCGCACCACCATGGCGTGCCCCGTCTCGTCCTCCAATTTGTTGAGCTGCTGTGAGACGGCCGAAGCGGTAATTCCCAGCTCGTCAGCCGCGGCGAGCACCCCGCCCGTACGGGCAACAGCAAGAAGAACGCGCAGCCTGCGCGGATCGATATCCATGTTAAGTAGTTCTAAACCACACCTTCAGTGAAATGCAATTGCTCTAAAGGCATTTCAAACTCATAATTGCTGTTAAACCGGACGGGCCCGCGGAAAAATCCAGGCAACACCCTCTTCCCGGGCATCACCTCTGAAAGGACATCATGGAACTGCTGTGGGAAATCGCAGGTTGGTCGGGGGCTGTTCTGATCCTGTCGGCATACCTGTCTGTTTCCATGGGTTGGTTGAAGGCCGGCAAACGCTTCCAGGTGGCCAACCTCATCGGTGCATGTGCCTTCATCGTCAATGGTGCGGTCCACGAAGCGTGGCCCTCAGTAGTCACGAACGTTGCCTGGTGCCTCATTTCCGCCGTCGCGATTCTTCGTATGCGTGCCACACGCGAGTCGACGGTTGCTGCAGTTGAGGCCCCGCAGGTGCAGTTTCCCGGCGTCCCTGACACCACCGGCCAGATCGCTGTTGTCGAGGCAATTACGTCTGCCGTTCACGGCGACGCCGCGGGACGGGTGGCTGAGTGCCAGGCCAGCCGGCGTGACGCGCGGGCAGCAATGCCCACTGCGTGGACGTCCTGAGTTCGCCCAGTTCGCGGGAAGGGCGCGAGATCGTGGGATCGTTCCCGCGATCTCGCACCTTTCCCGCGAGTTCGACGGCGGGTACGGGTGCTCATGCCGGGGTTCTCCCTTAGAGGCGGAGTTCCATAAAGACGCTGTTTGGATCCAGGACGTAATCGGCGAAAGGCGGGCACTCGGTGAAACCGTTACGCGTATACAGGCGCCGCGCCGGAGCAAAGTAGTCCTCGGTTCCGGTCTCAAGGTAGAGGCGTTCGAGATTTCGGGAGCGGGCGTCGTCGAGGATGTGGCGGAGCATGAGCGTTGCCACGCCCCGACCCCGTGCTTGTGCCGTGGTGCGCATGGACTTGATCTCGCCGTGCGTCGGGGACCCGGGCGTGGAATCCAGGAGCTTGAGCGCGCCACACCCCAGCAGGCCGCCAGCCTCGCGGGCCGTCCAAAACGTGATTGACGGCGCGGACAGCGCCGAGTGGTCCAGCGCGTGGACGCTTTCGGCCGGCGAGGTGGCGAACATGTCCGCCAGGTGTTCGCTCAGGAGCTGATGGACATCGTGGCGTGCGGGGTCATCCCGGTCGATGGAAATCACGCTCTCCAATTTACCGTTTTCGTACTCGGCCTCGTCCGCCTACTACCTTGCTCGCAAGAAGTGCTGCCAACGCGAACCGAGGAACGCGCGGGGAACGGCCGCGACCTACCTTTAAGCGAGAAATCGGAAAGGAGGTGAGAGCAATGGCAGACCACTATGCCTCAGGAACCTGGCAGGTGAAGCAGGGCAGCGATCAGGAGTTCATAGACCGATGGACGGAGTTCCTTCAGTGGTCCCGGGCGAACTACCCGTCGATCCTCGTGGCGAACCTCATTCGTGACCGACGTGTTGCCGGGCATTATGTTTCGTTCGCGGAGTGGACCGACGAGGCGTCCCGGGACGCATGGAAGCAGAACCCTGAGTTCATGACCCACTTTGATGCCTGCGTGGCGCTGTGCGAACACATGAGCGGCGCTGATTTCGATCGGGTAGCGACTGTGTAATCCATCTGCTTTATTGCCTGATCACCGAGCGCGGTCCGGCCGCCGACAGCGTCAGCCGGACCGCCCGCGCGGGCCAATGCGGCCTGCAGTGGGCGGTTTCGGTCACGTCAGGCTCCAGTCTCTTGCACGATCACACAGGTTGCGGGACGATCCGAATGTACGGCTTGGGCTCCTTCCAATGGCCAAAAATCCCGAGGGCCTCGCTGTTCGGCACGGAGCCGGCGATGATGACTTCCTCGCCTTGCTTCCAGTTGACCGGCGTCGCCACCCGGTGCTTCGCAGTGAGCTGAAGCGAGTCGACAACACGAAGCACTTCATCGATGTTGCGTCCGGTTGTCATGGGGTACACGAGGATCAGCTTGATCTTTTTGTCCGGCCCAATGACGAACACGTTGCGGACGGTCTGGTTGTCCGCGGGCGTGCGGCTCTTTGCGTCCCCGGACGTGGCCGCCGGGAGCATGCCGTAAAGCTTCGCCACGGTGTAGTCGTCGTCGCCGATCACGGGGTAATTGGGGCGTGCCCCCTGCGTCTCTTCGATATCGGCGGCCCACCGCTCGTGATCAGCTGTCGAATCCACGGACAGGCCGATGATCTTGACTCCGCGTCGGTCGAACTCGGGCTTGATCTTGGCCATGTAGCCGAGCTCGGTCGTGCAGACCGGGGTGAAGTCCTTCGGGTGGGAGAACAGCACTCCCCATGAGTCTCCGAGCCAGTCATGGAAGCGGATATCGCCGACAGTCGTCTTGGCGGAGAAATCGGGTGCGATCTCACCGAGTTGCAGTCCCATCATGTCCTCCTGGTCGTTGTGATGTGATGACGGAGCCAATTGGTTCGCGTCACTTCTGACGGTAAGGCGACCCTGTTCCCCGACCGTTCCCCCCAGCTACCATGAGGGCGTGGAGAAGTGCGCCGTCCTCATGCTGGGCGCGTTCGGTGTCGTGATTGACGGCCGGCCGGTTCAGGACGACGCGTGGAAACGGACCAAGGCGGCCGGGCTCGTTAAGGTCCTCGCCCTCGCAGAAGGGCACCGACTGCATAGGGACGTCGTCGCCGATCTGCTCTGGCCAGACCTCAGCGCGCAGGCTGCCGCTTCGAATCTTCGCAAAGCTATGCATTTCGCGCGCGCCGCCCTCGGCTCGCCAGACTCCGTTCAGGCGCACGGCGACCTGCTCGTGCTGCTGCCAGGCGTGGATGTTTCCATTGACGCGGAGCGGTTCGAAAAGGACGGGCTCGCCGCGCTTGCCTCATCGGCAGGGGTGGATGAAGCGCTAGCCCTGTATCGAGGCGACCTGCTTCCCGATGATCGATTTGCCGTGTGGGCCGAGGACCCCCGCGATCGGCTGCGCACGCTGTACCTGCGCTTGCTCAAGGCCGCGGCTCGATGGGACGACGTGGTCAAGGCCGACCCAACGGACGAGGAAGCCCACCGCGCGATCATGGTTCGGGCGCTCGGCGCGGGCGATCGCCAGGGCGCGATCCGCCAGTTCGAGCGACTGTGTCGTCGGTTGCGCGCCGACTTGGGCGTCGGCCCAGGGGCGGCGACCGTCGCGGTCTACGAGGAGGCCATCGCCCAGGACAGCCGACGCGCGGAGAATCGCACGCGGGTCACGTTGGCGCGAGCACTCATCGCCCTCAATAGTGGCGACCTCGTCGAAGCCACATCATACGCACGGCGTGCACGCGAGCTGGCCATGGAAGCGGACTTGGGCCGAGAGATCGGCGAGGCCAGCGCAGTGTTGGCGATCGCGGCGAACATGCAGGACCGTTGGCCCGAAGTGTTCGAGGCCGAGTTCGTGGAGTTCACCCAGCACGACTCCGCGCGCTCCGGCTACATTCTTGACGCACAGTTGTGCCTTGCCGAGTTCTGCCTGAGCGGGCCGGACGGGCACGGGAGAATTGCGCGGCGAATAGCGCGCCTGCGCACGATCGCCGAACGAGCAGGCTCGGTGCGCGGCCTGGCCATCGCAGACCTGTTGCTGGGGGAGGCGGCACTCTTCTCCGGTGAGCTCGGCGAGGCGCGCAGTCTTCTCCAGTCCGCACTCGAGTTGCACCGGCGGGCTGGTGCACCGGCCGGCGAGATCGTGACACTGCAACGACTGGCTGAGGTTGACCTCGCGCAGGATCGGCCCGAGGAGGCCGCCCGGGCAGCCAGTCGCGCTCTGGGTGCCGCTGCGTCCACGTGGCTCGAGCCGCATCTCGTCGTACGCCTGTACGGGGTGCTCGCTGAGGCTGCCAGATCTCCGGCGCAAGCGGTCCGCATCATTGAGCGAGCCGACGCGGCACTGGCCGGGAGGAGCGTCTGTCCGCCGTGCTCGATGGGTTATCAAGTGGCCGCAGCGACGCATTACGCACTGGCCGGGAAGCTGGACGCAGCCCGCCGCCGGCTCGCCAACGCGGAGCAGCTCGCAGGCATGTGGCCTGGCGGACCATGGCACGCCGCCCTCTGGGAAGCACGAGCCGTCCTACGCCGCGCAGAGGGTCACGATGATCAAGCCATCGCCCTGTTTTGGGAGGCGGCAGCTAGTTTTGCCGAGCTCGGCAGGCGCCAGGACGAGCAGCGCTGCCTAGCCCGTGCAGCACAAAGATCGCCAAAGGCGACCGGAAAGCCTTTGGCTGGATAGTTCCGGAGAGCTTCGTTCCTCAACTGCTCAGGTCCCAGTGCACCCGGATGGCCTCGGCAATGGGGCCGGCGGTGACATCGACGCGGAACGCGACAGGCGCTGTCCCCGTCTCCTCGATCACCGAGTCACGGTACACGCGGCCGCAGGAGGGGCACAGGGTGTAGAGGTCCTCATCGGATGGCCATTCCGCCAACCCGACGGGGACCGGGGTGTCGTCGACGTTGTGGACGGGGACGCCTTCTGAGTTGGCCTGGATCAGCCCGTCCTTGCTGACGGTGTTGCCGCACACGCAGGTGATGGTGGTGACATCATGACCGGTCACGTCGGCGGTTTCCGCGTCCATGGTGACCTCCCCGGTGATGGAAGAGATGTTGTGTAATCAGCTTATGCCTGCTGATCCTTGGCGTCGCCGGTGCTTGTAAATCCCCGTTGTGGTGGGCGCCCAAGAGGGCCACCATGATGCTATGAACGCTGAAACATCGAAGGCGTCGGAGCTGAACCTCCCCCAGGCCTTCCTCCTTCTGGCAACGAACGACGTCACCGGCAAACCAGATATTCCGGTGTTCGCACTCAGGACCACCTTGGCCGGCGCAATCCTGGCCGAATTGGACCTGATCGACGCGATCGAACTGCAGGGCAAGCACGTCAAAGCTACGGGCGCCTCCCCGGAAACGGATCTCCAGCACGAACTGGAACTCATCCGCGGCAAATCCCGGCCCCACACCCCCAAGCGTTGGGTCTCCATGCTCGAGGGCCGCGCCGAAGTCCAGCGTATCTACGAAGGGATGGCGTCACGGGGCATCGTGGAACATGTGGGCGAACGGCACCTGGGCCTGTTCCGGGCCGTGCGCTACCCGGAGAAGGACCATGCCCCGGAGGCGGCGCTCCTGGAAAAGATCCGCGCCGCCCTCAGCGGCCCGCCGTCCAACCTTGAGGTGCCTGACACTTCAACCGACGCCGGAACGGCCGTTGCGGGCACGGCCGTTGCGGGCACGGCCGACGCCGGGACCTCCGACGCAAGGACCGCCGACGCCGGCCCGGCCGATGCCACGGCGGCTGAGTCCACGAAGCCCGGGGACGGTGCCCCTGATGCCAAACCTGGCTCCGAAGCGCCCGATGCCAGGACCACGGCACTGATCGCCCTGCTTCAGGCTTCCGGGCTGCTCGTCAAGCTCTTTCCGGAAGCGGACCTGACGCGGGCGAATGAGCTGTCGTGGGACTACTGGCCGACCCGCGCGGTGGAGGACGAGCTCCGGATGATCCGCATTGCGGAGCAAGAAGCCGCCAACTTGTGATGCCGCTGCGCCGGGCCTGATCAGATGAGGCCGAGCTCGGCGAAAGCGGCAACGAGCCCTTCCTCCCGGGGAGGCGCGGCGGTGCGATCGGCGAGTGCCACAAGCTCCGGGAGTGATCCTTCGATGGCGACGCCGACCCCTGCGTAGGCGATCATCTCCAGGTCGTTGGCGCCGTCGCCGATCGCAACCGTGTCTTCCCGGGCAATGCCCAGATGGGCGATAACGGCTGCGACGCCGTCGGCCTTGCTGATCCCGCGCTGGTACAGTTCCCCCGCGTGCCTGCCGTCGTCGGCCACCGAATTGGCGACCACCGCGATGGCCCCGCCGATTTCGCCGACCAGATGCTCCATGGCAACGGGGGAGTCAAAGACGGAGACCTTGGCGAACGGTACGGCGGCCAGGTCCGAGGTGGGACGCACAGCCCGCATGATGTCGGACGAACCCACCGGGCCCTCGGGTGACTGCTCGAAATGGGCGTCCAGGATCATCTGCAAGCGTTGCATCGCCGCCGGTGGTGCGTACAGGGCCTCCTGCGCCTCCAGGACATACACGGCGTCGTGCGCGTCGAGCGCCCGGACAGTGCGGGCCGCAAGATCAGCCGGAAACAGCCTGTCCAGGAGCACAGTCCCGCCTACCTCGGCGTAGGCACCGGCGCTGGCCACCAGGCCGTCGAAACCGGCGGCGAGAATGCTCTTGGGCAACATTGACACTGGACGCCCTGTGCATAAAAAGACCCGATGACCGGCCTTCCGTGCCGTCCGGACTGCGCGCACGTGCCCCTCGGGAACCACGCCATAGTCCGCATAAGTACCGTCAACATCAAGGAAGACAGCCCGGACAGTTCCAGTGGTGCTCGGCGTTACGCTCATGGTTCCGGATCTTACACACCGGCAACATCCCCCTCGTAACAGTCGCCCTCCGCCGGGTTAGACTCGCCTCCATGGGGGAACACAGCACGTCAGGGGAACGCAAGGAAAAGTCAGCCCGGGTCTCGGCGGCCGTCCTGCCCGTGGTGGGCCTCGTCGCGTTAGTGGTGGGTTGTCTCGTCGCCTGGAGCAACGCGAATGTCAGCTTCGGCTGGTTCGCTTACGCGCCGCTGAGTGACCAGCTCTTCATGGGGAGCGGTGTGGCCATCGTTAGCCAAGGGACACAGATCGGCTTGGCGGTAGCAGCCACCGGCCTGCTCGTCCTGGCGTTCTGGGCCGGGTACAGAATTGGCAGAGGAGCTAGCCCCAAGCCGAACAGCAATAAAGCCGTTCCGTAATTGGTGATGATCCCGGCAGGTCCGTAACCGACGCCTCCCGTTCACCGTCCCGAAACCGTTGTGGCCACGCCCGTTCTCCCGCAGCAGGAAGTCTTTTCACGCACCACTGCCCAGCGCCCCCATCGCCTGGGCGATGAATCGACTCAGCTGTACCAAGGAGAACCCCGTGTTCCTGAAAAGCGCCGTCACCGCCCTCGTGGCCCTTACCTCCCTGACCGGAATCGCAGCCCCGCCTGCCGCGAACGCGGCCCACGCGCCGTCGTCCGTGGTCCTCGGACAGCCGCTGCCCGCCGCCCACGCCCACAACGACTATGAGCACGACCGCCCACTGTTCGATGCCCTCGAGCACGGCTTCACCAGCGTTGAGGCAGACGTCTGGCTCGTCGACGGCGAACTGCTCGTCGCCCACGACCTCGAGGATGCCACGCCCGGAGTAACGCTCGAGAGCCTCTACCTCGATCCGCTGGACGAGCTGGTTCGGAACCAGGGCCACAGCGTTTACCCCCACTGGGACGGCAGCTTCCAGCTCCTGATCGACATCAAGAGCGAAGGGGAGGCCACCTACGCCGCAATCGAGCAGGAACTGGCCGAGCACCGAAGCATCATGAGCCGCTACAGCAACGGAACCACCAAATCAGGGCCCGTCACTGCCGTCATCAGCGGAAACCGTCCACTGGCCACCATGGAGGCACAGGACAAGCGGTTCGGCTTTTACGACGGACGCTCCGCCGACCTCACCTCCGGAAAGCCTGCCGAACTCATGCCGCTGGTCAGTGACAACTGGACCAAGCTTTTCAGCTGGCAGGGCGTTGGCCCCATGCCCGAGGCCGAACGCGCCAAGCTCCAGGCATACGTGGCAGAGGCACACATTAAGGGCTACCGCGTCCGTTTCTGGGCCACCCCGGACCAGCCCGGCGCCGCCCGAGACGCTGTCTGGAACGAACTCTTCGACGCTGGCGTGGACCACATCAACACCGACGACCTTGAGGCGCTGGAACAGTTCCTCGCCGCCCGCACGGCCTAACAGCCCCGCAACAGAGAGTAGGAAGACCTCCATGCCTTCAAAGACCCTGAAAACGACGACGGCGGCAGCCGCCCTGGCGCTCGGCCTCCTTGCGCCGCTGCCCGCCAACGCGTCCAACCACACCTCCGACAACGAAGCGTTCACCTTTGGCGTCATCGGCGATATCCCTTACGGCGACGCCGAAATCGCCAAGTTCCCGTCCCGCGTCCAGGACATCAACGCCGACAGCGCGCTGAAGTTCGTCACCCACGTGGGCGATATCAAGAACGGCTCCTCGGTCTGCTCCGACGAGTACTTCACCAGCATCCGCTCCCAGTTCGATACCTTCGGGCACCCATTGGTCTTCACCCCGGGCGACAACGAGTGGGTGGACTGTCACCGCACCAACAACGGCGCCTACAACCCGCTGGAACGGCTGAGCAAGCTGCGTGAGGTCTTCTTCGACGAGCCCGGCAAGACCCTCGGGGAGACGATGCCGGTCCAGACCCAGGAGAACCTGGGTCTGCCGGAAAACGTCCGCTTCGTCCAGAACCGCGTGGCCTTCTCTGTGCTGAACATCCAGGGCAGCAACAACTCGCTGCTGCCGTGGAGCGGCCTGGGCGAAACCGCGCCGACTCCGGAGCAGTTGGCCGAAGTTGAGCACCGGACGGATGCCGTCCTGGACCAGATACACAGCACCTTCGCCGACGCCGATCGCCGCAACGACCGAGCCGTGGTGCTTATGACCCAGGCCGACATGTTCGATCCTTCGCAGCTCGCCGCGGCCTCTGCCAACCCCGAAACGGTCTCCGGGTTCCGCGACATTGTGGCGGCTATCATCGACGAAACCAATCGCTTCGACCGGCCGGTCTACCTCATCAACGGCGACAGCCACGTCTTCGCCGAGAACCAGCCGCTGGCGGATGGCTCGCCGTGGCTGGACATCTACGGCCAGCCCGCCGCGGATGACCTGCAGCGCATCACCGTGGACGGATCGGCCAACGCCACCAACTACGTCAGGTTCACGGTGGGCGGCAACAGCGGCGAGGCCGGCAGCGTCCTGAACTGGGAGAAGGTCCCCTTCCGCCAGTAGGCACCCAACCGAAGCGAGAACGACGGCGGGAACCTCCCGCCGTCGTTCCCTTGCGTGAGCGCACCTGAAGGTTCAGCATGAGAGCATCCTGCGCCGCCCGCCATGCGGCCGGCTACGCGCAGAGTCAGCGCCACACCGGAAGCAGCGGCGAAGGAGACACGGATGAGCAGCTCACGAATTGCCGAGGCGATCTCGTCAGCCAAGGCGTACCTGGCCGCACACCCTGACGAGGCGCGTTATCGCGACTCGGTTGCCTCCGCCGTGGTGGAGGACGGCCTTCGGGTTCGCGTAACCGGCGCCGATGGTGCATCCCTTGTCACAGACATGGTGGCCGGGGTCGGAGGAACTGCATCAGCGCCCTCACCCGGGTGGCTCTTCCGTGCCGCGTACGCTTCCTGTGCAGCCACACTGATCGCGATGCGCGCTGCCGAACAGGGGATGGTCTTCTCTTCCTTGAAGGTGGAGGTGGACGGCGAATCCGATGACCGGGGCATTCTAGGCATCGCGGAGGACGTGCCGGCCGGCCCGGTCAGCATGAAGGTCACCGTTCGAGCGGTGTCGACCCAAGACGAAGGAACGGTGCGGGAAGTCATCGCGTGGGGGCTGGACCATTGCCCAGTAGATGATGCGGTCCGGCGGCCCGTCCCGGTAGAGCTCGACGTCCACGTAGATAGACCATAACCGGGCCGGGACCCAAAACCCCTGCAATGGCATTCTTTTGGGAAACCGGTATCAATGCATCTAGAATTGGCCGCCTAGACCACGATTTTTGTTGTAAATTTTAGCAATGGAATTGAAACGTAATGGCACGGCTACCCTGATGGACGTGGCCCGGGTGGCGGGGGTCTCGCGTTCCACTGCGGCACGTGCCTTGGGCGGATATGGGTCGGTAAGCCCGGAGCTCCAATCCATGGTGTCCGCGGCGGCCGAAGCCCTTGGTTACCGGAGCAATGCGCTGGCCAGGAGTGTCAGTTCGGGCCGTTCGCACACCATTGGGGTTGTGGTGAGCGATATCGAAAATCCACATTTCGCCCGGGCTGTGCGGGGCATGACCGATGCTGCGAAGGCGGCAGGCTTCGATGTCATCCTCGCAAACACGGATGAGAATATCGACGCAGAACGCGCGGCAGTCCAAGTGTTCCTGGACAAGCGCGTGGACGGCCTGATCGTGGCGTCGACCAGCCGGAGCGATTCCGGGCACCTGCTGGATGTTGTGGGCATGGGGCGGCCTTTGGTGCTCTTCGACCGGCGTCCCGACAACGTGGACTCCGATTGGGTTGGGACTGACTGCTACGCGGACGCCAAGACCGTCATGGAATACCTGATCAGCAAGGGGCACCGGAATATTGCCTTCCTTTCGGCCACCACCAAGACTCCCGAGGAGCTGGAGGCGGGACACCCCCTCCCTATCTCAACCATTGCGGACAGGGTCCGCGCCGTGCGGGAGTCGGCCAGGGCCGCGGGCGTGCGCTATGAGTTCATTTCCGACGCCATGTCACCACAAAAGACCCACGTGATTGTTGCCTCCTTGCTCAACCGCCGGGACAGGCCCAGTGCCATCATCGCTTCCTACAGCAAGCTGGCACTCCCGGCCTTCCAGGCAATTCGCGCGGCGGGGTTGACCGTTCCGGAGGACATTTCGCTCGTATGCCTTGACGATGCGGACTGGATGACGGTCAGTTGCCCGGAAGTCCACGCCATTTCCAATCCTGCCTATGAGATGGGGATGAAGGCCGCGGAGGTACTGCTGGGCCGTATCGACGGTTCGGGCCCGGAGTTCAAGGACCACCTGCTCCCGGCAACGTTCACTCAGCGCGCTTCCGTTTCCGACCTCGCGGGAGTGGCGGTCACGCCCATCGCGTAGCCCCTCCAGCGTCCCTCTTCAGGGCCCGAGACCCTTGGTTTCGGGCCCTTTCTTGCGCTCTGTACCTGGCATCGTGAGGGCGCCGGCGGCGCCCGGCGGTCCGGCCCTAAAGAAAAACAATTGCTGGAGATACCGGTGTCTCATAGCATAGACGAATTGCGGGAGACCGGTGTCCTACCTTGGACTGCGCTATACGTAATCTGAGCGAAACAACATTGAAACCATTGACAATTACTGTTTACTTCAGAAATACTTTCGTTGCATGAAGTGATACGGATCACTCATCGGCGCAGACTTTTTCCAGGCAGGAGCTGTACGAATGAATGAACAGACAAAGTTGTGGGGCGGCCGTTTCGAGGGCACGTCCAGCCCGGAACTCGCCCGCTTTTCGCGGGCTGATCCCCGGTACTTCCGCATGGCACCGTACGATCTGCACGGTTCACGGGCCCATGTCCGGGAGCTCAACCGCTCCGGCCTCATCGGTGATGCTGAGCTGGGGAAGTTCCTGGACACGATTGATGACCTGGCAAGGGACATCGAGCGTGACCGCGTGCGCCCCCAGGAAGCGGACGAAGACGTCCACACCTTCCTTGAACGCCTCCTCATCGAGCGCATGGGACCGGTGGGCGGCAAGATCCGCGCCGGACGCTCACGCAACGACCAGGCTGCCAACGACCTCAGGCTCTACATGCGGGACAAAGTCCGGCGGGTCAGTGAACTGCTGATCGAACTGGCGGAGTCCCTGGCCGGGCAGGCCGACCAGCACCTGAACACGCCCGTCCCCGGCTTTACGCATCTTCAGTCCGCACAACCGGTGGTCTTTGGCCATCAGATCCTGGCGCACGCACAGCCCCTGATCCGGGACCTTGAGCGCTTCCAGGACTGGGACCGCAGGGCAGCTGTTTCGCCCCTTGGAGCCGCGGCCCTGGCCGGTTCAACCTTTGCCCTCAACCCCGAAATCGCGGCAAGGGAACAAGGCTACGAAACCAGTGCAGAAAACTCGATCGACGCCGTGGGAAGCCGCGACGCCGCCATTGAATTCCTCTTCGTCTGTTCCCTGACGCTGATCGACATTTCGCGTTTGTGCGAGGAGATCATCTCCTGGGCCTCCCAGCAGTTCCGCTGGATCACCATGGATGACGCCTACTGCACGGGCAGCTCCATCATGCCGCAAAAGAAGAACCCGGACATCGCCGAGTTGGCCCGCGGCAAGGCAGGGCGCGTCCTTGGGGACCTCATGGGACTCATGGCAACCGTCAAATCCCTGCCGCTGGCCTACAACCGGGACCTCGCGGAGGACAAGAACGCCGTCATCGACGCCGTTGACACCCTGGAAGTTGCGCTTCCGGCACTGTCGGGCCTGGTCCGGACCTTCACCGTCAATGTCCAGGAAGTCCGCCGGCAGGCGACAGCCGGCTACACGCTCGCCACCGAAGTTGCCGACTGGCTCGCCAGGCAGGGGATTCCCTTCAGCGAGGCACACGAAGTTTCCGGCTCCCTTGTGCGCTTCTGCGAAAGCCGGGGACTGGACTACGACGACCTCAGCGATGAGCAACTGGCCTCGGTGGATCGCCGCCTGACCCCCGATATCAGGAACGTCCTGACTCTCGAAGCGGCACTCGATGCCCATTCAGGGTTTGGTGGAACGTCACCCAAGCGAGTGGCCGAACAACTGACGCGGCTGCGGGCAAGGCTGGACCAGATGAAGACCTGGGCTGCCGACTACAACGGCCTGCGGGTCAGGCCGGACCACGAGGGCTGAACCATGGGCCCTATCAGCGCAGATGCACGCGGCGCAGCAGATACCCTCCACGATCAGGAAAAAGCCATGAACACTCAAACTGAGCCCAGCGTCACCGACGCTGCTTCGGTCGACTTGAAAATTGTCCCCCGGCGGCACGTGGGGCGGTGGGTTGGCGCCGCAGCGGTGGTGCTCCTCCTCGTCTGGTTGGGAGTCTCCTTCTCCCGCGCCAAGATCGACTGGCCCACGGTCCAGGAATACCTGACAGTCCCCGTGCTGATCCAAGGCATCGGTGTGGCCCTTCTCCTCACCGCAGTGGCCATGGCCCTTGGCCTGATCCTGGGCGTGGTCACCGCCGTGATGCGCCTGTCCAAGAATCCTGTGGTCTCCGGTGTGGCCTGGCTGTATATCTGGGTCTTCCGCGGCACCCCGGTCTACCTACAGCTCCTTATGTGGTTCAACCTTGCGCTGATCTTCCCAGTGATCGGCATCCCGGGACTTTACTCGGGCCGCATGATTGATGTGCTCACACCCTTTGTCGCAGCGTCCATCGGCCTCGGTCTGAACCAGGGCGCCTACACGTCCGAAGTGGTCCGCGGCGGCATCCTCTCCGTTGACGAGGGCCAGACGGAAGCAGCCCAGGCCGTGGGCATGACACGTCTGCAGGCTATGCGCCGCATCGTGCTGCCCCAGGCGATGCGGGTCATCATCCCGCCCGTGGGCAACGAAGTGATCGGCATGCTGAAGACCACCTCGCTGGCCTCCGCCATCGGCGTGAGCGAAATCCTCTCCGAAGCCCAGCACATTTACTACGTCAACAACCGGATCATGGAACTGCTCATCGTCTGTGCCGTCTGGTACTTGGGCGCGGTATCCATCCTCAGCATCGGCCAGTACTACCTTGAACGATTCTTCGCCAAGGGTTCCTCCAGCCGGCAATTGCCGCTGACTCCCTTCCAGCATCTGAAAAGCATCTTCGGCACCAACAGGAAGGCACTCTCATGACCACGAACGTTCTGGTCCGCGCCGAAAACGTCCACAAGAGCTTCGGCCTGAATGAAGTGCTGAAGGGCATCAACCTTGACGTCAATGCCGGAGAGGTGGTCTGCCTCCTGGGTGCCTCCGGTTCCGGAAAGAGCACATTCCTCCGCTGCATCAACCACCTTGAGACGCTCTCCAACGGGCGCATCTGGGTGGGCGAGAAAGTGGTGGGGTACCGCCAGGACGGTAACCGCCTCTATGAACTTTCAGACAAAGAGGCGGCCAGGCAGCGGCGGTCCATCGGCATGGTTTTCCAGCGGTTCAACCTCTTCCCCCATATGACGGTGCTGGAGAACATCATCGAAGGGCCGGTGCTCGTCAACAAGGTCAAGCCCGCAGAGGCCAAGCGGCATGCTTCGGAACTCCTTGCCCGGGTGGGCTTGGAAGGACGCGAGTCGTCCTACCCCCGTCAGTTGTCCGGCGGACAGCAGCAGCGCGTTGCCATCGCGAGGGCGCTGGCCATGAAGCCGGAACTGATCCTCTTTGACGAGCCGACGTCGGCGCTGGACCCCGAACTGGTGGGTGAGGTGCTGGACGTGATGAAGGACCTCGCCAAGTCTGGCCTCACCATGATCGTGGTCACCCACGAGATCGGATTCGCCAAAGAAGTGGCGGACCGCGTCGCCTTTATGCACGGTGGCGAAATCGTAGAGCTCGGCCCGCCCGCCGACGTCCTTGGAAATCCCCAGCACGAGCGGACCAAAGCCTTCCTTTCCCGCGTTTTCTAAGTTCACCATCCCGAAGATTTTCTTGACTCACCATCCCCAACGAACTGGAGCCATCATGAAGCACTTCACCAATGCCGCACGCATCGCGGCTCTGACCGCCGTCACGGCCTTTGGCCTCACAGCATGCGTGGGCGGCGCAGAGACTGCTACCGAGGCAGCCGCAGGCACGACCGGCCTGCCCCAGGCAATCAAAGACGCCGGAAAGATCCGGATCGGCCTGTCTCCCGACTTCCCGCCCATGGAGTTCCGGGACAGCGACAAGAAACTCTCCGGCGTCGACATCGAACTGCAGCAGAAGCTTGGCGAGGTCCTCGGTGTCGAGATCGAAGTGGTCGAGTCGCCTTTCGACCAACTGATCAACTCCGTCCAGACAGGCCGCGTGGACCTGGTGATGTCCGGCATCTCCGACACCCTGGAACGGCAGAAGACCGCCGACTTCGTGGACTACTTCAAATCCCAGGGCCGCCTCTACACCTCCGGCGCCCGTGCGGGAGAGTTCACTCAGCAAACGGATATTTGCGGCAAGAAGCTGGCAGTCAGTGGCAAGACCGATTACTTTGAGCAGGTCAAGACCCTCAGCAAGACCGTCTGCACGGACAAGGGCCTTCCTGAGCTGAGTATCCTCCCCACGGACTCCGGAGCTGCAGCCCGCCTCCAGATCGAGCAGGGCCGAGTGGACCTTGCAGCGCAGGGCGGCGAAAACCTGGCCTACTTTGCCAAGACTGAACCCGGAAAATACGCTTCCGTCCTGGACCCGCTGCCGGCCAAGCCGTTCGGCGTCCTCATGAAGAAGGGCGACACCCAACTGGCCAACGCCGTGAAAGACGCGTTCACCGAGATCGTTGACAATGGCGAGTACCAGAAGATCCTCGACAAGTGGGGCCTGGGCTACGGTGCCATGACCCCCGAGGTCAACGGCGTCAAGTGAACCGAGACGCAGCAGTGAAGGCTGGGGCGGCGGTGTGGCCGGAAGGCAAACGCAGCGCCGTCGCCCTGGCCTTCGACCTTGACGGTCCCACCGGCGATGCCATGCTCAAAGGCACCATCTGGGACCGGCCGGAGTACTTCAGCCAAGGCGCCTACGGACCTTGGCGGGCCGTGGACAGGATCCTCGGGCTATTGAAAACGCACGAAATAGCGGCGACTTTCTTCACTCCTGCCTGGGTGGTGGAGACGTGGCCGGAGCAGTGCCGGCGCATCGTTGAGCAGGGCCACGAAATGGCCCACCACGGCTACAAGCACGAAAAGTATTGGGACCTCAGCCTGGTGGAGCAGCGGCACGTCATCGAAACCAGCCAACGCATCTTCCAGGATGTCCTGGGCACCACGGCGGTCGGCTTCCGGACACCATCGGGGGACTGGCGCCCCGAGACCCCGGCCTTGCTCGAGGAGATGGGTTTCCTCTACTCCAGTTCCATGCGCGGAGACGACCGCCCGTACTTCCACACCGGCGGGAAGCTCGTTGAGATCCCTGCCCGGTCCGACATGGACGACTACGCCTCGCTTGCTTACACCACCAACCCGGACTGGCCCTCGGGCGGTGATCGGATAGCCAGCTATGACCTCACGCTGGACAACTGGACCAGGGAGTTCGACGGCTATCACGCCGAAGGCCTGTGCCTGTCCACCATCTTCCACCCCAAAGTGGTGGGCAAACCCGGCCGGGCAGTACTGCTGGACCGCTGGATCCGGCACGCGAAAGATGCCGACGACGTCTGGTTCAGCACATGCGCCGACATCGCCACGTGGTGGCAGCAGACCAAGGAGCCTCAGACGTGACTATCACTCAAACCCAGGGACGGTGGCCCGAGGGTAAAAAGTGCGCCTTCGTAGTCACGGTCGGGTTTGAGGCGGAACTGTCCGTACTCGCTGCGGCGCCTGACGCCGTCGACCGCGCCAAGAGCCTGTCGGTGGGACAGTACGGGGGAACGCGGGGAGTGGACCGCCTGCTGGCTGAACTGGACCGCACAGGCACCAAAGCGAGCTGGTTCGTTCCCGGCGCCAACCTCGCGAGCTACCCCCGGCAGCTCGAGGCAGTCGCCGGGGCAGGGCACGAGTTCGGCAACATGGGCTGGCAGCTCGAAGACATGGGCAGCCAATCCCTCGCCGAACAGGTGGACAGTATCGGTCGCGCCCAGGACGCCTTCCAGTCCCGCCTCGGGCTGCGTCCGGAGGGATTCCGCGCAGGACGCGGGTCCTACGCGCCCGGGCTGACTGACGAGCTGCTTACCCAGCGATTCACGTGGTCCTCGTCTTGGCACGGCGACGACCTGCCCCACTTCCACGCAGGATCTGCGGCCGCATTGGTGGAAGTGCCCCGCCACCACGAACTGGACGACTACCCCTACTTCGTCTTCAACCTGGACCCACCCATCCCTGCGGGAAGTCCACGGATTGCCTCCAGCCGGGAAGTGCTGCGGAACTGGATCCTGGAATTCGACGCCTACCGTGCAGAAGGGTTGTGCTTCGTCCTGACCCTCCACCCGGAAATCATCGCCACCCCCGGGCGGATCGGAATGCTGCGCGAGTTCATGGACCATGTATCCGCCCACGACGACATATGGCACGCCACCGGCGGCGACGTGGCCCAGTGGTGGCGGCAGAGCGCCAAACCCAATCCTGCAGACCACCCCGCCGAGATATTCCACGCACTTACCCGCGAAGGCAGGCCAACATGACCAACCACCCCACTGCTTCAGAGCGGATCGCCGGTTTCCTCACGGCGCTGCGGCCAGCAGACATCCCCGCCGATGTCCGGCACAGGGCCAAGATCCACATCCTTGACACTCTTGGTGCCGGAATTGCAGGAGCCTCCTCACGGGAAGTGGACATCAGCCGAACAGCGCTCGGAGCTGTCTATGGATCTCCCGCCTCCGGCTCAGGGGCACCGCTTTGGGGGACACCCGCCGAACTGCCCGCGCTCGGGGCGGCGTTCGTCAACGGCATCGCCTGCCACGCCTTCGAACTGGACGACTCCGGCGGGTGCGACCATTCGGGTGCTGTTGTGCTGCCCGCGGCGCTTGCGGCAGCGTCGCTGCCCATGGCCGGTTCCCGCGGGGGAGTAACCGACGGCGGAACAGCCGACGGCGGACCGCACGTTGGCGGCGCCAGTCTCCTCCACGCCGTCATCGGTGGATATGAAGTGGCCCGCCGCGTCCAGGACGCTCTGGGCGGCTACGACTCCGTCAACAATGCGGGCTGGCATTCCACCGGCGTGTGCGGAACATTCGGAGCCGCAGTGGCGTCCGGCGTGATCCTTGGCCTGGACACCGAACAGATGGTTTCTGCCATTGGCCTGGCCGGGTCCTTCACCGGCGGCACCTGGTCATTCATCGGTGACGGTGCAATGTCTAAGCGCATGCACGTGGGCCGCGCTGCCGAAGCAGGCCTGAACAGCGCACTTCTCGCCAGGTCCGGGTTCACCGGACCGCGGGACCTGTTCGCCGCCCCGTGGGGCAGCTTCCTGCGCCTCTACGGCCGGCACGAGGACATAGACCAATCCCGCCTGTTCGAAACACTCGGTGAGGAATGGCAGATTGAACGGGCATCCATCAAGCCCTACGCCACCTGCCGCAGCACCCACGCCGCCATCGATGTCATCCTGGATCTGCGGGAGCAGCCCGGCGTCTCTGCCGAGTCGGTCCGCAAGATCACCGTCCACACCAGCGCGCTCATCGCCGACATGTGCGGCAAGGCCGACGTGAGCTCCTTGGTTTCGGCTCAGTTGAGCATGCAGTTCGCCCTCGCCACGGCTCTCCTGCACGGGGGAGTCGGCCTGGCTGAAGTGGCCGAACAGGGCAGGACTGACCCCCGGATCCTCGAACTCATGGAACGGATCCACTTGGTGGTGGACCCCCAGCAGCAGGGAGGTTCGGCGGAACCGCGGATCGAGGTGCAGACGGAGTCCGGCACCATCATTGTCCAGGCTGTCCGGGCTAAGGGTGCCTCCACTAACAGGCTCAGCGACGACGAAACCATAAGTAAGTTCATGGGCCTCGCCACCACCAGGCTGCCGGAGACGGCGGCACTCAGCGTGGTGGAGAACGTCATGGAACTCGAATCCAGCCACGACATAGGCCCGCTCCTTCGGCTGCTCACCGTGAATTCCGAACCGGCGCTCCTGAGGTAATAGGGAAACGGAAACCAGGGTCCTGCGCAATCACGTGAGCAGGTTGGCACCAGACGGAAAGGTACGACGGCGGGAACGCTCCCGCCGTCGTCCGCTCGCCCGGGTGACTCTCGGCTCAGTCCGTTTCCGGTCCTTCGCAGAAGTGGCAGCCGTCTTCACAGCCCTCCTGTGCTGACACTTGGCTAGAAGCTGTCAATGGAGGCTCCCGCGGCAGAGAGGACATACTGGGGCCTGCGGGACCCGAACTGGCTCGCCACCAAAGTCCACGTCACCAACTCGCCGCCGCTCGGCGGCATGATGCTCCCCTCGGCGAGGAGTTGCGCATCTGCCTCCTGGCCGGCCGGCGCCCACCATCCGTTCAGCGGGCAATGTTCGCCGGTCCGCGCCTCGCGGCCTTTCCGGGAACTCTTGCTGTGGAACTGGCGGTGCTGGATACGTTTCTTCATCGCTGCTTCTTCGCTCTGCGGGATTTTAGTGGGCTGACACCAGACGGGTAAATGTGGTGTGGATCCCAGTATCTAACTGCATAGCATTTAAGAAAAAGCGATGTTTTCCGCACAATATTCATCGCAATTAGTGATGAATAGTTTTACGTTTCGGGCCGTCCCGCGTCGGCAGGTTCGGTCCGGAACTTTATCAGCTTGTGGGTCCCGTCGCAGTACGGTTTGATCGCTGAGGCTCCGCAGCGGCAGAGCGCCACCGTCCGGCGCTGCCTGGGAACGGGTTCCCCTGTTGGCGTGAGGATCTCGAAGTCCCCGCGGACCAGCAGCGGTCCGTCCGGGCAGACCACGATCGACCCTTCTGCTGGTTCGTGGTTCATGTGCTCCTGATCTTCTGTAGTCATGCCGCGGCGGGCAATTTGGTGCGCAGCGATGACCGGCCGTTTTCCCAAGCGTCCACAACGTGGTGGGTGAGCAAGGTGTCCAGGGCGAGGGCCGCCGTCGCGCCGAACAAGACGTCGGGGAGCAGGTCCGGGTCCGCTTCCACCAGGCCTCCGGCCAGATCCCGCCCGGCAATCTGCTCGTGGACGGCGTCTGCTTCGACGTGCTCATCGAAGTACGCTGTCGCTGCGGCATCGAAGTTATGCCGGCGGAAACCGTTCCCGTAGAGCTGGTTGGGCCGGGAGGACGTCATCTCATAGATCGCCAGGTGACCGGCGATGGCACCGCGCAGCCGGCGGTTCAGCCCGAAGAGGGACATCATGTTCACTGATGCCAGGGCAAGGGCCGGAATCGTGTTGACGTAGGCGCCATAGCGGTCATCGAGCCCGAGGGCACGCATGGTCCTGGCAAAGAGGGCGCTGTGCATCCGGTCCGCGCGGCCGCCGCCGTATTCGTCCGCCTGGATTTCCACCAGGGCCGCCTTGGCACGGCCGGCGAGGCGGGGAATGGCCCAGGTGTGCGGGTCCGCTTCCTTGAGTTGGTAGATGGATTTCTGAATGAGGAATTCCTTGAGCTGGGAAAGTGTGGCCCTCTTCGCCACATACTTCGACATGCTGGGCCCCGTGTCCGACGCCGCGAGGTTAAACAGGACCGTGGCCACGCCGTCGCTGATCGGAACCGCCCCGGGAACCTGCGGAATGTCGGGAACCGCAGCTTTGGCTGCAGTCCTCAGTCCCTGTTCGAACGGCTTCTCCAGAAGCCGGCGGACGGCGATCATGCCGGGGTGCCATTCCCAACTGTCATCCACGCCGTCCAGCCCGCTGTAATGCAGCTCGTACAGGCAGAACAAGGCCAGCTGGAGGTCGTCGTCCTCGATAACGTCTTGAGCCTCGGCCAGTTGTGAGGTCACAAGTGCGTGGAGGTCGGCCAGGCCGGCGGGCGTATCAACGGGCTGGCCGGCGAGGATCGCGAGCAGGGCGGCGCTGATCGGCCCCCGCTGTTCGGGGATGGGCATGGTACTCCTACTGAATCTTCGGCCCGGGGCGGGCCCCTCTAAGGACGTTTCTAGGATCAGAACCGGTTGCGGCTGCGGGGATTCGCGGCCGGGTTCTGCTTGGCCCGGCGGGCGCGCATGATGCGGCTGATGATGGTGGGGAGCAGGGCAAGCAAAAGCTTCTTCATGGAGTTTCCTTCGTCGAACGGGGGAGAGGTGAAAAGCAGACAGGCCGACGCCGCCGGGGGAGGCGGGTTGCCGGCCTGTCTGCTGGGTGGTGGTTAGGGGTTTTGGACGTGGTCCTTGGCCTCTGTTGCTTTGTCTTTGACGTCGGCGGCGGCGTATTGGCCTTCGGT
>NZ_JBBCBT010000021.1:0-77691 GCF_037203985.1 Pseudarthrobacter sp. CCNWLW217
CACCCTCCAGGGCCCGGCCGAGACCCGCACCATGACCCAGCTCCGCGCCGACATCGCCGCCCAACTGCTCCTCAGCGGTGGATTCCCCACGGGCAGCCCCGCCGAGGCCCGCACAGACACAGCAGCTGGCAACAGCGCCGGCACCAGCAGTGTGAGCGTCAATAGTGGCGGGGCCCGCAGCACCAGCGACGGCACCAAAACGAGTACCGGCTTCAGCGACGGAACTGCCCCCAGCTCCAGTGATGTCGTGGCTGGTGGCGTTCCGGCCGCCGACTCGGCCACCGCCAGTGATGTCATGACGGGCCGGGTCCCGTTACCGGCGGCGCAGGTCCTCGTGACCGTGCCGGTGTTCGCGCTGATGGGCCTCACCGACGAACCAGCCACCCTCGACGGGTACGGGCCGATCCCGGCGTCGATGGCCCGCAACCTGGTCGCCGACGGCGCCGGCTCGTTCCACCGCGTCCTGACCGACCCCCGCAACGGGGCGCCGCTGGAGATCGGCCGCCAAAGCTACCGGATCCCCGCCGCGATGCGCCAATGGCTCCGGCTCCGGGACGGCAAATGCCCCTTCCCCGGCTGCAACAACCAATCCCTGGACAACGAAGCAGACCACCTCCTGGCCTGGGCCGACGGCGGCACCACCGGCATCAGCAACCTCGGCCAGCCCTGCCCCAAACACCACCGGCTGAAACACACCACCGCCTGGACACCCACCGAAGCCAGCATCGACAAACCACCCGGCTGGACCTCACCCACCGGACGCCACTACCAAAGCGAACACCAAGACTGGGAACCACCCCAATGGCCACCCCGCATCATGGACGAACTGGCGCGCCACGAACCAGATCCGTCACCAGTTGACGGCAGGCTGCCCGGCGATGCTCTCCCTGATGACGCGCTGCGTCTGTGACCCTTTGCTGGACTGCCGGCAGCCACCTGAGATCCGCGCGGCTTGCGGAGTGGACGTGATGGCGGGATTCGAACCCGCGTCAGCGGTTTTGCAGACCGCTCCCTGGCCTCTCGGGCACATCACGTAGCAGTAGCTTAAGCACCAGCCGCGGCATTGTCCCGCTCTGTTAACCAATCCTGCGGACGATTGCGGTGTACGACGTTTGGCGTCGCTCGATGAACCGGCCACCGCTGACTGACGCGATGGGGCCCGAATCCGCAACGGTGGTGAACGCACTGGTCAAGGCAGTGTTTCCAGGCTTTTTCGTTACCCCATGCTTCGGGCCGTGAAGCCAGGTTTCTCTGCGCGTCGGTGCGTTTCACCTGTGGTTGAAAGGGTCGTGGACGGGTGGTTGGTTTGGATTATCGGCCTTGAAAGGAAAAGAACATGACGGAACATTTTGATCTCAGCCCCCAGCGCCTGCGTCACGTCCTGGGCCACTTTGCCTCCGGTTTGACGGTGATCACCGCGGTGACGGACAACGGCCCGGCCGGCTTCACTTGCCAGTCCTTCTCCTCCCTCTCCCTGGATCCGGCGTTGGTTACTTTCAGCCCCGCCCGCAGTTCCGGCACCTGGCCGCAACTCCGGAAAGCCGGACGGTTCACGGTGAACATCCTGCCCGCCGGGCACCAGCACCTCGCCGCCCAGTTCGCCCGGTCCGGAACCGACAGGTTTGCCGGCGTCGACTACACCGCCTCGCCGCTGGGCAGTCCGGTGCTGGATCAGGCCCTCGCATGGGTGGATTGCGAACTGCATGATGAATACGACGGCGGTGACCACACCATCGTGGTGGGCGCGGTGTGCGCACTCGGTGCCAGGGATGGCGCAGAGCCGCTGCTCTTCTTCAAGGGCGGCTACTTCGAGGGCGTGCCGTCCCGGGCCAAGTTGCTGGAGAGCGTTGCATGACGCCGGTCAAGTCAGGCTCCCGCAGGCGGGGCCGGCGCCCGCTCCAGCGGGATCCTGCCGACGGGCCGGGTGCTGGCCTCCACTATGACGCCGTTCAGGACCACGCCGTCCAGGACTGGTCCGCGATCGGGGTGGGGTCGACCGTCAGGGTCACACCTCCGGCGGGCATGCCCTACTTCGGCCGGGTTGACGCCAAAACGCCCGACTCCGAAATTGTCTGGGTGCTCAGCCTCGAAGGATCCGGCCGCCAGATGCACGGCAACCTAGACGGGGTCAGCCTGCTTCCTGCCGCGAGGTGGCCGTTGTGATCAAGGCACTCACCCGCAGGATCCAAGTGAGCTGCGGAGACGAACTGTCCCTGCTTCGCCGGCAGATGTACGCACTCGCCAGGCAGGACATCCACGAGGGTGCGGTGGACAGCGCCGCCACAGCAATGGCCCGCAAGCCCTCTTGCGTGAACCACGGCGTCAGCGTGGACGTGGTGTGCTTCGCGCTCCGTCCTACCAACGAGGACGCCACGTTCATGATCTCGGTGGCGATGCACGTGCATCCCGACCGCCGGTCCGGGGATGTGTACTGGGAGGAAGCCGACGCCTGGGCGCAGGCCGTCGCCGGCCATGAATGGTTCAGGGTGGAGCCACGCGGCCGGCTGGAAAACCCCGACAGCCGGGTCTTCCACTACGCACTGACCGAGACCGAGCATGATGCCGAGCTGGCGTCGTCCTGGATTCGGCAGCCCACAGCTTGAGCACTGCAGGACCAGTTCTTGCACGCCCCGGCCCCGGGCGCTTTCCTCGACCTTCTTCAGCGACTGCTGAGCCAGGGCCTTCCGCCGGAAATCGGGGGAGACGAAACGCGTTTGACCTCCCAATAGCCCATGTTCCGCGTCCATCTGCCCGCGCAGCCCTGCTGCCAGGGGTGGTCCAACCGGTCTGGACCCAACTCACGCTCTTTCGCGGGACGCGAATCGCATGCCAGCGTTCCTTTGACAGCCACTGTAGGAGCAGCCATAGGCGCGAGCCCAGCTGGTCGGGCCAAGGCTGTCACGGGGTGAAACCAGGCGTCAGCGGGTGCGATGCGCGGTCACGAACGGCAACAAAAAGCTCCATCAGGTCTCGATGGTGATGAATTAGCCCGTTGAAACCGAATGCGGACACTTGAATACTGGAAGTCAGGAGCGGCGCAGTTCAGGGGCGGTGACGGGACATGGGTGAAGCTGACAACGCCTTCAGGCGGCGGCTGGAACGCGGTGCGGAGCTGCGTTCCTACCGGGGCGCGGGCATTAGCGCCGAGGAAGAGGCACAACTGGAGGCCGCTGAGGAAGACGAGCGGCAAAAACGACGCAAGGTTGACGACGCCAAACGGGTGGAGTACCTCATCCGCGACGCCATGGCCCAAGGCAAGTTCGACAACCTCAAGTACTCGGGCAAGCCGATTCCCGGCATGGGCGAGGCCTACGATCCAGACTGGTGGGTCAAGGGCCTGATCCAGCGCGAGAACATCAGTGGCCTGGGGCCCAAGGCCATCCTGCTGCGCACCGAGGACGCCGAACTGGATGCCCGCCTGGATGCCCAGTTCACCGAAAAGCAGGTCCGGGACATCCTGAAGGACTTCAACGCCCGTGTCGTCGACGCCCGGCGGCAGCTGCAGGGCGGCCCGCCCGTCGTCACCAAGACCCGGGACATCGACGTCGAAGTGTCGCGCTGGCACCAGCGCCGCACCGCCCGCGCCAAGGCCGCCAGCCCTGAGCCGCAGCCGGAAGCCAGGCGCACGTGGTGGCAGCGGCTGTGGAACGGCACCGGTTAGCGGGATAACGACGGCGGCACCTTGCCGCCGTCGTCGGCTATTGCCAAGCGATACTCAGCGATATATCGTTAAGTATCGCTCGCCGGTGTGGTGGGCGACTGGAATCTCCACAACCGGAAGGACAATGCCGCTATGAAAGGCATGTACGAAGACAACAAATATGCAGAGAATGAGCCGCACCGCGGACGCTTCGGACGCGGGCACGGCCGCCGCGGACCGCATGGCCACGGCGGCGGTGGCTTCGGGCCGCGCGGTTTCGGGCCCCGAGGTTTCGGCCCGGGCTTTGGGCCGGGGTTTGGACCGGGCGGTCCCAGGCGGGCCAACAGGGGTGATGTCAGATCAGCCATCCTGTCCCTCCTGGCGGAGGCGCCGTCGAACGGGTACGGGCTGATCAAGACGATCGCCGAAAAGACCTCCGGCGCGTGGCGCCCCAGTCCGGGCTCGGTCTATCCCACCCTTCAGCAGTTGGTTGACGAGGAACTCATCAGCCCTGTTGGCGAAGGCCGGCGTACCGAATTCGCGCTTACCGACGCAGGCCGGGAGTATGTGGCAGAGAACAGTGAGGAACTGGACAACGCCTGGAACGCCGCCGGAGACGCCACGGGACCCGCTTTTCACGAGAGCATCGGAAAACTCATGGGGGTCATCCACCAGTTCCGCGGCGCCACCGAGGAGCAACGCACTGCCGCCATCGAAAAGCTCGATGAAACCCGGCGGGCGCTTTACCTCATCCTCGCTGACTGAAGCATCTGCTGAAACACCCGACAGTATCTGTTGAAATACACGACGACGGCGGCTACGGCTGCGGGGCAGTCGCCTCGAAAAGCTCGCAGAGCGAGTTGTAGTACCGGGGGGTCTGCCCCAGATGCCGCATACCGATCCTGATGCAGACTTTCTGGGAGGCAGCATTGGCCGGCGCCGTCACCGCCACCACCCGCCTGAGTCCGCTGGCAAAGGCGAAGTTCAGGGCAGCGGCCGCTGCCTCGGTCGCGAAACCGTGGCCCCAATGGTCGGGATGGAAGTGCCAGCCGATTTCCGTATCGCCGGACGGCTGCAGCGGCAGGGAAGGCCCGGACGCGGGGATGGATTTCAGGAGCAGGTTTCCCACCAGCTGGCCGGACCCCTTGAGCTGCACAACCCAGACCGCGTGCACAGGGTTGTCCATTTGCCGCCAGTCCCGGATCCGCCCCTCTGCCTCGGCCCGCCCGGCCATCACGCGGGGAGGATTGCCGATGAACCGCTGCACTTCCCAGCGGGAGTACAGGTCGAAGGCGAAGTCAGCGTCCTCCGGCTCCCACGGTCGCAAGATCAGCCGGTTGGTCTCAATGGTTGGCATCGGATCATTTTCGCACCCTCGCTTGCGACCAGGCCGGACTCCTAGGGCTTTGCTGAGGGAGCGGGTGAAGGGGACGACATCGAAGCAGGCGGCGGCGGGAACGGATTTGCAGGGTAGAGCTTCACCACTTGCAGCATGTAGTTGACCCACTGCGGGCCGGCGATCATATAGCCGTCCAAGCGGGGGTAGAACACGCCGTTGATGGTGACGTTCTGGCCGGGCCGCTTCTGGCCCTCCAAAGCATCACCGAAGAAGGACGCGGTGGCCAGGCCTGACGTGTAGCCAACAATCCAGGTGGCGCCGTTGTTGTTCGAGGTTCCGGTCTTTGCCGCGGTGGGCACCACAGTGTGGATCTTGGGATTGATCCACACGCCGGAGCCCACTTTCAGGACGTCCTGGAGAACTGCGTTGACACCACGTGCCACTTCGGGTTTGACCGCGTTGCGGCATTCGCTGGCCTGGGCGGGAAGCTTGCCGCCGTTTACGTCCGTCACGTCCACCACTGCGATGGGGACGCAGTAGCGGCCGTCATTGGCGAAGGTCGCAAAGGCATTCGCCAGGTGCAGCGGGGCCACGCCGATGGCCCCCAGCAGGTTGCCCAGCTGGTGCATGTTGATCTGCGCGCCGTCCAGGCCGCTGTGCAGCCCCACAGCGTCCACCATTTTCTGGATGCCGCAGAAATCAAGCTGGGCGGCGGAGGCGAACGTGGCGGTGTTGATGGAGTTGTAGAGGCCGTAGTTCACGGGCATGCGGCGGTAGTAGCCCTCGTCCGCGTTCTGCAGGTCGTCTGCGGCGCCCAGCTCGGGATTGTTCTGGGCCGTGCTGTACGCGCCCAGGACCCTGCCGCAGCTGGACCGCCAGGGGAATCCCAACGGATATACCCGCCTGGAAGCGTCCACTTCGGCCGTCATGGACTTGCCTTCATTGAGCCACTCAGCGAAGGTGAACGGTTTCATGGTGGATCCCGGTTGGAAGCCGCCGGCACCATTGAGGTCATTGCCCTGCGGATCGCGGGCGTCCACGTTGAAATTCAGCTGCGTGTCGAATTTCCCTTCCTCCGGCAGGAACACAGTGTTCTGGGCCATCGCGAGGATGTTGCCGGTACCAGGCTGGATCGTCACCAGCGCCGCCCCCCACCTGTCGGGATTTGCACCCGCCGTGCTGTCCACCTGTGCCTGCGCCGCAGCCTGCAGCCTTGGATCCAGCGTGGTCTTGATGGTCAGGCCACCCCGGTAGAGCCTCCGTTCGCGTTCTATCAGGCTTGCCCCGTACGCCGGGTTGTTGAGGATGAGGTGGGAAATGTAGTCGCAGAAGTACGGCGCCATCGTGGCGTTGGCGCAGCCCTGCCTGCCGGGGTTCAGCTTCAGTTCGATGGGCGTTGCAACAGCGGCGTCATGCTCGGCCTGGGTGATTTTTTCCGTGGCAAGCATCTCGGAAAGCACCTGGTTGCGCCGCACGATCGATTTGTCCGGGTTGACCGCGGGGTTATAAAAGCTAGGGCTGTTCACCAGTCCGGCCAGGAGCGCGGCCTGCGGCAGTGTGAGGTCCTTCGCCGAGGTGCTGAAGAAGTACTGCGAAGCGGCCTCGATGCCATACGCATCCCGGTTGAAGAACACGATGTTGAGGTAACCCTCGAGGATCTGCTCCTTGCTGAACTTCTTCTCCAACGCGACGGCAAGCTTCATCTCCCGGAGCTTGTCAGCCATGCTCTTTTGGCCGCTGAGAATCACCTCGTCCGTCTTGTCCTGGGACAGGTAGGCCTCGTTGATCACATTGGTGACGTACTGCTGGGTGATAGTGGACGCACCCTGCCTGCCGCCACTGGTCATGTTGGAGATCGCAGCGCGCAGGATCCCTTGGGGGTCGATTCCGGCGTGCTCGTAGTAGCGGCTGTCCTCGATGGCTACGACGGCGTCACGGATGTAGGGCGACATCTGGTCCAGCGGGACTTTGATCCGGTTCTCGGCATAGAACGTTGCAATGAGCTGGCCATCGGAGGCCAGGACCTTGGTGGATTGCGACGGCGGCGCGACCACAAGTTCCTCAGGCAGGCGGTCGAAGAAACTGATGGAACTGCTGACCCCGAAGCCTGCGGCTGCCACCGCCGGAACCACCAGGCTCGCAACAAGAACGCCGCATAATGCGCTCGCGGTGAAGAACCCGATGACCCTTCCGAGGGTCGCGACCAGACCGTGTCCGCGTTTCTTCTTCGCCATTTTTTCAGCTCTCAGGCTAGCGACGTGACATCAGCATACGCCGCCCGTCTTCGCATCCTCCAGAGCCGTTATCACATAGAAACCGATCCTTTGTGGCGCAACAAAGGCGCAACAGAATGGGGTCGCAGTGTCAGGCGAAGCTGTCTTCCTTGGCGCGCTGGGAGGCGGACTCCTGGGCTGCCGGCTGCGCGGCAGCGAGGTGGCCGGACGGGTTGAAACGGCTGCCCAGTTCCCCGAAGGAGTAGGCGCTCTCGGCGTGCTCGGCGAGGTCCACGCCCACGGTCTCGGCCTCGTGGCTGACCCGGAAACCGATGGTCTTGTTGATCGCGCGCCCAATCACCAGCGTCATACCGCCGGAGAGGACCAGGGTGACCACCACTGCGGCGGTCTGGGCGATCAGCTGCTGCACGCCTCCGCCGTACAACAGTCCACCACCCACGCCGTCCACGGGAAGGGCGATGAATCCCAGGGCCAACGTCCCGATAAGGCCCGCGCCGAGGTGGACACCCACAACGTCGAGGGAATCGTCCAGGCCGAAGCGGTACTTCAGGTCCACAAACCAGCAGCAGGCTGCGCCGGCCACCAGGCCCAGGCCGATGGCGGCCACCGGGCTGATGTTGGCGCAGGACGGGGTGATTGCCACCAGGCCTGCCACCACGCCGGAGGCAGCGCCGAGGGACGTCGGGTGGCCGTGCCGTACCTTTTCGACGACCAGCCAGCTGAGCATGGCTGCGGCGGGGGTCACCAGGGTGTTGACCCAGATGAGGCCGGCCTGTTCCGCCGTCGTCGCCGCGCCGCCGTTGAAGCCGAACCAACCGAACCACAGGATGGCGGCACCAAGCATGATGAAGGGGACGTTGTGCGGTCGGTGGTTGGGATCCTTGGCGAAGCCGTGCCGCTGGCCCACGATCAGGGCAAGGACCAGGGCAGCAGTGCCGGAGCTGATTTCTACTACTGCGCCGCCGGCGAAGTCGATGACTTGGCCGAAGATCGACGTCAGGGCGCCGCCGGCACTGAGGAGTCCGCCGCCCCAGATCATGTAGGCGAGCGGGCAGTAGACGAGCGTGATCCACACAGGAACGAAGACTGCCCAGGCGCTGAACCGGGCACGGTCCGCGATGGCGCCGCTGATCAGGGCCACGGTGATGATGGCGAAAGTGGCGCTGTAGCCGGCCTTGATGAGCTCGGGCGAGCCCATGAGGTTCTGCAGGCCGAAGTTGGCAAACGGATTGCCGAAGAGGCCCAGGATGCCTTCGCCGGTGGTCATCGAGTAGCCCCAGAGCACCCAGACCACACCGACGATTCCCGCGGAGATGAAGCTCATCAGGATCATGTTGAGGGCCGCCTTGGCGCGGGTCATGCCCCCGTAGAAGAGGCCTAGCCCAGGGGTCATGAACAGTACCATTGCCGCTGAAATCATCAGCCAGACGTGTTGCGCAGTGATTTCCACCTGCGGGTCCCTTCGCGTTGAGCCTGCAATACGGGACTCTCCAGTTCGGCCCTCGCATTCCCCCTGGTCAATATTTGCCGCCGTGTGTTTCCGTTTCTGCTTCGCTAAGTTGCAGGCAGGTTACGCAAACGTCGCCTACGTGAAGATCGCATGACCGATATGTTTCCGAAATGTTAACGAAGCCTGTTGAGCTGTCCGGAGAACCCCGGATCAGCATGCTGGATGCCACCAGCGGCGCGAAATTGGGTGCACGGAGGGTGAGAAGCCGCCGACGGACGCTAAAGGCCAGAAGGTTTCGTGAAAATGAACGGCAGCTCACCGGGCCCGCGGTGGGATTCACGTACGGTGATGGGATGCCCACGTCAATCCAAGGATTTACTGTTACCGCCGGGCAGGGAGTGGAACTGCGTTGCTATGACACAGGCGGCAGCGGGCCCAACGTAGTGATCCTCCACGGCCTCGCCAGCAGCGCCCGCGAATTCTTGCCGACGGCGGCAGCGCTCCCCGAATGCCGCACAGTGCTGGTGGACCAGCGCGGCCACGGCGCCAGCACCCGCCACCCAAGGGATGTCTCGCGCGCTGCTTACGTGTCCGACGTCGTGCGTGTGCTTGAGGCGGTGGGCCCGCCGGCAGCCTTGGTGGGGCAGTCGATGGGTGGCCATACGGCCATGCTCGTGGCCGCAGCGAGGCCGGACTTGGTATCCAGGCTGGTGCTGCTGGAGGCGGACGCCGGCGGGGGAGGGGCGGAGGACCGCGCGGCGATGGGGGATTATTTCCGGTCCTGGCCCGTGCCGTTCCCCAGCCGGGCCGCGGCCCAGGCCTTCCTTGGCGATGCACCGCTCGCACTTGCCTGGGCGGCGGATCTGGAGGAGCGCGACGGCGGCTTTTGGCCGCGGTTCGACGCCGATGTCATGGTGGCGGCCATCAGTGCGGTGGCCGTCCCGCGCTGGGGGGAGTGGGAAAGCGTGGCTGTGCCCACCCTGGTGGCCTACGGGGAAGCCGGCATGTTTGACGAAGCGGGCAAGGCCGGGTTTGTCCGGCGAGGCAGGAATGCGACGCGCGTTGACCTCCCCGGGGCCTCCCATGACGCCCACCTGGACTGTTTCGGGCCGTGGATGGCCGCACTCAGGGGATTTGTGCTTCCGTGAACGCGGCCATCTCCCGCACGCCCTAGAAGGACCGGGCGTTCTCCAGGACGGGCAGTTTTCCGCGGACCTCGGCAACGACGGACGGGTCAATGTCGACGATCGCGAGTTCCGGTTCGCCGCCAAGCGCCACCAGGGCTGAACCCAAGGGAGAGATGACGGCACTGTGCCCGATGCCCGTGGGTGCATTGCCGGCGGTGGTGATGCCGACGCTGGCCGGATCACCCTGGCCGCAGGCCACCACAAAGGTGGTGCTGTCCAGGGCCCGGGCCCGGACCAGAAGGTCCCACTGCTCCGCCTTGCCCTCGCCGGCGCCCCACGAGGCGCAGACGATGTTGACCTGGGCGCCGGCCTTGGCGTTGGCGGTGAACAGGGCGGGGAAGCGGACGTCGTAGCAGGTGGCGAGGCCGAAGGTGGTGCCGTCCACCTCAAAGGTCACGGGACCGGTTCCGGCCTCCACGGTGTCTGACTCGGCGAAACCGAATGCGTCAAAGAGGTGGATCTTGTCGTAGGAGGTTTCCACATGAGGTCCAGTAACCAGCAGGGTGTTGCGGACGCGCCCGTCCCGCCCTGGAGTGAACATGCCCGCCACTACCGTGATGTCCAACTCCTTGGCGAGGCTGCGCACACTGCCGGCCCAGGCGCCGTCGACCGTTTCAGCGATATCCGTCAGCCGGTGGCCGAAGGCGCGCATGGCGGCTTCCGGGAACACCACGAGTTCCGCCCCGGCTGCTTTTGCGCGGGTGGCGTATTCTCGGATCAGTTCCAGGTTGGCGGCCAGATCGGCTCCGGTGATGATTTGGGCCACTGCTAAACGCATGAAATTACTCCATTCTGTTGTATACATAATGTATGCGAAAAATGTCGGGAACGGCGGCCTCTGGCCGGGAAAAAGCGTACGCGTACCTGCGCGAAAACATCCTGACCGATCCGGACATGCAGGGCCGGTTCCTGAACGAACAGGAGCTTGCCGCCGAAATCGGCGTTTCGCGGACCCCTGTGCGTGAGGCCCTCCTGCTGCTCGTCTCCGACGGCCTGGTGGAACTGATCCCGCAGCGCGGCGCCTACGTTCCGCCGGTGACCGGCCGTGAGATGTCCGAACTCATGGAACTGCGTGGTGTCCTGGAAAGCCATTCCGCCCGGCTGGTGATCGACCAGGGCGTGGTACCCGCCCGGACCATGCAGGACACCCTCGACCAGCAGGCAGCCCTTCCTGATGAACTGAATCCTGAGGCTGCGCGAGAGTTCATCCGGCTGGACACCCTCTTCCACCAGCAGTTGATCGATGCTGCCGGCAACGAACTGATCTCCCGGACTTACAGCAAGCTGCATGTCCGCCAGATCCTGGTGGGCGTGTCCGCGCTGTTCCGCACCGGTGGCCGGCGGGAGCAGGTATGCGCCGAACACCAGGACATCCTCGATGCCCTGGTGTCCGGCGATTCCGCGAAGGCCCAGCAAGCCATTGACCATCACCTGGCTGTCACGCGGGACATCCTGCTCCGCAACTGAAGGAGTTCTTGTCCACATGACTTCCACGGCGCGTTTTGGGCGACTTCCGTGGACAAAAACTCCGGGTTCTCACTCGGTTTCGCGGATTCCGGACGGCTGCGGTGCGGCCCCGGTGCCTTCCAGCAGGAGCCGGTAGTCCTCGTCCTCCACGGTGTTCGAATCCCGGCCCAGGGCCAGTCCCACCAAGGTGACGGCGCCTGCAACGGCAACGTAAATCGCCACGGGAATCCAGGTGCCGAACTGGGACAGCAGCACCGTGAACATCAGCGGGGCAATGGCGCCGCCGATCACGCCTGCAAAGGTGTAGGCCAGTGAGCTTCCGGTGGAGCGGAGCCGCGGCGAGAACTGCTCCACGATGAACGCGGCCTGCGGCCCGTACATAAAGGAGTGCGCCATAAGCCCCAGCACGATGCCAATGATCAGCACCGGCTCGTTGTCGCCGCCGAGGACCCCGAAGAAGACGAACGTCCAAAGGGCGCCCAGGACCGCGGCGGTGCCGTAAACCACGCGGCGGTTGAAGCGGTCGGACACGGCGCCGGCCAGGGGGATCATGAACAGCTGGAACGCCGAACCGATCAGGACTGCGGTGAGCACCTGGTTGCGCTCGTAGCCGAGGGTCTGGATGCCGTACGTCAGCGTGAACACCGTAAAGAGCGCGTAGAGGACGTCCGGGCCGACCCGGCACAGGATGGCGGCGATCAGCGGGCGGAGCTCTTTGCTGAAGACTTCGCGGACCGGGGCGTTGGGCTGTTCGCCGTGCGCCTCGATGGCCTTGAAGATGGGGGTGTCCTCCAGCTTGAGCCGGATCCAGAGGCCGAATCCCACCAGTACGGCGGAGACCAGGAACGCGATCCGCCAGCCGAAGCTGAGGAACTGCTCCTCGGTCAGGGCCAGGGTCAGGATCGCCAGGGCGCCGTTGGCCAGCAGGTTGCCGGCCGGTGGGCCGACCTGCGCGGCTGAGGCCCAGAAACCACGGCGGTGCGGGTCACCGTATTCGCTGGAGAGCAGCACTGCGCCGCCCCATTCGCCGCCCACGCCAACGCCCTGGGCGAACCGCAGCAGCACCAGGATGATGGGGGCGGTGATGCCGATGCTGCCGTATCCGGGCAGGACGCCAATGAGGACGGTGGCCACACCGATGATCATCAGGGTGGTCACGAGGACCTTTTTGCGGCCGATCCGGTCTCCGAGCCGGCCGAAGATGATGCCGCCCACAGGGCGGGAAACGTAGCCCACCGCATAAGTGGAGAAGGCCAGGATGGTGCCCGTCAGCGGATCCGAGGACGGGAAGAAAACGATGGGGAATACGACGGCGGCCGCGGCGGAGTAGACGGCGAAGTCGTACCACTCGAGTGCGGTGCCGGTGAGGCTGGCGGCGAAGGCCTTGTACAGGCCCTTGGGATGAATCGGCTTGTCCTGATGCGGCGCTGCGCCGGAAACCGGAACTGGGACTCTAGCCATGGTGTTTGTCCTCCACGAGTAATTTGAGGGTGACGCCTGTCACGCTGGCGTTAAATGTATACATTACGCATACTGGATGTACATAGGCGACTGTTTCCGGTTTCCGGTTTGTAAATTTTCCCCGCAACACACGCAAAGGATGGATCCACCATGACGGTTCTCAGCTTCGAACTTCCCGACGGCAGCACGCGGGATGTACAGGTCAATCACCTCCTCAACGCAGGCTACGCAGGGCGCGAGCAGGAAGAAGTGCAGGCCCATATTGCCGAACTGGCAGAACTTGGCGTGCCGGGACCTGCAACAACTCCGGCCCTCTACCCAGTGTCCCCCTACTTGGCCCAGCAGGTCACGGAAGTCCGGGTCCAGCATGCCCGGACGTCAGGGGAAGCCGAATGGGCGCTGGTCATCACCGACGACGGCGTGCTGCTGACGGTTGCCTGCGACCACACCGACCGCGAACTCGAGGTCCACGGCGTTGCCTGGAGCAAGAACGCCAGCCCGGATGTCCTGGGCCGTAAGGCATGGCGCCTGGAGGAAGTGCGCGGCCATCTGGACCAGATCACGCTGAAGGGCTGGGTGGGGGAGGGCGACACCCCGGACACCCTGATACAGGACAGTTCCCTGGGAGCCCTGCTGACCCCTGATTACTGGCTGGAAGTGCTCGCCGAACGCGGCCTGAACGAACCGGGAACGGTACTCATTTCGGGCACGGTCGCCATGACCAGCGGGGTGAACCAATTCGCCCGCAGCTGGAGGGTGGAAATGACGGACCCAGTCACAGGATCCACCGTGGACGCCCAGTACGTGGTGGAGCAGATGGCCGAACCAATCGGCTGATTCCGTTAACCCGTTCCCTGTAGCATCTTGACTATGCCAACTGCGCTCGAAATGGCAGGTCCCATCCTGGAAATGCTGACCTGGTTATGCCTGCCTGCCGGGCTGATGCTGCTGGTCTATGCCGGGTTCCTGCGGCGATTCGTGAACCCGTGGGTGGTCGCCGAGGGCGTGGTCTATTCAGATGCGAGCGGGACGGGCTTTCGGTGGTTTGACCACAAGTACCGGATCCATCATGCGCCCATGTCCCCGCACGACATCAAGGACATGGCAGTGGGCGACACCCTTCCCATCTACTACCACCCCAAACGTCCCACCCAGTGGCAGACCGCCGCACCGGAAGCGGCCGGGAAGACTGCCGTAGTGGTGGGGCGGATCCTTACCGGTGTCGGCACAGTGGCGTTTTTGGCGGGGTTCATCCTCCCCATGTTCTGAACCGGCGCCGGGGGGCGGACTAGGTGACGAGTACCACCAGGATGCCCAGGCCGCCCAGCGCAACTGCGGAGGCCGCGGTCCACAGCACAGCGGATGTGTCGGCGTCGACGGTTTCCTGCCTAATCCCGCGCGTGCTGGTGCGGTAGCGGCGGCGCTGCGTGAAGTAGATGGCACCGGCAGCGCCGGCCGAGACAGCAAAAAGCAGCAGGATGGGGAGCCCGTGGTGCGGGAGCCAGCGCAGGAAAATAGCGCTCACAGTCACCAGCGCCATCATGGTCCGGCCCCATGCCAGCGTGGTCCGCTCAGGCTGGAGGCCCGGATCATCATGTCCGGGCGGTGCCGCCCTGGTGCGGGCCACGGGTCAGCGCCAGAGGATAAAGATGAGGACGACGGCGGCGGCCAGCGCCCCAGCGCCGGCCAGCAGCGGCACGATGAGCGGCAGGGGGAGCGGGGTCTTGTTGCGCATGCTCCGTTCCACCCTGATCCAGCGCACCGCGGCACCGGCGCTCAGCAGCATGCCGAGAAGGAGCAGCAGGATTGCAAGGCCCTTGCGGACCGGTTCGAGGAACAGGTCCGAGGTGAAGGCCTCGATGGCGATTCCCCCGGCCAGGAGCGCCAGGGAGGTCCTGATCCAGGCCAGGAACGTGCGCTCGTTGGCCAGCGTGAAGCGGGGATCCGGCTCCGTGCCGCCTGGCAGCAGCCGTTCGGCGATTTTCCCCCGCTGCGGAGGCGCGGGATCGCCGGGCGGTGGCTGTTTGGTGGACACGGGGACAGTTTAGCCTTTGGCCGGGGCTGATCCGCCGGATCCGGCTGCCTGGGGCATGTCCGTCACCTGAGGCCAGGGGTGCTCAGCCCGCGTTCCTCGGGGCAAACATGATCACTGCCACGCCGAGCAGGCAGATGACGGAGCCGGCAATGTCCCAGCGGTCAGGCCGGAAACCGTCAAAGATCATTCCCCAGGCAAGGGAGCCAGCTACAAAGACACCGCCGTAAGCGGCAAGGATGCGGCCGAAATGGGCATCGGGCTGCAGCGTGGCCACAAAACCGTAAAGGCCCAGGGCAATGACGCCCGCCCCGGCCCACCACCAGTCCTTGCCCTCCCGGACGGATTGCCACACCATCCACGCGCCGCCGATCTCAGCGGCCGCCGCCAGGGCGAACAGCACTACTGTCTTCGCAATCGAGACGGTTTCAGCTGGAACATTCACAGCCCCATCATGCCAGCCGGGAATGCGGGCGCGTGCCGGGTGGTTGCCCCCTACATGCAGCGCATCGGATTCCTCTCCTTCGGCCATTGGGGCCCCGGCCAGGGTTCCCGCACCAGGAGCGCAGGGGATGCCCTGCTCCAGGGCATCGAGCTGGCGGTAGCGGCAGAGGAACTCGGAATCGACGGCGCCTTCTTCCGGGTACACCACTTCGCGCGTCAACAGGCGTCCCCCTTCCCGCTCCTGGCGGCCATCGCGGCCCGGACCAGCCGGTTAGAGCTGGGCACCGGCGTGATCGACATGCGCTACGAGAACCCGCTCTACATGGCCGAGGAAGCCGCCGCGACGGACCTGATCAGCGGCGGCCGGCTGCAGCTGGGCATCAGCCGCGGTTCACCCGAGCCGGCCCGCAACGGGGCCGCAGCGTTCGGTCACGTCCCGGAACCAGGGGAAACGGACGCGGACATGGCCCGCCGTCACACTGAGCTCTTTCGCCAGGCCATCAGCGGCGCCGGGGTGGCGGAGGCGGACCCACGTTATGCCGGCGGAACGCGGGGACTGCTGCCCGTCCAGCCACAATCGCCCGGCCTTGCGGAACGCATCTGGTGGGGAGCCGGTAGCCGGAAGACGGCGGTCTGGGCCGCAGGACTGGGGATGAACCTGATGAGCTCCACTTTGCTGACCGAAGACACCGGCGTCCCCTTCGACCAGCTGCAGGCGGAGCAGATCCAGCTCTTCCGCGACGCCTGGGCTGCCGCCGGGCACAGCCATCAGCCGCGCGTTTCGGTCAGCCGCAGTATCCTGCCGATCGTTGATGAAGAGGACAACAGGTATTTTGCGGGCAGCGCCCTTCGCGACAGCAGGGACCAAGTAGGTGTCATCGACGGCCTGACAGCAAGGTTTGGGAAGACCTACGCCGGTGCCCCAGATCTGCTTGCCCAACAGTTGGCCGCCGACGCCGCTGTCCAGGCCGCAGATACGCTTCTGGTGACGGTCCCCAACCAGCTCGGCGTCGACTTCAACGCCAAGATGCTGGGCAATATCGCCCGTCATATTGCCCCCGCGATCGGATGGAGCGCGGCCCGTTCCTGATCCGGCGCAGATTCGGCTGTGTGATCTGACCGGGAGGGAATATCCTGAGAGTGTGCGGGCCACTGCAGCCCGGACATCCTGACAGCCCAGAGAGGCTCCCATGTCTGACAAACTCCACCTGTCGCCGGACGACGACTTCCCCGAAGATCTCTCGGTGGTGCCGGACCAGGACCTGCAGGTCCTGGACAGCCAGGTCCAGCGCCAGCTGGACTACGAGTACGTGGTCGAGGGTGAGCCCAACCCGGAGACCGAATTCAGGCACTTCGACCTCGATGAGGAATTCCAGGAACGCGACGCCCGCTGAGAATGCGGGCCCTCTCCGTCGACCCCGGACCCTGGCGCGGCAGCCCTATTGGCTAATAATCAGTAACCTTACTAAAATCCCCATGGAACCATCCAACGACAGCAGCCGTTATTCTTGTAGCGGCTTGGGGGCTTAGCGTCCATCATCAGAAGCGTGACTGCGGGAAACGGTCATGTGACGGGAGAGAGAAAAATGGCTCGCGCCGCTTTAGGCTTGACCGCATGATCCGGCTACGTCAGCTGGCCCAGGCGGCCTCTGTTTTAACCACGCCCTTGGCGCCCGAAGATATTCTGGCGCTGTTCAACCCTGTCTTCTCCGCGAGGCAGCTCCGCGGTGTGGTTACACGCGTGGTGCAGGAGACGGCCCAGTCGGCAACGATCTTCTTCCGGCCAGGCCGCGGCTGGCATTCACACCTGGCAGGCCAGTGGGCCCGCATCGGTGTTGAGCTGGATGGCGTGCGCCACTGGCGCTCCTATTCCCTCAGTGCCCCCGCGGGCAAGGACCCTGCCATCACGGTCACCGACGTCGGAGCTGTTTCCGGGACACTGGTACGCACCACCCGGCCCGGCGACGTCCTGTTCCTGGCCCCGCCGCAGGGCGACTTCGTTCTGCCGGAGCACCCGCGCCCGCTGCTGATGGTCACCGCAGGGAGCGGCATCACCCCGGTGATGTCCATGATCCGTACGCTGGTGCCGCGTCGCCGGGATGCCGACGTCGTACTCATCCACTCGGCCCGCACCCCCTCGGACAGCCTCTTCCGCGAGGAACTCGACGAGCTGGCAGACCAGTTCCCCAACTTCCGGCTGGCGCACTGGTTCACCGGCCAGCAGGGCCGCCTGGACTTCACCACCACCGCCGAGCTTGACGACCTCTGCCCGGACTGGAAGGAACGCGCGGCCTACGCCTGCGGTCCGGACAGCTTCCTGGACGATGCCGAGGCGCTCTGGAAGCAGGCTGCACTCACCGCCGGGGCCCCGGGCACCGCCGTCGCGATTGCCGGCGATCCCGGCAACCTCATGATTGAACGGTTCAACACCACCTTCGCCGGCGGTCTGGGACACGACGGTGGCCTGGTCACCTTTGAAGCGTCGGACCGGGAAGTGGACGCCGACGGCGACACCCCCCTGCTCGATGTGGGCGAGGACGCCGGGGTGCTGATGCCCAGCGGCTGCCGCATGGGTATCTGCCACAGCTGCCTGACCCCGCTCCTTGCCGGTCAGGTCCGCGACCTCCGCACGAACGAAGTCCATGGTGAACCCGGCCAACTGATCCAAACGTGTGTCTCGGCAGCCGCCGGACCCGTCAACCTCGAACTCTGAGGAGCAATACCGCATGTCAGTAGTTTCAGAAACCAAAACCGCCCCCACTGGAGCGGCAAAGACGCGCCCCGGCGCGCTGGCGGAATCCGGCAGCCCGTTGGTCCGTCCGCCCGCCGCAGCCCACCTGTCCGACGAACAGGTGGCGGAGCTGGGCCGTGAACTCGATGCGATCCGCGACGAGATCCTGGCCAAGCGCGGCGCCTCAGACGCCGCCTATATCCGGCGCATGATCAAGATCCAGCGCGGGCTGGAGATCTCGGGCCGCGCGGCACTGCTGGTCAGCAAGAATAAGGCGGCCTGGGTTACGGGCACTACGCTCCTGAGCCTCGCCAAGATCCTGGAAAACATGGAACTGGGCCACAACATCCTGCACGGCCAGTGGGACTGGATGCGGGACCCGGACATCCACTCCACCACCTGGGAATGGGACTTCGTCACGCCCTCGCGCTCCTGGCAGCACACCCACAACGACCTGCACCACCGCTGGACCAACGTGGTGGGCAAGGACAACGACGTCGGGTACAACCTCCTGCGCATGGACGAGAACCAGCCGTGGAAGCCCATCAACCTGGCCAACCCGCTGTTCAATGCCATCCTGGCGCCCATCTTCGAGTGGGGCATTGCCATCTATGACCTCGAGCTGACCGAGTACAAGGAAGGCAAGAAGTCCAAGGAGGCGTTGAACAAGGACCTCAAGGCCCTGGGCCGCAAGGTCATCACCCAGTTCACCAAGGACTATGCTGCTACCCCCGCCGTCGCCATGCTCACCGGCTCCGGCAAGCAAGCCCTCTACGGCACCTTGGCCGCCAACGCCGTTCGCAACGTCTGGGCGCACGCTGTCATCTTCTGCGGTCACTTCCCCGAGGGCACCGACACCTTCACCGAGGAAATGGTGGAAGGCGAAACCCGCGGCGACTGGTACGTCCGCCAGATGATCGGCTCCGCCAACATCTCCGGTTCAAAGTTCATGCACCTCATGACCGGCAACCTGTCGCACCAGATCGAGCATCACCTCTTCCCGGACCTGCCGTCGAACCGGTACGCCGAGGTTGCTCCGCGGGTCCGCGAGATCTGCCAGCGCTACGGCCTGAAGTACACCACGGGGCCGCTGCTGAAGCAGGTGGGATCGTCCTGGGCCAAGGTCTTCAAGCTGGCCCTGCCGGGCAAGGCTGCCAGGGCCTGACCCAGGCGGTATCCGTACAGCACAGCGGAGGGGCCAGGCGTGATGCCTGGCCCCTCCGCTGTGCTGTTTACAACCGGCCTTTACTTCTTAAGGAAGCCGAGCAGGGCTTCGTTGACTTCCGCAGCGTGGGTCCATAGCAGGCCGTGCGGGGCGCCGTCGATCTCTACGTAGTCGGCGCTGGGCAGGGCCTTGGCAAAGAGGCGCCCGGTGGAGTCAATCGGCAGGATGTTGTCCGCCGTGCCGTGGACAATCAGGGCAGGAACATCGATGCGCGGGATGTCGGCACGGAAATCGGTGAGCCAGGTGGGCTGGGCAGCCACCGATGCGGTGGCTCCTGCTCCGGCGGCAAGGTTCCAGCTGGCGGTCAGGGCTCCCTGGCTGAGTCGCGGCGTCCCCAGGAATGTATCGGTGTTGTAGAAGTTCTTGAAGAATTCCGTGAAGAACGCGTAGCGGTCCGCCGTGACTGCTTCCGTGAGTCCGTCGAAGACCTCCTGCGGAACGCCGTCGGGGTTGTCGTCCGTCTTCAGGAGGAACGGTTCCAGGGAACCCAGGAACGCGGCCCTGGCCACGCGCGCCGAACCATAGGTGCTGAGGTAGCGGGCAACTTCGCCGGTACCCATGGAAAAGCCCACCAGCACCGCGTTGTTGAGGTCCAGCGTGTTCAGGAGGGTATTGAGGTCGGCGGCGAACGTGCCGTAGTCGTAGCCTCCGGTGGGCTTGCTGGACTTGCCGAAACCGCGGCGGTCGTAGGTGATGACGCGGTAGCCTGCCTCCAGGAGGGCGGCCGTCTGCTTTTCCCAGGAGGAACCGTCCAGCGGGTAGCCATGGATCAGGACAACAGGCTGGCCGCTCCCGTGGTCTTCGTAGTAGAGATCGATATTGGTGCTGTTCTCGGTTCCAACGGTGACGAATGCCATCTTGGCAGTCCTTTCGAGGCTTCGGAATCAGGTTCAGGGCGCAACCAAAAGGCCGCGCCAAGCATTCCCTACTCTAGGGAACGCCCGACGCGGCACCAAGGACCGGGTTACTGGGATGGCTGGGGCAGCTCGCACGCAACCTGCGGGTTGACCCCCATGTAGTTCAGGGGTCCCGCCACGATGGTCACGGCCACCGTCCCAACCTGGGCGCAGGACCCCGGAGCTCCGCCGAAGTAACCTCGCTGCCAGGCGGCGATTCCTCCGATGATCAGCCAGATAATGATCAGTGCTCCGAGAAACTTCATGGTGTCCTCCGTTGGCATCGCCGCCTGTGCATTCAATTATGCGCCGTTAACCGGAATCCAGACAGCGCCGGTCAAATCCATCATGTCCAGGCAGCCAAGCTAGCGCTTCGATTTGCCGAGTATGTGCTGAGCCTGTGAAAGGCTGGGCCCATGGAGGACACGGGCGTGGCGGGCGGCGTGCCGCGGTTGCTGACGGTGGGCCACGGAACCGCAAGCCAGGACGAATTCGGGGAACTGTTGGCCGGTGCAGGAGTCCAGGCCCTTGTGGACGTCCGGCACCTGATGCCCGGCGGGAGACTGGCTCATCACCAGCGGACCTCTGGCGTGCGCGTCGCCGGGAACGGGCTCGTCTACGACCGGGTGTAGCTATGGCGCCGAGTTTGCGCCGGAAGGCTGTGGGAACACCGATCTACCAGTGTTCCCACAGCCTTCTGGCAAGTGAGGGCAGTGCGGGTCAGACGGAGGCGCCCTCGAAAGCGATGCGCTTGGCGGCTTCGCGTGCCTCGATTTTCCCTGCCTCCGCCAGGACCTGCTCCGCTTCCTCGCGACGTACCACAACTACGCCGTCAGCATCTGCCACGATGATGTCGCCTGGGGCAACCACGACGCCGTCGATCGCCACCGGGAGCTGCAGCCGGCCGGGGCCGAACTTGTAGGGTCCTGCCGGGGTGACCGAGCGGGCGAAGACCGGCAGGCCGCAGTCCGCGAGGGCATCGGCATCCCGGACGGCGCCGTCGATCACAAAGCCCGCCAGCCCCAGGTTCTTGGCGCGAAGCCCGATCATGTCCCCGATCAGGGCACGGGACTGGTCCCCGCCGCCGTTGACCACGATCACGTCGCCCGGCTGCGCTTCGTCGAGGGCCTTGTGGATGTAAAGGTTGTCTCCAGGGCGGGTCCACACCGTATATGCGGGCCCGGCGAGCTTGGCGCCAGGCCAACTGGGTGACAGGGCCGATGCTACGCCGATGCGTTCCTGGGCGTCGCCGATGTTGGCTGCCGGAATGGCTCCCAGGCGGCGCACGAGCTCAGCGGTGGAGAGAGTAGGGTCTTGTGCCTGCATAGTGTCGCCGGCCTTTCTGGACGTGTCCATGGCTACTGCTGCTTGAGGAGTTCGTCGATGACCGGCTTGATCAGGGTTTCGCGTTCTTCCCACATCTTGCTGACCTCGGCCGCCGGAACCCACGTAGGCTGCGTGGCCGCACCCTTGAGCTTTTCCTGCACGGCGGGAGTCTCGGCCGCGGTCTTCAGTGAGGCCTCGAGCTTCGCCACAACTTCCTTGGGCGTCTTGGACGGGACTGACAGGGCGAAGTTGCTGGCCATTGGCTTGACGTCGTAGCCGGCGCTCTTCATAGTGGGGACTTCCGGGACGAAGGGGCTTGGGTTGTCCTCGATCACGGTCAGGAGCTTGATGTCGCCGGACTTGTACTGCCCGAAGAAGCTGGACACGCCGCCCAGCGCGAAGTCCACCTCGCCCGAGACAATGGCTGCCACCTTGTCCGCACCGCTGTTGTAATGCACGATGTTGAAGTCCAGGCCCAGCTGGTCTTCCAGGAGGCGCAGGTTGATGTGGTCGTCACCGGCACGTGAATCGGTGCCCACGGTGACCTTCCCGGGCTCCGCCTTGACGGCGTCGAACAGTTCCTTGAGGGTCTTGTACTTGCTGTCCTTGTTCACGCCGATCACGACCGAGTTGGTGGCGAAGGAGCCGATCGGGGTGAAGCTGCTGCGGTCGAAGGCTGCCTTCTTGCTGGGATCCAGGTAGCGGCCCAGGATGGACGGGATGTTGGTGTTTCCGAAAGTCAGGCCGTCCGCCTTGGACTGGGCGACGTAGTTCAGGCCTACCACCTGGCTGCCGCCTTCCTTGTTGACCACTTTGATGGTGGCGCCCAGGTCCTCCTGCATGGCCGGTGCAACGATGCGGGCCAGGATGTCGTTGCCGGCGCCGGCTGCGGAGGGGACGATCCACTCGATAGTGGAGCCTGCCTTGGGGAAGTCCGCGGCGGCAGTGGTGGTGCTGCTGCCGGCCTGGCCGCCGCAGCCTGTGAGGGCCAGGGCAACTGATGCAGCGAGGGCGGTGGTGGTCAGTGCGGTCATTTTTTTCATTTCGCAAGCTCCTTTGGTGCGATGGGGGTGGGGGTCTTTTTCTTCAGCATTGAAGCAATGAGGGGGCGGACTGCGCCGAACAGGATGGCCAGGACAATCACGCCGATCAACGTGAGGCTGATGGGGCCTTGCAGGAATACGTTGTAGTCGCCGCGGGAGAGCGCCAGGGACCGCTGAAAATTCTCTTCCAGCAGAGGGCCCAGGATGAGTCCCAGGACCAGCGGGGTGAGCGGTACTTTGACCAGCTGGAAAATGTAGCCGAGGATGCCGGCGCCCAGCATGATCAGGATGTCGAACGCGCTGCCGTTGATGGAGTAGGTGCCCAGGAACATAAACGCCAGGATGGCGGCCATGAGGTAATGGAACGGAACCTTCAGCACAGCGATCCAGACCCGGGCCAGCGGGACGTTCAGGACCAGCAGGATCAGGTTGCCTACGATCAGGCTGGCGATGATGGCCCACGCAACGTCGGGGTTGTCACGGAACAGCAGGGGTCCGGGGATGAGGCCGTTCATGGTGAACGCGCCGGCCATGATGGCCACGGTGGCGGAGGTGGGGATGCCCAGGGTGAACAACGGGATCATGGACGAGACGGCCAGGGCATTGTTCGCCGCCTCCGGTCCGGCGATGCCTTCCACTGCGCCCTTGCCGAATTCCTTGCTGCGCTTGGAGATCCGCTTTTCGGCGGCGTAGGAGGCCAGCGACGTTGCCGCGCCGGGGGAGCCCGGCAGGAGGCCCATGAAGAAGCCGATCACTGATCCGCGCAGCGACGGAAAGGCTGAGCGCTGCAGGTCCGTGCGGGTGGGCAGGAGCCTGGCGACCTTGAGCGGAGAAGGGACCCCCAATGGGCCCTTCTGGGCCTGGCCCAGGACTTCGCTGAGGCCAAAGACGCCCATCACGATCGCTACTAGTCCGAGGCCGTCGAACAGTTCCGGCATGTCGAAGGTGAAGCGGGCAATGCCGACGCCGGAATCCACTCCCACGGTGGCGATCGCCAGGCCGGCTGCCGCGCTGAGCAGGGCCTTGGCCGGGTTGTTGCCGGCGAAGCTGGTGATCAGGGCGAAACCGAGGAGGGACACCAGGAACAGTTCGGGGGCACCGAATTCCAGGGCGAGCCTGCTGAAGGGTGCCACCACCACGAAGCCGATGACGCCGATCAGGCCGCCCACGAACGAGGCGAGCGCCGCGATCACCAGCGCCGGGCCGCCGCGTCCCCTTTTGGCCATCTGGTAGCCGTCGAGCGTGGTGGCGATGGAGGATGCCTCACCGGGAATCCTGAGCAGGACCGCCGTCGTGGTTCCGCCGTACGCTGCGCCGTAGAGGATGGCGGCCAGCATGATGATGGCGGAGGTGGCATCCAGGCCGAAGGTTACCGGGATAAGGAGTGACACGGCGGCAGCCGGGCCGAAGCCGGGGAGCACACCCACCAGCATGCCCAGGACACAACCGAGCAGCGCGAAGAGGAGGTGTTCGGGCGTAAATACGGTAGCCAGGCCACCGAGGAGCTGATCGAATCCCATGGCTACAGCCCCAGTCCTGCGAGGAAGTCGATGCTGGCGGTCGGCAGGGCCGTTCCCAGCCAGACCTCAAAGACCAGGCGTGAAGCCAACGCGGAGCCAACGGCCACCAGGGCGGCCATCCAGAGTTTGCGCTTGCTGACGAAGAAGAGGATGGTTCCAAGCATCAGCGTCATGACGATGGTGTAACCCAGCAAGGGGAGGAGCAGGGCGGCCAGGAGGATTGCTCCTGAGATGATCCCCACCCGGGCCCACCCCTGGCGGTCCGGGAAATCCGGGGCGTCAGGCTCGTCGCTGTTGTCGTCATCGAGCAGGGAAACCAGTGCCGATTCTGACTCGTGGTGCGGCGGCAGAGATTCGACGGTGTCGCCCGTGACGTGCGCCGGCGCCGAAGTCCGGCGTGCGGCCACGAGCTGGAAGGCCCACAGGACTCCGGCCAAAGCCATCAGCGTCCCAGCCACCGTGGGAAAGAATCCGGCCCCCACACCGGAGGTGTTCGTCAGCCCGTAGCCGGCGCCCACCACTGCCATGGTCAGGCCTCCGCCAACAGCCGCTGCGGCCACCGTCCATTCAAGCGCAACTGGTGCGTTGAGGGTTTGCATCTTCGTTGTCCGCCTCTCTGCGGCAAAGTGGAGAAAATAGGGAAAGCAGGATGGGTCAAAACCTCACTTGCAATCTTGCACAGGATTGCATGTTCGTGAGAGAGTGTCAAGCATCACAGTTATTCCGTAGAGGAATCTCAAAGGAGAGCCAGAGTGAGTTTCAAAGCAGTAGTGGCCAGCAGTACGGTCAGGCTCAGTGCCTCCGAAGAGCGCGTCATGAACGTCCTCATGGGGGACGACATGTCCGGAATTCCAGCGGCCGAAGTTGCGGACCGGGCCAAGACCCACGAATCAACGGTGGTGCGGCTGGCAAAGAAGCTGGGCTACCGCGGCTATCCGGACCTGCGCAATGACCTGCGCAAGGACGAAACCGCGATCCATGACCACCACGGTGGAATCATGCGCGGGGACACAGGCTATGACCTGGCCGCTTTCGTCGCCGATGAAATCGTCGCGCTAAAGCGGCTGCCGCATTTTGTTTCGCAGGACGATTTGGACGCCGCCGCCAGGACGCTGCATGGATCACGGACGATTTACCTGTTCTCAAGGGACGACGAAAAGCCCACGCGTGACCTGATGGCACGCCGCCTGCGGCGGTTGGGCTTGACGACAGTAACGCTGGGGACGACACCGAAAGACCTGGCCGAGCGCTTCGTCAGCTTCGATGAAAACAGCACCCTCATTGGTTTTGCGCTGCGCGAGGCGCCACGCCAGCTTGCCGCGCTGGTGACCGAGGCAGCCCGGAGGGGAGGCAAGAGCATCCTGATCTCTGATGTGCCGGGCTACCGCTTCCGCCCCAGCCCGGACCATCTCATCACCGCCAGGCGCGGTGACGACGGCGAGTACCGGACCCAGCTGATTCCCGTTCTCCTGGCCTATGCCCTGCAGCTGGCGATCTTCCACTTGGACCCGGCCCGGTACCGGGCCGCCAGGGACAGCATCGAGGATCTGACCCGCCTCTTGGGCGGGGCGGACGAAATTCCGCTGCGGGCGTGAATTCCGGCTGGCGGACAGCACTCAGCGCGCAGGCAGTCCTCGCCCAGGCTGCCTGGGTGGGTATCCGGCTCATCATCGGCTATCGGGCGCTTGCCGAAGGTGCCGACCCCGTTTTCCTGGGCGTCCTGGCTTCGAGCTTCGCACTGCCGGCACTGCTGACCGCCCTGCCTGCAGGGCGCCTGGCTGACAGGTTCGGGGGCACCGCCATGGCCTTTATCGGACTGCTGACGGCCGCTGCCGGGACCCTGACCATGCTGGCGGTCAGGGGGCTTCCCATCCTGCTGGCGGCCAGTGCCCTCATCGGCCTGGGTCATCTCATGGTGATGGTGGGCCAGCAGGCATTTGTGGCACACGTCAGCAGTGAAGGATCCACTGACAGCGCGTTCGGCACGCTGACCGCCGCCGCTTCGATCGGCCAGCTCATCGGTCCGCCCGCTGTCACGCTCGTGGCTTCGCTGGGCATCCGGGACGGGGCCGCGCCGGACACCACGCTGGGGCTCCTGGTGTGCCTCGGATTCAGCGCCCTGGCCACACCCGCCTACTTCTTCCTGCGGCGGACGGACGCCGGGCTGCGCAAGGGCCGGCGTAAAACAGCGGCTGAACCCGTCAGCGTGGCCGGGGTCCTGAAGGCTCCAGGACTGTGGCGCTCGCTGGTGGTCAGCGGGGCGGTGCTGGTGACGGTGGACCTGATGTACGCGTTCGTCCCGGTCTGGGCCACCGAACAAAACGTCAGTGCCGCCGTCGTGGGTATGCTCCTGGCGCTCCGGGCCGCCGTCTCGGTCGCGAGCAGGGTGGGCCTCACCCGCCTGATCGCGCGCTTCGGACGCAAGGCGATGCTGATCGCCTCCATTGGTGCGGCGGTCCTCTCACTCGCTGCCCTGCCGCTGGTGGGCCCTTATGGCGCCATAGCCGTGATGATCGGGCTGGGGCTCGGGCTCGGCATCCCGCAGCCGCTCACCATGGCCTGGGTGGTGTCGCTGACCGCATCATCGAGCCACGGCGCAGTCCTGGGACTGAGGATGACCGTCAACCGGCTGGCGCAGATCACGCTGCCCATCGCCGTCGGCTCCTTTGCGGCGCCCCTTGGCGTGCTGGGGATTTTCTGGGCCAATGCCGCGCTGCTCCTGGGAGCCATCGCGGTGGTGGCAGGGTCCGACGCCGGGCAGCCGCCTGGGGCGGATACCGTCACCTGACGCAGGGCGCCTGCGGCACCAACCGCCGGAACGCCCGACGTCGGCCTGCCGCCGTTGGTGGGTTACCCGTCGTAGTGGGTGCGCGCCGGCCCCTGCCCCAAGGAGTTGACCACGGCCGCCGCCACATCGTGAAGCTTGGAATTACGGGTGCTGGAGGCAGTCTTCAGGATTTCGAAGGCGTCCAGCTGGCTGCAGCGGTTCTGCGCCATGATGATTCCCACGGCCATGTCGATGACGGTGCGGGATTCCAGCGTTGCCCTCAGGTTCTTTGCCGTCTCGCTGTAGTGGGCGAACCGCACGGCGAGCCGGAGGGCAAGGGACGTCTGGCTGACGAAGTTCGCCGCGAATTCAAGGACACGGCCGTCGAACCGGTGGGGCCGCCGTGAATACAGCTGCAGGGCGGCTTTCGTTTCACCCTCCAGTTCGAACGGCAAGGAGAGCACGGAGCGGACCCCCTGGCCCAGGACAGCTGCGGCGTAATCCGGCCAGCGGTCATCCTCGGTCACATCAGGAATGTGTATGGTTGCCTGCTCAAGGGACGCGGCCATGCCAGGGCTGTCGCTGAACTGGTACTCGATCTGGCCGATGGCCTGGGCCTCCGGCCCGCTGCTGGCAACCGTGGCAGTCTTGCGCTCGCGCAGCAGGGTGATGGTGCAGAAGACCTCGTCGTCAAGGTCCGAGAGGCCGCGTACGGAGACGCGGGCGAGCTCGTTGAGGAAGTCCTCAACATCGGAGCTGTTGAGGACGAGTTCATGGAGGTGCTCGGTGATGGATGTATCGGATTTTGCTGTTGACTCGCTGGCCACGATTCTTGGTGCCATTCGCTCAGGTCAAAACGAGCCGGCAACGTTCCGCCAACCCTCAAGGGGACCTGGCGGTAAGGGTCGCTGGATCGACGAACTTTCCAACGGCCTGCTGCTAAACCGATATCCAGAAGTATATACACGCTCCGGCCCCTGAAAACGTCATCTTGGGCCTGCGCACCGCCCTGGTAGGCAGTCCTTGGGTATGTGCCCGAATGTGACCCCGCAAGCCAGGCTCCGGCTTGTTGGCTTGAAGTTACAAGGAATTTGTGAGGTCCCGCGGACCTGGGGCTTCCGCTGAAATAATCCTGCGTTTTGCGAGTAATACAGAGCACTCGGCCTGTAGTCCAAGCAGCGGCCGCCAGTGTGACCTCAAACGTTGCGGGTTGTCTTCCGACCTGGTGCTAGGCTCCCCTCAACTCAAAGCCAGGCCCCGGATCGCCTACCGGAGGCTGGCATTGTGTTGCCTCTTATGGGCAGAATGAAGCACGCGTTGGCGTTGCCGGCGACGGACCCGAAACCAGCGGCGATGGCGCCGCGGAGGGACGTAGAACATGACCAGACTGCTCATCATCGGTCCGCCCGGCTCCGGCAAAGGCACCCAGGCCGTGCACATCGCGCGGCATTTCAAGATCCCTGCCGTCTCAACCGGCGAGATCTTCCGTGACAATGCCAGCCGGGAAACACCGCTGGGCAAGGAAGCCTCCAAATACCTGGACGACGGACTCTTTGTTCCCGACCACCTGACCAACGTCCTGGTTAAGGACCGCTTGCTGGCCGCCGACGTGCAGGATGGTTTCCTGCTGGACGGCTACCCCCGGACGGCGCCGCAGGTCACGGAGCTGGACAACATGCTGGCGGCCCGGGACCAGCGCGTGGACGCAGTCATCGAACTCCGGGCCCCCGACGCCGAACTGGAACAGCGGATGCTCAAGCGCGCCCAGGACCAGGGCCGCAAGGACGACACGGTGGATGTGTTCCGCCGAAGGCTGGATCTGTACCATCGCGAAACGCATGAGGTAGTGTCCGTTTACGCAGGCCGGGGGCTGGTTGTCTCCGTTGACGGCAGCGGAAGCCCGGACGAAATCACCGAAGCGGCTATCGCCGCCGTCGAGAAATTCCTCGCGACCCAGGACAGGAAGATCCCATGAGAATTGCAGTGACCGGCGGCAGCGGGAAGTTGGGGCGGCATGTTGTCCGCAGGCTCACAGCGGACGGGCACCAGGTGCTGAACCTGGACCGTACCGGGGACCGGAGCCCGGGGCTGGCCATTGTGGACCTGCGTGATTATGGCCAGGTCCTGGATGTGCTGCTGGGACTGGATGACAGGCACACCGGTTTTGACGCCGTCGTCCATCTCGGTGCCATCCCCGCGCCGGGCATCCTGCCGGACGCTGCGACGTTCGAGAACAACATGCTCTCCACCTACAACGTCTTCCAGGCGGCCCGCCGGGCGGGCATCAAGAAGGTGGTTTATGCCTCCAGTGAAACGGTGTTGGGGCTGCCGTTCGACGTCGACCCGCCCTACATCCCCGTGGACGAGGAATACCCCGCCCGCCCGGAGAGCACGTATTCGTTGGTGAAGCATCTCGAAGAGCAGATGGCCATCGAACTGACGCGCTGGGACCCTGAATTGAGCATTGTGGCTTTGCGGTTCTCCAACGTGATGGATGCCGAGGACTACGAACGCTTCCCGTCGTTCGATTCCGACGCCATGCTCCGCAAGTGGAACCTGTGGGGCTACATCGATGGCCGTGATGGCGCCCAGGCCGTGGCGCGGGCGCTGGAGAACGGCACGCCTGGCTTTGAGGCCTTCATCATCGCGAACGCTGACACCGTGATGAGCCGTTCCAGCGCCAGCCTCGCCGCGGAGGTGTTCCCGAATGTCGCGGTGACCAGGGAACTGGGTGAACACGAGACCCTGCTCGGCATTGGCAAAGCCAGGAGGCTGCTGGGCTTCGAACCCGAGCACAGCTGGCGGACCTACCACCCCAGCAGGACCACGCCCACGGAAGACTGAAACCGGCGGGACCCAGCCCTGGGGATTGGCCGGCGCGAGGGGCGTTTTCCTCAGGACAAACCACAGGTTTGCGCAGCTGATTAAGGCTTGGCGCAGGATCGGCGAAGTTCCGGGCAACGGCATGCCGCAGGCTCCTATTCTGGTGGTGGGCGGGGCTTCCCCGCCCGCCAATACCAAGCCCCAGCGCCCCGCAAGGACCCCAAAATTCCACTTTCACGCCTGCTTCGGCCCGCCGCCACAGCGATGCTTGTTTCCGCCGTCGCACTGACCGTCCCCGGCCTTCCCGCCGCAGCCGTTGCACCCGCCGCCCACGAGGCCAGCGTCCGCTACATCGTCCGCTACGCCGCAGACGCCGACGTCGCCGCCGAGACTGCGGCCATCCGCTCCCAGGGCCTCGGGGTGGGCCGGACGTTTTCGCACGCGGTGCGCGGCGCCGTCGTGACAGCAACCCCTGGTCAGGTCGAGGCACTGTCCCGCTCAGGGCGCGTCGTTTCGGTGGAGGCGGACGCTCCGGTCACCCTTTCCGAAACGCAGCAGCCTGCGCCCTGGGGGCTGGACCGGGTGGACCAGCGGGCCCTGCCCCTGTCGGGCTCCTACAACTGGACCTCGGCGGGCGCCGGGGTCAGCGCCTATGTGGTGGACACCGGGGTGCTCGGATCGCATAACGAGTTCGCTGGCCGCATCACGGCGGGCTGGACGGCCGTGGCCGACGGCCGCGGCTCCACGGACTGCAACGGCCACGGAACGCACGTGGCCGGAACAGTGGCAGGGACCACTTACGGTGTGGCAAAGTCCGCGACTGTGGTCCCCGTCAGGGTCCTGGATTGCAGCGGTTCCGGGTACAACTCCGATGTGGTTGCCGGCCTGGACTGGATTGCGGGCAACCACACTGCCGGCACGCCGGCCGTGGTCAACATGAGCCTCGGCGGTGCCGCCAGCTCGGCCGTGGACGCGGCGCTCCAAAGCGTCATTAACGACGGCGTTGCCGCCTTCGTGGCCGCCGGCAACTCCGCTGTTGATGCCTGCGGCACTTCACCCGCCCGTGTTCCCGCCGCCGTCACCATAGCTGCCAGCGATTCCGCCGACCGGCAAGCCAGCTTCTCGAACTACGGATCCTGCGTCGACCTCTACGCGCCCGGGGTGGGCATCACCTCAGCGTCCTACACCTCCACCAACGCAACCGCCTCGATGTCCGGCACTTCCATGGCAGCGCCCCACGCTGCGGGAGCGGGGGCGGTACTGCTCGCCCAGAATCCGGCACTCACTCCGGCGCAGGTTGCGGCGACGCTGGCCTCCAACTCGACTGCCGGCGTCGTGATCGGGACCGGCGCCGGCACGCCAAACCGCCTGCTGTACTCAGCCGGCACAGCGCCCGCTCCGACCCCCTCACCCGCGCCGGCCCCCGTGGTTACTGCCCCGGCGGCTCCTGCCCCAACAGTCACGGCCAAATCACCCGCTGCAACTTCGACGGCGGTGGCTCCGGGCAGCAATGTCACTGCCACCTTCAGCGCTGCGGTCCAGGGCGTGGGCAGCGGAACTTTCATCCTCAAGAACGCCGCGGGTTCCCTTATCCCAGCCACGATCACCTACAACGCCACAACGATGACTGCGACCCTTGACCCGGTGTCGAACCTGGCGGCAGACTCAAAGTTCACGGCGACGCTGGTGGGCGGAGCCACCGCCATCCGCGACGCCGCCGGCACCCCGCTGGCCACCACCAGCTGGACTTTCACCACCGGGCCGGCGCCCACCGTTACCGGATTCACCCCCGGCAGCAACGCCATCCTGGTCCGGCGCTCCAACAACGTTTCCGTGACGTTCAGCGAAGCCGTTCAAGGCGTCACCACGTCCACCTTCACGGTGAAGAATGCCACTACCGGCGCGGTCGTTGCCGCTACGGTCTTCCGCAACGGCAGCACCAACCAGTGGTTCCTTGATCCGCAAGCGGCCCTCGCCGCCAAGACCAAATACACGGTGACAGTCTCCGGCGGGGAAGCAGCCATCCGCGACCTTGCCGGGAACCAGTTGGGCACCAAAACCTGGCAGTTCACCACAGGTTCCTTCTGACTGGTTTTCCAACACAACGAAGGGAGGCCGACGGCGGCACGCGCGTGCCGCCGTCGGCCTCCCTTGGTTGATCTCCCGGGCACTCCGAAGCACCTTAACGAATCGGCAGGACCTCGTAGCCGTCCGTCTTTGCCACCATCTGCCGGCCGTGGTTGCCGTTGAACTTCAGCCACATGACAGACGAGTCGGCTGCAACGGCCTCAACTTCGCCGGTACGGACCACGCGCCCCCCAGAGCGCAGTTCCACCCAGCTGCCCACGAGCTGATGCCAGTCTTCGGTTGCTTCGTCCACGGTCCCGGCAGCCCTCAGGAAATCAGTTCGCGGGTCATTCCGAAAGGAACCTGGTCTGACAGTGCTGCGGTGTAGCGGCCAGGGGCGACCCGGGTCACCAGGATGCCGTGCGTGCCTGTCAGGAGGGCGGCTTCCTGAAGGCGCCTGACGGCAGCCTCAAGTTCTTCGTCCAGAAGATGCCGGCTGGCGACATCTATCTCAATGCGGTCCATGGGGGTAGACAAAGCGGCTCCTTGTGAAGTGTTGGGGTAGGTTTCCTGGTTATTTAGGCTTCGCTGCGGAAACGGGGACGGGGCGATCCTTTGCCTGGTCCTTCGTTCCCGCGGGTGCCTGGGATTCCGACGTCGCCGGCGGGGAAGTCCTGAGCTTGAAGCGCTTCCCGATGGTGCTGCCCCCGCCACCGCTGCGGTTCTTGTTGAAGATGTCGAAGCCGACAGCCAGCAGGAGGACCAGGCCCTTGATGAGTTGCTGGTAGTCAGTGCCAAGGCCCAGGATGGACATGCCGTTGTTCAGCACGCCCATGATCAGGCCACCGATCATGGCGCCGGCCACCGTGCCGATGCCGCCCTGGACAGCGGCGCCGCCGATGAATGCAGCGGCGATGGAGTCGAGTTCGAAGCCGGTGCCGCCGGCTGGCTGTGCCGAGTTGAGCCTCGCCGTGAACACCAGCCCTGCCAGGGCCGCCAAGACGCCCATGTTAACGAAGAGCCGGAAGGTGACGGCCTTGGTCTTGACACCGGACAGCTCCGCAGCATGCAGGTTGCCGCCGATCGCATAGGTGTGGCGGCCAAAGACGCTGTTGTTCATGAGCGCCGTGTAAACGATCACCAGGACGGCCAGCACGATCAGGACGATCGGGGTGCCACGGTAGCTCGCGAGGAGGAACGTGATGATCAGCATGAGCAGGGCCACGAACGTGGTCTTGGTGGCGAACCAGGCCATGGGTTCGTTTTCGAGGTCGAACTTCTTGCGGATACGGCGCTCCTTGAGTGCCTGGATGAGCAGCGCAACAGTGGCTCCCACACCCAGGATGACAGTCAGCCATTCCAGCACGGATGTTCCCCCGGAGATGTCCGGGAGGAATCCTCCGCCCAAGGCACGGAGTTCGGCCGGGAACGGGGTGATCTGCTGGTTCTTCAGCGTGATCAGGGTCAGGCCGCGGAAGATCAGCATGCCTGCCAGCGTGACGATGAACGCGGGAATGCCCACATAGGCGATCCAGTATCCCTGCCAAGCGCCGACAAGCGCTCCCACCAGGAGGCAGGCGGGGATAGCCAGCCACCAGGCCCACCCCCAATGGACCATCATGACGCCGGCGACGGCACCGATAAAGCCGGCGATTGATCCCACCGAGAGGTCGATGTGGCCGGCGATAATCACCATCACCATGCCGATGGCAAGGATGAGGATGTAGCTGTTCTGGACCACCAGGTTGGTAACGTTCTGGGGCTCCAGGAGGATGCCGTTGGTCAATACCTGGAACAGCAGGACGATCAGGATCAGGGCAACGAAGATGCCAACCTGCCGGAGGCGGCTTGTCAGGAAGCCGAGGGATTCTCGTAGGGCGGACATGGTCCTATTCCTTCTCTTTGGTCATGTAGTGCATGAGTTTTTCCTGGGATGCTTCGGCGATGGGCACCTCGCCGGTGACGTGGCCCGCGGACAGGGTATAGATCCGGTCGCAGATGCCGAGGAGTTCGGGCAGCTCTGAGGAGATGACGATGACTGCCTTTCCCTCCGCCGCGAGGTTGGCAATGATCGTATAGATTTCGAACTTGGCGCCGACGTCGATCCCACGGGTGGGTTCATCGAGGATCAGCACGTCCGGGTCCGAGAACATCCATTTGCTCAGCACCACCTTTTGCTGGTTGCCGCCGGACAGCTTGCCGGTGATGGCGGCAACTGACGGCGCCTTGATGTTCATGCTCTTGCGGTAGCCGTTCGCCACCACAGTCTCCCGGTTTTTGTCCACCCAGCCGCCCTTGACCAGCTTGCGGAGCGCAGCCATGGAGATATTCCGCTGGATATCCTCGATGAGGTTCAGGCCGTAGTGCTTCCGGTCTTCTGTGGCATACGCGATGCCGTGTCCGATCGCCTGGGACACCGTGGACGTGTTGATTTCCTTGCCGCGCTTGTACACCTTCCCGGACATCGCCGTGCCGTAGGTGCGCCCGAAGACGCTCATGGCCAGCTCGGTCCGGCCGGCTCCCATCAGGCCGGCAAGGCCCACCACTTCGCCCTGGCGGACGTTCAGGCTGGCGTTGTGCACCACCATGCGTGTGTGGTCCTGGGGATGCCGGACGGACCAGTCCTCGATCCGCAGGACTTCCTCGCCGATCTTGGGTTCCCTGTCCGGGTAGAGGCTTTCCAGGTCCCGGCCCACCATGCCGCGGATGATCCGTTCCTGTGTGATCTGGCCTTCATCGAGCCGCAGGGTCTCAATGGTTTTGCCGTCGCGGATGATGGTGACGGCGTCAGCGACCTTGCGGATTTCGTTCAGTTTGTGGCTGATGATGATGCTGGTGATTCCCTGGCCCTTTAGGTGCAGGATCAGGTCCAGGAGGTGGCCGGAGTCCTCGTCGTTGAGCGCTGCTGTGGGTTCGTCGAGGATGAGGAGCTTGACTTCCTTCGACAGCGCTTTGGCGATTTCCACCAGTTGCTGCTTGCCCACGCTGATGTGTTGGACCGGAGTGATGGGATTTTCGCTCAGGCCCACCCGGGCCAGCAGTTTTGCGGCCTCCAGGTTTGTTTTGCGCCAGTCCACCCAGCCGTTCTTGGCCTGCTCGTTTCCGAGGTAGATGTTTTCGGCGATCGAAAGATACGGGCTCAGGGCGAGCTCCTGGTGGATGATGACAATCCCGCGCTTCTCGCTGTCGTTGATGCTGGAGAAGTTGCAGGGCTCGTTTTCGAAGAGGATTTCCCCGTCGAAGGAGTTGTGCGGGTAGACGCCGGACAGGACTTTCATGAGCGTGGACTTGCCCGCCCCGTTCTCGCCGCAGATGGCGTGGACCTCGCCCCGGTTCACGTCCAAAGTGACATCCTGGAGGGCTTTGACGCCCGGAAAAGTCTTGGTGATTCCTCGCATTTGAAGAATGGGTGTGTTCATCGTCAATTCCCACTGACTGGTTGAAACTGGGCAAGCCTGCGGCTGCAGGGGCCTACGTGGAAGGGGTTGCGGCGCGGCCTTGTGGCCGGCCGCAACCCCACAAGAAAGTTACTTGACGTCGGCGTCTGTGTAGTAGCCGGAGTCGATGAGTTCCTTCTTGTAGTTGTCCGCAGTAATGATCACGGATTTGAGCAGGTAGGCCGGAACCACCTTGACCTTGTTGTTGTAGGTCTTGGTGTCGTTGACCTCGGGCTCTTGGCCCTTCAGCAGGGCATCGACCATCTTCACTGCCTGGGAACCCAGCTGGCGGGTGTCCTTGAAGATGGTGGAGTACTGCTCACCGGCGATGATGGACTTCACGGAGCCCTTCTCAGCGTCCTGGCCGGTGACAACCGGCAGATCGCCCTTGGCGTAGCCACCGGTGCTGGTCAGTGCGGAGATGATGCCGATGGAGAGCCCGTCGTAGGGGGAGAGCACGCCGTCAAGCTTCGTTCCGGAGCTGTAGGCGGCAGTGAGGATGTCCTCCATCCGCTTCTGGGCAACGGGGGCCTGCCAACGCAGGATGGCTGCCTGCTCGAACTTGGTCTGGCCGCTGGGAACCTTGAGGGTTCCGGCATCCATGTACGGCTTCAGGGTGTCCATGGCGCCGGTCCAGAAGAAGTTGGCGTTGTTGTCATCCGGACTGCCGGCGAAAAGCTCAACGTTGAACGGGCCCTTGCCCTCCACCTTCTTGCCGCTCGCGTCAACCAGGCCCAGGCCGGTCAGCAGTGACGTTGCCTGCTGCACGCCTACCGTGTAGTTATCGAACGTGGTGTAGAAATCAACGTTGGGGGTGCCGTTGATGAGCCGGTCGTAAGCGATGACCTTGACGTTCTGTTCCTTCGCCTTCGCGAGGACATCGGTCAGGGTTGTACCATCGATGGCCGCGATGATGAGTGCTTTGGCACCCTTGGTCAGCATGTTCTCGATCTGGGAAACCTGCGTGGGAATGTCATCGTTGGCGAACTGGAGGTCAGTCTTGTAACCAAGGTCCTTCAGGGACTTTTCCACGTTTCCGCCGTCGGCGATCCAACGCTCGGATGTCTGGGTGGGCATGGAGATACCCACTAGGGATTCACTGGGATTCGCAGTGGCGTCCGGGGTGGATGTGCCACCCCGGCTTCCGCACCCTGTGGCACCCACAGTGACGGCGAGGACGACGGCTACGGCGCCCAGGAATTTCCTTATTCTCACGATTTCTCCTTCCGCGGAAGCTTGTCCGCGAAGTGGTGCTGGGGCGGCAAGCGTCTGCGCTTGCCGGTGAAGCGGTACTGGCTGGATGCCAAGGCCAGGGCCTTTGACATCTAAGAGCTGTGAACCGGCCGGGGACGGGGATCAGTTGTGTGCCAAAATAAGGTTCGACCGTGTTCGTGTTAGCGCTAACAGACAGGTTACTGGAGAGTTACATGTGAGTCAAATCACTTTTTATAGGGCCGTTTCAATCGGACTTGTGTCCACTTGAAACTCCGCACGGCCGTGGCGGACGCCGTTGATCTGGAGTTCCAGGACATGCATCCCGGGGTGGTGGACGCGAGTGGTCATCGGCCTGAAGGCGTGGCGCTTGGTGAGGATCCTGGACTCACCCGCAGCGAGCGTCAGGGCCGTGAGCTTAAAGACCTTCACGGACTGGCTGCCGTTGGCCTTCCGGTAGTGGATGGCATAATCCACTGCCAGCCGCGCGCCGTCGGTGCCCATATTTGAGACCCTGAACTCGAATCCCAGGTCCTCGGGCATGGCCACCACCTGCCGGTCGAGCCGAAGTTCTGTGACAGCTACCGACGCCGGGGCGAACCCCTGCAGCGCCAGCGCACCTGGGTGCCCCTTCTTGACCAGTGTCCGGAGGCCGTGCCTGACCACCCACGCTGTATTGGTGTCCGGCGCGGCTAGCCAGCGGGCCGCCGTCGCAACCACAATCTCCGGCGCATGGCGGGCGAGGTCATTGAGGTGGTTTGCCACCGACCGCCGCACGTAGTCGGAGGGGTCGCGGTAGAGGGCATTGAGGATGGGCAGGGTTGCCTCCGGCAGCTTCACCAGGGCCGGGACCCGGACAGCCCACGGAAGGTAGGCCCGCGTCCCTTCACTCGCCAGGCGGCGGACGTGCTCGTCCGGGTGCCGCGTCCACTGCAGGATGGCCTCGAGGGCTGCCTCCGGATGGTGGGCGAGCAGGCGCCGGATGGCAAACTCGCCGGTCAGCCGGGGCGTCAGTTCAGCCAGCAGCGCCAGGCAGTCCTCGAAGTCCGGCACGGAGCCTGATTCGAGAGCGAGGGTGACAGCGGCTTCGGAGACCGGCCAGAGGATCCATCCGGTGAAAGCGGGGTTCTCCAGGGCGCCGCGGAAGATGCCTGCCGCCGTCGTGTAGCCGGAACCCGGGATGCGTTGGAGATCGTGCAGCAGCGCCCCGCTGACGCTGTCCGTACGTCCGCGCAGGCTGAGCTCGTCCAGCGTGGTGGCGGCGACGGCGAGGTTGGGCCACACCGTACCGGGTGCTGCCGTGGCAAGAATGTCAGCCAGCGACTCCACGCCTTGCCTGTTGATCAGCTCATTCATCGCACCCATGACGTCAGGCTACCCGCGGCTGGGGCTCCATGCGGAACCAGTGCAGGGGGAGCCGGCCGCGCGATCCGCCCACCATCGGCGGAAGAACGGGGATAATCTTCACCTGAGGAAAGTCTTCACGGCGCAGGGACGGAAATAGACACGTGGCAAAGCAGTCAGGGCAGCAGGCATCCAGCAAGGCGCCGCAATGGTGGCGCAGGTTCCATGACAAATTCGTCGTGGAAGAGCGATACATGGAGCCGGCGGCGCGGAGAAGCCTCTATCGCTGGTCCGTACTGTTGGCGGCGGTCGGTGCGCTCCTCTTCGTTGCCACTCTCATGGGCGTCCTGCAGGGCGACGGGCTTGCCTCGGCCGATGAGGATGCACGGAACTGGCTGCTCGCCATCCGTTCGGAGCTGCTTACCGTTGTGATGATCTTCCTGGCGGTGGTCTTCGGGCCCATAGCCCTGCCGATTATCGTCCTGGTAGTCATCCTCGTATGGGGATTTGCGGCCAAGCATGCTTGGCGGCCCATGCTGCTGGCCGGCGGCATGATCACCGGCGTGGTGATATCGCAGATCATCTTGCAGATCGTCAAGAGGTCCCGCCCGCCGGTGGAGCTGATGCTGTTTGGCGCCGACCACACGTTCTCGTTCCCCTCCGGCCACGTCCTGGGCGCCTGCGACTTCCTGCTGGTAGGAACCTTCCTGATATTCTCGCGACGCGAAAACACCAGGGCGGCGGTCCTCGGTTTTGTTGGGGCCGGCGTCGGAATTGTGTTGGCTGCGCTCAGCAGGCTGTATTTGGGATACCACTGGCTTAGTGATGCCCTGGCATCACTTTCCCTCTCGCTGATCATCCTGGGTGCGGTGATCGCCCTGGATACCTGGCGCACCGCCCGGATCCCCGGCGAACGGATTACCGGGGAACTGTCCAAAGCCGACGCTCCGGGTGACTAGCCATGGCGACCGCGATGGACGTCCGCAGGATGTGCCTGGCACTGCCCGGCGTTTCTGAGCGCAGCAGCTGGGGCCAGCCGGCCTGGTTCGCCAAGACTTTGATGGCACGCATCTGGGAAGAGGGCGTGCTGACGGTCAAGACCGACGAGCGCGAGGCCTTGGCGGGCACGGAACCGGACACCTACTTCTGGACGCCGCACCACGACCGTTCACCGCAGCTTGTGCTGATCAGGCTGGACCGCATTGGTACCGAGGAGCTTGCCGAACTGCTGGAGGAGTCTTACCGGCTGGCAGGCGGCCGCAGGCCCTGACTGCGGTCTGTCCGGCACGGCAGGCGGACGCGATGCGCAGACGCGTACCCGGCACGAGGCGCTAGGCGTCGGGGCGGGAGCGGGCGCGTTGGAGCGCCCTGCGCAGCTTTGCGTTGGCTGCCTCCAGCTCAAGGACCTTCGCCACGCCGGCGAGGTTGAGCCCCTCTTGAAGCAGTTCCCCAATGCGCAGGAGGATGGCGATGTCTGTGTCACTGTATTGCCGTGTGCCGCCGGCCGTCCGGACCGGCGTGAGTAGCCCCCGCGTCTCATAGAGCCGGATATTCTGCTGCCCCGTGCCTGTCAGCTGTGCCGCCACCGAGATCGCATATAGCGCCCGTGCGGCCCCGGACTGGGGCGTTTGGCCGGATGCCGCCTCTGTCATGTCTGCTCCAAAATCCCTGCTCAAAAATCCTGAACGAATCCCTTGCTTCAGTTTGGCACGAGTGCTATAAAAAATCTATATCCACCACCATAGATCGGTGTGATGGGTATAGACCAAAACCAAACAAATGCATGCTGAAGGAGTGGGAAATGATGTTGATGCGTACGGACCCGTTCCGTGAGCTGGACCGGCTTACCCAGCAGGTCTTTGGAACCGCGGCCCGGCCGGCGGCGATGCCGATGGACGCGTGGCAGGAAGACGGCGAGTTTGTTGTCGCCTTCGATCTGCCGGGCGTTGATGTGGACTCCGTAGATTTGAATGTTGAGCGGAACGTCCTGACAGTGCGGGCAGAGCGGCGTGACCCCACCCAGCCAAACGTGGAGTTGGTAGCCTCCGAACGGCCCCGCGGCGTGTTCAGCCGCCAGTTGATACTGGGTGAGACCCTGGACACGGAAAACATCAAGGCCAGTTACGACCGTGGTGTCCTGACCTTGCGGATCCCGGTTGCCGAGCAGGCCAAGCCGCGCAAGATCGAGATCGAAACGAAGGGCCAGATGCACGAGATCGGAAGCTAGTCCATCCTTAAGCGGCGGATATCCGCTTAGGCGCGGGCATGGGGCCGCCCTGCCCGCGCCCAAGCAGTTCGAAAGAAGGCGGCGCCCATGGACACGCCGGACAAGGTTGAGCTGCCAGACCACTACGCAGCCCTGCGGGTGGAGGCTTCGGCCAGCCAGCAGGAAATCGCCCGCGCCTACCGTGCCCGCATGCGCAGTCTTCATCCCGACGTCGACGTCGGCCCGCGCATTCCCGGCGGGGCCGATGGGAATGCCGCGGCCCGCAAAAATGAGCTGTTGCGCATCATGCAGGCCTTCGCAGTGCTTCGTGATCCAGCCCGCCGGGCTGCTTACGACCGCAGTCTTGCCGAACGGCAGACGGTTTCCCGTCCGGAGACGGGACCGCAAAGCATCCCCGTCCGGCGTGTCCGCAGCCGCGAGAACCGCGCAGGGGCCACGATCAGAATTACGCCCGTCCGCTGGGAAAGCGGACCGTGGGCATGACCCCCTTCCAACCCAACGAAGGAGCAGTACATGAGCGAGTGGCGCCGCTACGATTCACAGTTGATGCCGGTTTTCCACGAGCGGTTCGAAGAACGCTGGGGCAAGGGTACGGCCCCTTTCCTTGATCCGGAGGCGCACGAAGAGCCAATTCCGCGGGCCCAGTGGATCAATCCGGCCACCGGCGCGGCGCTGGCGGTAGTGCCCGTCTGGACCGCCGACGATGGCCAGCACCGTTCCTTTGGTGTGTTCTATCTGCCCCCGGCGGGAGGCATCTGGGTGTTGCGTCCCGGATACACCGGGTACCTGGAACCTTCCGACGGCGAAACAGAACACCTGGTTACCCTCCGGAATGACGCCTACCGGAAGGCCGTGGCCCACGCCAAGGAGTTCCTGTTTGGCTCACAGTGAGTTGTCCGGGCCGCTCCCCAACAGGCTGCGGGTGAGGGCTTCGGCGTCGGCCATCAGGTCCTCCACCGCAGCAGCGAGGTGGGCGTCGGACACCGGCGCCTCGTCCAGGGCGCCGGCCACCACGGCCCGACGCACCAGTTCGCGGGCGAAGGAAGCAGTGGTGCCCTCTGTCCGTTCCGCTGCCAACTCCAACGCCTCCGGGCTGAAGGACACCCGGCGGCCATAGAGTTCCAGCAGCCGGACCCTCTCGGCGTTTTTCGGGAGCGGAATCTCGACGGCCAGGTCCACCCGGCCCGGACGCTGCGCCAGGGCCCGTTCCAGCATGTCCGGCCGGTTGGTTGTCAGGACGAATGCGACGTCGGCATCGTTGTCCAGGCCGTCCATGGCGTCCAGCACCTCAAAGAGCAGCGGCTGCGGACCATGCCCGAAGCTCCGGTCCTCGGCGATGAGGTCGCAGTCCTCCAACACCACGATGGACGGCTGCAGCGCCCGGGCCATTCGAGCCGCGTCCGAGATCCGGGCGAGCGAACCGCCGGAGAGGAGGATCGCCGTCGACCCAACACTCTGGCTCAGCAGGTGCCGCACGGTGTGGGTCTTGCCTGTCCCCGGCCTGCCGTAAAGCAGGATGCCGCGTTTGAGGTGCTGGCCGTGGTCCTTGAGCGAGGCGCGGTGCGTGGCAATGCCCACGGTGTGGTCTGCCACCTTCCGCAGCAGCCCGGCGGGCAGGATGACGTCCGACGCCGGGAGGCTGGGCCGGTGGTGAAAGGTCACGCCCGCAGCGCTGGGCCCATACGCGGACATCACGAGGGAGATGACCTGTCCCTTGAGGACACTGTTGTTGTCCATCCGCAGGCGGAACTCTGCCAGGAACGCGGTGGCGGTTTCCTGCCCGGCTGCGAGGACTTCCAGGCAAGCGGCCTGGCGCCCGGATTGGGGCTCGGCATCTCGCTGCAGGACGGCCAATGGGTTCCCGGCGAAGCTGAAGAGCCACAGGCCCAGGGCCACGGCCTGCCGGTGGCTGTCCGGGCCCACCGCGAGGTTGGCATAGTCGGGCTGGGCGAGTGGAAACTGCGGAAAGAGCTGCGATTGCTGGACCATGTCACTCAAGGACTGGTGGTGCCGCTGGCCGCCGCCTCCGATGCCCACCAGCCGGGCCCCAGGGTCCTGTTCAACGAGTTGCGCCATCACAATATCGGCGTCCACAAAGCGGTGCGGCGGAATTTCCTCCACCACCACCGAAAGGTCCGAAGCTGGCGTGCCAAGATGTTCGGTCAGGGCTTGAAGCAGCTGTTTTCCCGCTTGCTCCCGATGGTTTCCGGATTGCGCCAGCTGGACCAGCGCCGCAAAATCGTCGATGAATTTCCCCAGTTTTTCATCCATCCCCAGACCCTAGCAGGCGGCAGCCAGCCAGGCCCGGGACCCGTGGCCAGGGCAGCGTGGCTGACGCTCGTCAGCGGCCCGGCCGTGTGCCATCCTAAGGGGTACAGTTTCCGAACCCAGCTAAGGAAGTTGGCACTACAGTGCATATCACCGCCAAGGACCTGGCCGCGCTCATCCCATCCGGGTTCACCCTGGGCGTGGCCACTGCGGCCTTCCAAATCGAGGGAGCGCTTGAGGAGGATGGCCGCGGACCGGCCGGATGGGATGGCTTTGCGTCCAGGCCCGGAGCAATCGTTGACGGTCACAGCCCCGCGGTCTCCTGCGACCACTACCACCGGATGCCGCAGGACGTCGCGCTCATGAAGCAGTTGGGCGTGGACTCCTACCGTTTCTCCCTGGCGTGGCCCCGGATCCAGCCCACCGGCAGCGGAGCGGTGAACCGCGCAGGACTTGATTTCTACGACCGCCTCCTTGATGAGCTGCTGGCCAACGGGATTTCCCCCATGGCCACCCTCTACCACTGGGACACCCCGAAAGCACTGGACGACGCCGGCGGGTGGATGAACCGGGACACCGCCTACCGCCTGGGGGAGTTCGCGGCGATCGCCGCCGACGCCTTCGGGGACAGGGTGGCGCGCTGGGCAACGATCAACGAACCCGCCACCGTCTCCACCAACGGCTACACCTTGGGACTCCATTCGCCCGGTGAGGCCCTCATGCTCAACGCTTTCCCCACCGTGCACCACCAATTGCTGGGCCATGGGCTCGCGGTGCAGGCGCTGCGCGCAGCAGGAGTGCCGGGCGAGATTGGCATGACCAATGTCTACTCGCCCATGGTTCCGAACTCAATCAATCCCCTGGACTACATCAGTGCCGGCCTGATGGACCTCGCCCAGAACCGGCTGTACGCGGACCCCGTTCTTTTGGGCAAGTACCCGGACCTTATCCGTGCCGCGAAGTTCTTCAGCTCCTTCGACCACCCGGAGGAGGACATGAAGCTCATCTCCCAGCCGCTGGATTTCTATGGCCTGAACTACTACATGCCCACCAAAGTGGCTGTTGGCCCGGGACAGGGCGCTGTTCCCGCGAGCATGGCCGAAGCCATGGGCAGCGACCTGAGTGCGATGGGCAACGGCGGCACTCCCTTCCACGTCGAGACCTGGCCCGAAGCGGACATCACGTCCTACGGCTGGCCCGTCAAACCCGAATACATGCGCGTGGCGCTGAAGGAGATGGCGGAGCGCTACCCGAACCTGCCGCCGGTGATCATCACCGAGGGCGGGGCAAGTTTCGAGGACATCATCGTCCGGGACAAATCCACCAACATCAGATTCATCCCGGACGAACGGCGCCTGAAATACCTCTCGGACCACCTGGAAGCGGCGCTCAAGGCCACCGCCCCGGGCGGTGAGGCGGAAGCCGTTGACCTCCGCGGTTACTACGTGTGGTCGCTGATGGACAACTTCGAGTGGTCCGCCGGCTACAACCAGCCGTTCGGGCTGCTCCATGTCGATTTTGAGACCCTGGAGCGCACGCCAAAGGCGTCCTACTTCTGGTTCCAGGAGCTGCTCGAAGAGCGGAACCTTGTGGCCGCGGCTGACACCGCCGTCGCGAAGGCCGCCGGACCGGAACCGGCTGTGACAGAGGAGAACGACGACGACGTGACCACCTTGGGTGCCACCGCGTAGCTCCTGGGGGGCTAAAGCAGGTCCAGGGCCCTGAGTTGCTTGGCCATCCCGGCGCCGTCCGTGGAGTAGATCCATGGCACCGCCGAAGCGCTGTGGTCGCCGTCTTCGGAGTGTCCGCCCGCAAATACGGCCTCGCTGACCGAAAGCTGCCGGATGGCTATGGCGGCCACCTTGTCCGCGTGCTCCTGGGCGAAGCCTGAGTAGATCTGTTCGTCATGCTGGCCGTTGTCGCCGATCAGGAGCCAGCGCATGTCGGGGAATTCCTTCGCGAGGCGTTCGAGGTTGCGGTGCTTATGCTCCTGACCGCTGCGGAACCACCTGTCCTGGGTCAGTCCCCAGTCCGTGAGCAGTAGGGCACCGGCCGGGTACATATTGCGGCTTAGGAAACGCGCCAGCGTGGGGGCTGCGTTCCACGGTCCGGTGGACAGGTAGATCACGGGGGCGTCCGGATGCTCGATTGTGAGCCGGTCCAGGAGAACAGCCATTCCCGGCGTTGCCATGCGCGCCCGCTCGCTCAGCACAAACGTGTTCCACAGCGCAAGGAACGGGCGGGGGAGTGCCGTGACCATCACGGTGTCGTCAATGTCAGAGACGATGCCAAACTTGGTGTCCGGTGCGATCACCTGGATGAGCGCCTCCACCGGCTCGGTGCCTTCGGCCCGCAGGACAGCGGTATGCCAGCCAGGGGACAGCTTAATGTCCACCACCGTGTCGATCAGGCCGCCGCGGTCCGCCTTCACGTGCGTGACCACGTCTTCGATGGTGACTTCGACATCGGTGAACTGCACGGGAACACTCGTGAAAGCCCGCCAGCCGCGCACGTTCTGGGTTCCGTTGCGGGCCGCGTGGTCGGCCCTGCTGCCGGGAGCGGGCTCCTGCGTGAGCAGCACCCGGCCCAGTACCCTGACCCACTCGGTGGATCCGTACCCCTGGTAGGCGATGGTCTTGGGCACGAACTTCCAGCGCTTTGCAACCTGCAGCCGGACACCGTTAACGCTGTCCGAAAGCCGGTGGGCAAGCCTGAAAGCGCGCTTGCCGGCCAATGATGTTCTCTGGGGAGCCGTGTCCATGCCTCCACTCTGCCACAGGCGATGCGGTGACCGTCCAGCGTGACCTCAGCCCGCGCCCAGGATCCAGCGCAGGGTGTCGGCGTTCCGCACAGCGTTCCCGCCGCCGTCGTTATTGAAATACACAAACACGTCCCGCCCTCCGCCATCCCATTCCCGGATGCGATCCGCCCACCAGCCCAGGTCGGCGTCCGAATACGAGCCCCCATAAAGATGCTGGTGATCCGGGCCGTGCATCCGGACGTACACAAACGGCGCCGTGGCCCGCAGGATGCATGGCAGGTTGGCCCCGCTCATGATGCAATAGGCGGCCTTATGCCGCTCCAAGAGCCCATAGACATCCGGATGGTCCCAGCTTGGGTGCCGGAACTCCACTGTGACCCGGATCCACCACGGAACTGCGGAGAGGAAGAAGTCCAGCCTGGCGTCATCCCGCGCCTGCTGGGGCGGGAGCTGGACCAGGAGGACCGCGCGTTTGTCACCGAGTTCATGCCAGCATTTGGCGATCCGCTCCAGCCAAACCTCCGGCGCGTACAGCTTCTTGCCGTGCGTGAGCCCGCGAGGGGCCTTCACCGACATGGCGAAGCCGTCGGGAAGCCTGCGCCGCCAGCTTGCGAAAGATGTGTCGCGGGGCCAGCGGTAAAAGCTCGCGTTCAGCTCAACCGTGCTGAAGCGGGACACGTAGTACTGAAGCCTGTCGCGGGCGGGCAGCCCTGGCGGGTACAGCACGTTCTCCCAGTGGTCATAGCTCCAGCCGGATGTTCCAATGTGGATGGCCATGTCAGCTGAAATGGGTCTTGAGCGTGCCGCCGCCTGCGGATTCCACTATGGCCAGGGCCACGTCGCGCAGTTTCATGTTGCGCGTGCTGGAGGCGGATTTGATCAGTTCCATCGCCTCGTCCTGGGTGCAGCGGTTCTGTCCGATGATGATCCCCACCGCTGTATCGATCACCGTGCGTGAGTCCAGTGCCGCCTTCAGGTTGGCAGCAGTATCCGTATGCTGGGCCAGCCGGACGGCAAGGCGCATTCCCTTGGAAGCCTGGGACACGTAGCCGAGTGCATGCTCAACGGCGCTGGAATCGAAGACGCCCGCGCGGTCGGAGTAGAGGTTGATACCTGCCTTGGCGTCGTCGCCGGAGAGCTCGAATGGGATGGCCAGGACGGACCGGATCCCGTGGTTCAGCACGGTGGCAGCGTAGTCCGGCCACAGCGTTTCTGTGGTGAAGTCCCTGATGTGCACCACCACCCCTTCCCTGGCGCATTGGAGGCACGGCCCGTCGCCATACTCGTACTGCAGTTCGTCAAGCAGTCGGGCCCTAGGGCCACTGCTCGCCACGGTGGCCGCTGTCCGGTGGCGGAGCAATGTAATGCCGCACAGGACTTCGCCCCGTGGACCGGAAAGGTTCTCTGCCGAGAAAGTCGCCAGTTCGTTCAGGAAGTCCTCCACGTCCTGGGTGTCCAGGAGGAGATCCTGTATTTTCTCGATGACGAGGCTGTGCGTAGCTGGCTGTTCCAAGGTATGCCTCCGCTGTTGCTGGCTGGTACTGAAGAACCTGGCCTGCTGGCGGCCACCACGGGTGGCCACAGGCAGCTGCTTTACCTTGATTTCAGGCTACACCCCTTGAACCTTCGGCCGCGGAGGTACGTGTGGCAGTGTATGGGAATGGCGCGAATTGAAGATTATGCGGTGGTCGGGGACCTTCACACCGGAGCGCTGGTGAGCACTTCCGGATCCATCGACTGGCTGTGCTTGCCGCGGTTTGACTCTCCGGCCTGCTTCAATGCACTCCTGGACACGCCGGAAGCCGGCCGTTGGCTGCTGGCGCCTGCGGCCGGCGGGACCTGCACCCGGCGCAGCTATCGCGAGGGAACCCTAGTCCTGGAAACCGTGTGGGAAACCCCCGAAGGCACCGTCCGGGTGATTGACTTCATGCCACCCCGCGACGAGGTGGCTGACATCGTGCGCATCGTGGAGGGCGTCAGCGGCAGCGTCAGGATGCACAGCGAGCTGGCGTTGCGCTTCGACTACGGGCACATTGTGCCCTGGGTCCGCAAGGACGAGCACGGCATCCACGCCATCGCCGGGCCGGACGCCGTCTATTTTGTGACCGGGGCGCCCGTGCGCGGCGAGAACATGCACACCGTCAGCGACTTCACCGTCGATGAAGGCCAGAAGGTTCCCTTCGTGCTGACGTGGGCACCGAGCCACGTCCAGCGGCCCATGACCGTCGACGCCGAGGAAGTATTGAGCACCACCACCGCGTTCTGGCGTGGCTGGACCAGCCAGTGCACAGTCACGGGGAAGTACCGGGACGCCGTCGTGCGCTCGCTGGTGACCCTCAAGGCCCTGACCTACGCGCCGACCGGGGGGATTGTTGCCGCCGTGACCACATCGCTGCCGGAACAGCTGGGCGGCCCCCGCAACTGGGACTACCGCTATTGCTGGCTGCGGGACGCGACCATGACGCTGCAGGCACTGCTGGCGGCGGGATACACCGCGGAGGCCGCAGACTGGCGGGACTGGCTGCTCAGGGCAGTCGCCGGCGACCCCGCTGACCTTCAGATCATGTACGGAATCCATGGCGAGCGGCGGCTTCCGGAAATGGAACTGCCCTGGCTGGCCGGTTATGAAGGCTCCAGCCCGGTGCGGATCGGGAACGGCGCCGCGGAGCAGCTCCAGCTGGACGTGTGGGGCGAGGTGCTGGACTGCCTGTCACTGACCAGGAATTCGCTGCTGAAACACACCGACGAGGCGTGGGATGTCCAAGTCGCCCTCATGCAGCACCTGGAGACCATCTGGGACCAGCCGGACAACGGTCTTTGGGAGATGCGCGGCCCCCGCCGCCACTTTACGCATTCGAAAGTCATGGCCTGGGTGGCCGCAGACCGCATGGTGAAGGGAGTCCGGGAGTCCGGCTTGCCCGGGCCCGCGGAGCGCTGGGAGGCGCTGCGGGACACTATCCACCAAGACGTCATGGCCAACGGCTTCGATGCTGGACGGAACACGTTCACCCAGTCCTACGGCCGTCCGGAACTTGATGCGAGCCTCCTGCTCATCCCGCGCGTGGGGTTCCTGCCGCCGGACGATCCCCGGGTGGTGGGCACCATCGATGCGATCCTGAGCGAGCTGACCGAAGACGGATTCGTGCTCCGCTACCGCCCGGCGGAGAGCGACGACGGCCTTCCCGGGGACGAGGGCGTGTTCCTGGCGTGTTCGTTCTGGATGGTGGAGGCGCTCCTGGGCGCCGGCCGCCGCAGTGAGGCTACCCAGCTGTTTGAGCGGCTCCTTGGACTGCGCAATGACGTGGGGCTGCTCAGTGAGGAGTGGGCCGTCAGGGCAGGGCGCCAGCTCGGAAACACTCCGCAGGCCTTCAGCCACTTTGGGCTTGTGACTAGCGCGCTTGAGCTGCATCAGGATACGGTTCGCCGGAGTGATACGCCCATACCGCCGGAAACGGAGAATGTGGCGTGACTGCTTGCAATGGGGGGATTGCAGCACTTCTCCCCGAAGGAATCAGTAAGTATACTTACTAAGACAAGCACAGCGCGCTCCCAGCACAGCGCAGTGACTGACGGAGGGGTGATTGGAATGGCCGGTTATTTTGAACTGGTGGATGCACCTGACGGTGGCTATAGAGTCAGGATGTTGGACGGGGCGGGGGACCTGATGGCTATTTCAGTGACGTTTCCCACAAAACGTGCCGCGGTGGCCGGTGTTGCCATGGCGCGCGAGATTGCCGGGACCGGGCTGATCCGGGACCGCAGCCGTGACGGTGCCGGTACGGTGATCCGTGAACGCGTTCGGCCGGTGAACTCCGCCAAGGAGGAAACTTCCGCGCGGACCAGGAGGGTTTCGGGGGCTACGCGGGCTGCCGCTGGCTGATGGACTCCCAGCACCTTGGCCCGGCGGCCTCAAGGGGGCGCCGCCGGGGCGTCCTGTTCGATGTGGACGGAACCTTGGTGGACTCCTCCTACTTCCATACGCTGGCCTGGTGGCAGGCATTCCGGCAGCAGGGCTACGACGTGCCAATGGCCTCTATCCACCATTGCGTCGGCATGGGTGGCGACCGCTTGGTGGACAGCCTCCTGCCCTCAGGCCGGGATAAGGATTCCGACGCCGAGATCCTCGCCAGCCATGCAGCGATCTTTGCATCCAACTGGCCAGCCCTGCGCGCCTTTGACGGAGCCAGGGACCTCCTGGCGCAATGCCACGCCGGAGGCTTGGCTGTGGCCCTCGCGTCGTCCGCCCGAACCCAGGACCTCCTGGCGACACGGCGGGCCCTGGGAGCTGACGCCCATATTCATGCGGCAACCAGTGCCAATGATGCCAAGGCAAGCAAGCCTGCGCCGGATATCCTGATCGCCGCGCTGGAGGCGTTGGGGGTCAGGCCAGCCGACGCCGTATACGTCGGTGATGCGGTGTGGGACATGCAGGCCGCAGCAGCCCTCGGCATCCCGGCCATTGCCGTGACCTGCGGCGGAACAAGTGCCGCGGAACTCAGGGATGCCGGTGCGGTCCAGGTCTACGCCGGCCCGCGCGACCTTCTGGAAAACCTTCAGGACAGTGCCATCGGCAGCCTGCTGACGGCGTCCTCGCCGGTGGGCTGACGCCGGTAGGTTGACGCCGGCGGGTTGACCCGGTTTCGTGGCCCGCTTGGCGATGCTTTTAGCCCGTTGGCGTTCCTTCGGCGGCGGTGTCGTCGGCTACCGCCGGCTTCGCCCAGGACACAACAACTTTAACGGAGCCGTCGTCGTTGCGGTCCACGTCAGTCACCACTTCGGCGACGCTGGCGCCCATGGCCAGGATTTTTGCGCGGTACGTGGTGACCAGTTCCTCCAGGCTGGATTCGGTCCACTCTCCAGGACGCATCCGGGTGGAAATCTCAACAGGTTCCGGCTGGTACAGCGACATGACGGTCCTTTCCCGCTCGTTCGTGTGATGCAAAAATCCATGTGCTTCTTACGCTAGGAGGCTTGCCGTCCCACCACAAGGAAATTTAGTCAGTCTGCTTACTTTATTTTGCAAAAAGGGCTAGCGTCGGATGATCGGCCGGAGACCCGGCACCCAGAGGAAGGCAGAAGATGAGGGCATTGACGTGGCAAGGCAAGCGCTCCGTGAGCGTGGAAGAAGTGCCGGACCCTGTGATCCAGGACCCAACAGACGCCATCGTGAGAATTACCTCCACGGCGATCTGCGGGTCGGACCTGCACCTATATGAAGTCCTGGGGCCATACATGCACAAGGGTGACGTGATCGGGCACGAACCCATGGGCGTCGTGGAGGAAGTGGGAAGCGCCGTCACCCATCTCCGGAAGGGAGACCGGGTGGTCATTCCCTTCAATATTTCCTGCGGCCACTGCTACATGTGCCGCCGGGGCCTGCAGTCCCAATGCGAGACCACGCAGGTCAAGGAGAAGGGCTCAGGAGCCGCCCTGTTCGGCTACTCCGAACTGTACGGCTCGGTACCAGGGGGCCAAGCCGAATACCTTCGCGTGCCGCATGCCGACTACGGACCGGTCACAGTGGGCCAGGAACTGCCCGATGAACGCTACCTCTTCCTCTCCGACATCCTTCCCACAGCCTGGCAGGGGGTGGAGTATGCCGATGTCCACCCCGGCGGCACTTTGGCCGTCTTCGGTTTGGGCCCGGTCGGCCAGTTCGCGGCCCGGATCGGTGTGCACAAGGGCCTGCGCGTCATTGGCGTTGATCCGGTTCCGGAGCGGCGCGCCATGGCAGCACGGCACGGCGTGGACACCCTCGACTACGGCAAGGACCTCGCCGAGGAGCTGCGGGACATGACGGAGGGGCGGGGCCCCGACGCCGTGGTTGACGCCGTCGGCATGGAAGCGCACGGTTCACCCGTTGCCGGGTTCGCCCACCAGGCCTTGGGGCTCCTGCCGGACAAGCTTGCGCAGAAGGCCATGGAAACCGCGGGCGTGGACCGGCTTGCCGCCCTGCATACGGCCCTGGACGCTGTCCGCCGCGGTGGTACCGTCTCGCTCAGCGGAGTCTATGGCGGCCAGGCGAGCCCGATGCCCCTGCTGAGCATGTTCGACAAGCAGATCCAGCTGCGCATGGGCCAGTGCAATGTCCGACGCTGGACGGATGACCTTCTTCCCTTGGTGGAGGACGACGCCGATCCGCTGGGTGTGATGGATCTGGTCACCCACCGTTCGGGCCTGGACGGCGCGCCGGCGTTGTATGAGAAGTTCCAGAAGAAAGAAGACGGCTGCATCAAAGTGGTCCTCAACCCGGGGGGATGATCTTCCGGGTCCGGAGGGCTCAGGACCGGGCCACATCCACCACGCAGAACCGGTTCCCGTCCGGATCCTCCAGCACAACGAAGTCAGGATCCTCGGGGTACAGGTCCCAGTCCGCACGTGAGGCGCCAAGGTCCAGCAGGCGGGCAACCTCGGCAGTTTGGTTGTCCGCGTAGAGATCCAGATGAATCCGGGGGTGTTCCTGCACGGGGGTTTCGCTGAGCATCAGGGCAATCCGCGCACCGCCGCCACCACCGTGCGGTATCAGTACAACCCACGTGTCATCGCCGTCCTCCCGGGGGACGTACCCCAGCGCGTCGCACCAGAAAGCGGTGGAACGGGCAACGTCCTGCACTCCAATAACGGTGGTTCCGATCGTCAGCATGTTTTGAATGCTTCCCTCATTGGGAGCGGCAGGCAAGCCCTTCTGCTGCCAGAAACCCGGTCGGGTTCAGCAGAGGGAGTTCAGCACCTGTTCGGCCAGGGCCTGCAGCTCTTCAATCAGCGGATTGACCGACACAGTGGGTGGTTCCGGCGGGTAGGCCACGGCAATGGTGAGCTGCCGGGAACCGTCTTCGCTCGTCATGGAAACTGTTCCATAGCCGTCGATGTCGCCGGTATGGCCGTGGTACAGCCGGTTGATGCAGGTGTCGTTCCATTTGAAGAGGCCGAAGCCATAAAAATCGCTGTCCTGCCGCAGCATCTCGGTCCGGCTCTCGCTGCTCACGAGCCTGCCCTGCAGCAGGGCCGCGTAAAAGGCGTTGACCTCCGACACCGTGGATACTGCGCCGCCGGCGGCCAGTTCTGATAGCCAGGCCGGCCGGGTCACGTCCAGGCGCTCGCCGTTGATAGTGATGTAGCCATGGACCATGGTGGCCGGTTCGTCTCCGGGCCGGGGGAGGCTTGTCGACTTAAGCCCCAAGGGTCTGGCAATGTCCTCATCCAACACCGAGCTGATGCTTTTGCCACGGAGCCGCTGGACCATCAGGCCGAGCGCTGCGTAATTTGAACTGGAGTATTCGAAGCTCTGTGCGAGCTTGCGTTCCCAGGGAACCGTGGCAGCGAATGCCAATTGCTGTTCCAGGCTGAGTGGCCTGTTCATGAGATCCTGCAGCGGTCCTGAGGCCAGCAGCGGAAAGAAAAATTCGGGCATCCCGGATTCGTGGATCAGGAGTTGGCGTACCGTCACGGGGCCGGGCGGATGGAGGACACTTCCGAACTCCGGGAGGTAGGTGCTGACCTGTTCGTCCAGGTCCACTTTGCCTTCCTCCACCAGCTTCATGACCGAGACGGCAACCATGGACTTGGTGATGCTCCCCACCCTGTACGCGTCTGAGACCGTGGCGGCTTCGCGGGTTTCCAGGTTTCGGACGCCGGCCGCGTGGTTCCACGTCTCGCCGCCGTGCTTCGCTTCGATGAGTACGGCGGGGGCGCCGTCCTCGATCATCCGTCGGCTGAACTCCTCCAAGGCTGCATAGCGTCCCGGTGTTTCCCTGCGATCAGGAGGAGGGGGTTCGCCTGTGCACGCGCCGAAGGCGAGGACCATCATCGCTGCGGTCATCGCAGCAGCGATTCTTCTTACTGTGCGATTGAGCCTGGTTCCGTTCATGCTGGGCAGACCTTTCGGGCCGGCGCTGCGGCGCGGAACCGCAACGCCGGTACCTCAATGCTCCTCGCCGGCCGCAGGCGGGGCAAGGCCGCCTGAAGCCTGCACCGGCCTTCCGCTGCGTTGCAGGCCTAGCAGCCAGGATCCGGCAGGTCTATCCTCCTGGCACCCACGTCGCTGGCGGGAACGATCTGGGTGATCGAAAGCACGGCCGGCGTCGTGTCGCTGGGGTTGCTCACGAAGTGGGGTCCGACCTCGGTGAATGTATCGCCAACGTTGAAGGTCTGGGCGGGTTCGCAACCCAACCGGCGCTGGACTTGGCCTGACTTGACTGTGGCAATCACGATTCCGGGGTGCGCATGCCATCCCGAATAGCCCAATGGGTTGTACGTCAGCTCGAAATCGACGACCGCGACATCACCCTTTGTCTTGAATTCGATGCCGTCCGCTTCGGTCTTCTGCGGTCCGTCCAGCGTGCCGATGACAAGCGGCGTGGACGGTGCCGAGCCTGATCCCGGAGTGGCGGTTGCGATGCTGCTTGTTGCCAAGGTGCCAACCGCAACGAAGGTTGCGGCGGCAAGAGTGGTCTTCTTCCACTTCATGGTGGGTACCTCTTCACCTGCAGGCGGGCTGTGCCGGCCTGGTTTCAATTTAGGTGCGGTGTACGATCGCCCAGCTTTAGTGACCCGCGCCACGGAATACCTTCTTCCGGACGAGCAGCGCCAGCAGCGGGGTAGGCCACAAGGGCCGGTTCCCTCGGCGGTGTGGGCAGCGCCCCGGGGCTGGCTAGTAAAGATATTGGCCGTGCCGGGTGTGGAAGTCAATGCCACGAGTCCCCCCTTTTAACCCAACTAGGTAGCAGCAGATGCTGTTTTGAGCCCTCAAAACGACATCTACTGCTACCTAGTTGGGACAGGGTGGCTAGGTCAGGCGGACCTGGCGGTTCATGTCCTTGTACAGCAAGTAACGGAACTCGCCCGGACCACCCGCGTAACAGGCCTGCGGGCAGAAGGCGCGCAGCCACATGAAGTCGCCCGCCTCCACCTCCACCCAGTCGTTGTTGAGCAGGTACATGGCCTTGCCCTCCAGGACATACAGGCCATGCTCCATGACGTGGGTTTCCGGGAACGGGATCACACCGCCGGGCTGGAAGGTGACGATGTTGACCTGCATGTCGTGGGCGAGGTCGCTGGAGTCCGTGAAGCGGGTGGTCTTCCAGGCGCCGTCCGTGTCAGGCATCGGAGTTGGCTCCACGTTCTTCTCGTTGGTCACGAAGGACTTGGCTTCGTAACCCTCAAGTCGCTCGTACGCCTTCCGGATCCAGTGGAAGGAGACGATGTCGTCCGAGACATTCTCCACGCCCCACTCCGAACCGGCCGCAAGGTACGCATAACCGCCCTCTTCGAGCGGATGCAGCTCGCCGTCCAGGGTCAGGTTGACCTTGCCCTTGGTGACGAAGATGACGCCTTCGACGCCGGCCTCGAACTCGGCTTTAGGGGCACCGCCGCCCGGGCCGATCTCCACGATCAGCTGCGAGAACGTGGTAGCGAAGCCTGAGATGGGACGGGCGATGATCCAGGACCGCGTTTTGGAGAACCCCGGCAGGTTGGAGGTGACGATGTCGGTCATGACGCCCTTGGGAATGACCGTGTAAGCCTCCGTGACGATGGCCCGTTCCGTGGTGAGGTGGGTCTGCGGCGGCAGGCCGCCCTGTGGGTAGTAGTACTTGCCCATGTGAATGCTCCTAATCAGTGGGAAGTTGGTTGTGCCAGCCGCGGGTGCGCCAGTGCCGTCAGCTGGGAAAGTCCGACGCCGGCCAGCGCCTGGACTTCATCGCTACCAACGGCGCCGCACTGCACGCCGCGCAGGACGAATGCGGCCAGCGCACGGGCGGTGGCGGGTTCATCCATGACCCCGCCTTCCGTGCGTTCGACGTAGTTGCGCAGGCGCGCGGCGGCGGCAGGGAGGCCCTGCCGGTAGAACGCATAGGTAGCGGCAAAGCGGCTGGGCAACTGCGCCGGGTGCAGGTCCCAGCCCTGGTAGTACCCGCGTTCCAGCGACCGCCGGACCAGCCGGCCGTGCAGCTGCCAGGCGTGCAGGACGTTGTCGCCCACCGGGATGATATTGGTGGAACCGTCGGAGAGGCGTATGCCCGTCCCGGCCACGGCCAGCTGCATGACTTCCTTGGCGAAGTCCGCCACGGGGTGCTCCATGGACTGGTACTCGGCCGAAATCTGCAGCGATGCAGAGTAGTCGTACGTGCCGTAGTGCAGGCCGCTGATCCGGCCAGGGACCGCGTGCGGCAGCTGCGCCACAGGGGAGGTTCCCTCAGGGCCGAGGATCAGCTGCGGGGTTTCAACCTGGACCTCGAACCGCAGCCGGCCGGCCGGCAACCCATGGACTTCCTCCAGCCGCGAGACGGCGTAATCCATGGCCTGCACCTGCGCAACGGTGGTGACCTTGGGCAGTGTCAGGATGAGTCCTGCGGGCAGTTCGCCTGCCGCCGCCAGCCCGGACATGAACAGGTCGAGGGTGCGCAGGCCGCGGGCCCGGGTGGGAGCCTCGAAGCATTTGAACCGTATCCCGATGAACGGGGGCGCAGACCCAGCCGCGACGGCGGTGGCCACGGCGGCGGCCGCAGCAACAGCGGCGGCGTCCTCGGCGTCGTCGCCCCTGTCCCCGAAGCCGTCCTCGAAGTCGAGGCGGAGGTCCTCGATCGGTTCGCTGTCCAGTTTCGCCTGGACCCGGGACGCGACTGCCCCGGCGAGGTCGGCCTCCTGGCCCAGCAGCCGGCCAAGACGTTCCAGCCCGCCGTGGGCTGCCGTCGTCGCCAGGGCCTGGGAGCCCCAGTCAGCGGCGAACGACGGCGTGAACCGGTCAGCAGGGACGTAGACCGTGTGCACGGGCTGGCGAGAGCCGTCGTCGCCCGGGTAGTTGCGGTCCAGCAGCCGGTCGGTGGCGGCCAGCTGGGTGTCGATGTGGGCGGTGTCCGCCGCGGAGAGCGACGGCGTGGGGGAAACCGCCATGCCTCAGCCCACCAGTTCGTAGGCCGGGGTGGTGAGGAAGTCCGTGTAGTCCTCGGAGAGGCAGATGTCCGCGATCAGGTTGCTGGCCGGCTTGTAGTAGAGGCGGAAGGCTTCGTCGCCGAACTCGGTGCGGAGCCGTTCGGTTTCCTCGCCCAGGATCCGCTCCACCAGCTCCCGGGTGACAGTGTTTCCGGTGTCGGCCAGGACGGACTTGTTGCGGATCTGCTGCCACACCTGCGAGCGGGAGATCTCAGCTGTGGCGGCGTCCTCCATGAGGTTGTGGATGGCCACCGCGCCGTTGCCGGACAGCCATACAGCGGTGTAGGCGACGGCGACATACAGGTTCAGGCGCAGCCCGGCCTCGGTGACCTGGCCGTCAGCAGAGGCAATGTCCAGCAGCTGGTCTGCAGTAACTGAGACTTCGGGGCGCTGCTTGTCCAGCTGGTTGGGCTTATCGCCGAGCACGGCGTCGAACACCTCGCGGCAGGTGGGGACCAGGTCCGGGTGGGCCACCCACGAACCGTCGAAACCGTCGTTGGCCTCACGGGTCTTGTCAGCCCGGACCTTGGCGAAGGCTGCCTCGGTGACCTCGGGGTGCCGGCGGTTGGGGATGACGGCGGCCATCCCGCCCATCGCGAAGGCGCCCCGCTTGTGGCAGGTCTTGACCAGCAGCTCGGTGTAGGCGCGCATAAACGGAGCCGTCATGACCACCGAGGCGCGGTCCGGAAGCACAAATTCCTCGCCGGCGTCGCGGAAGTACTTGATGATGCTGAACAGGTAGTCCCATCGGCCGGCGTTCAGGCCCGAGGCGTGATCGCGCAGTTCGTAGAGGATCTCATCCATCTCGAAGGCAGCCGGGATGGTCTCGATCAGCACGGTGGCGCGAATGGTTCCCTGGCCGAGGCCAAGGAAGTCCTGGGCGAAGACAAAGACCTCGTTCCAGAGCCGGGCCTCAAGGTGGCTTTCCATCTTGGGCAGGTAGTAGTACGGGCCGTGGCCGTTGAGGACCAGCTGCTTGGCCACGTGGAAGAAGTGCAGGCCGAAGTCCACGAGCGCACCAACGGCAGGTTCGCCGTCGATCAGCAGGTGCTTTTCGGGCATGTGCCAGCCGCGCGGACGGGCCACTACAACGGCCAGGGGCGCGTCGGTGCGGAGCGTGTATTCCTTGCCTTCGGCCGAGGTGTAGCTCAGGGTTCCCTGGGCGGCATCGCGGAGGTTCAGGATGGAGTCGATCACGTTGCCCCAGGTGGGCGTGCTGGCATCCTCGAGGTCCGCCAGCCACACCTTGGCGCCGGAATTCAGGGCGTTGATGGCCATTTTGGCCGGCGAGGCCGGTCCGGTCATTTCAACCCGGCGGTCCTGCAGTGCTGCCGGAGCCTCCGCAACCTTCCAGTCGCCGTCGCGCACGTCCTGGGTTTCCGGCAGGAAGTCCAGCTTGCCTGTCTCTGCGACCCGCTGGCGCTTGGCGCCCCGGGCGGCAAGCAGCTCGTTGCGGGTTCCGGCGAAGCGCTTGTGCAGCTCTTCGATGAACGCCAGGGCCTTGGGGGTGAGGATCTCCTCCGCGCGTTCGATCGGCCGGGGGTCTGTGACTGTGATGGCCATTTCTGGTCCTTTCGTTGGCTGCGAATCAGGCGTTGGCGAAGGCGGCTTGGGTTTCAGCTGAAACCTTTGCCGCATCCGGAGCTGTACTGGCTGCTGCGGTTGCCGCCGCGGCGTGCGCTGCTTGTGATACTGCACTAGCGACGTCTGCGGCGACATGGGGATCGAAGACGCTGGGGATAATGTAACTGGCATTCAGTTCATCATCAGCCACCCGGTTGGCGATAGCCTCTGCGGCGGCCACCAGCATTTCCGGGGTGATGTCCGACGCTCCGGCGTCCAGGAGTCCGCGGAAGAACCCGGGGAACGCCAGGACATTGTTGATCTGGTTGGGGAAGTCGCTGCGGCCGGTGGCCACCACGGCGGCGTACTTGGACGCGATGGCCGGATCGATTTCCGGCGTCGGATTGGCCATGGCGAAAACGATCGCCTTATCGGCCATGGACGCAACCTGCTCCTCGCCGATGACGTGCGGGGCGCTGACGCCGATGAACACGTCCGCTCCCGCCAGGGCCTCGTGCAGGGTGCCAGAGAAGCCATCCTCGTTGGTGTTCGCGGCGATCCAGGCGCGGTGTTCGTCGTCGTACCTTTCGCCCGAGTGGATGGCGCCGGAGCGGCCTGCGGCGATGATGTGCCTGGCGCCCTGTGCCTTCAGCAGCTGGATGATCGCCGAGCCGGCGGCACCGACGCCCGAGACCACAATCTTCACTTCTGCAAGCTTCTTGCCCACTACGCGCAGGGCGTTGACCAGGGCGGCCAGCGTGACGATGGCCGTTCCGTGCTGGTCGTCGTGGAAGACCGGAATGTCCAGTTCCTCGCGGAGGCGGTTCTCGATCTCGAAGCAGCGCGGAGCCGCAATGTCCTCCAGGTTGATGCCGCCGTAGACGGGGGCCATGGCCTTGGCAATCATGATGATTTCCTCGGTGTCCTGGGTGTCCAGGCACACCGGCCAGGCGTCCACGTTGGCGAACTGCTTGAACAGGGCGGCCTTGCCCTCCATGACCGGGAGGGCGGCGGCGGGGCCGATGTTGCCCAGGCCGAGGACCGCGGAGCCGTCGGTGAGGACGGCGATCGTGTTCCGCTTGACGGTGAGGTTGCGGGCTGCGGCCGGGTCCTCGGCGATGGCCAGGCAGACGCGGGCGACGCCGGGAGTGTAGGCGCGGGAGAGGTCGTCACGGTTGCGCAGGGCTACCTTGGGGACAACCTCGAGCTTGCCGCCCAGGTGCATCAGGAAGGTTCGGTCAGAGACGTGCTGGACCGTGACGCCGTCGAGGGCGTTCAGTGCGTCCTTGACGCGGTTGGCGTGTTCATCGTCGGTGGTGTTGCAGGTGACGTCAACAACGAGCGTCTCGTGGTGGGACTCGGTGACGTCCAAGGCGGTGATGGCTGCGCCGGCCGCTCCGACGGCTGCGGCCAGTTCGCTGGTCGCGGAGAAGCTGGACGGTGCTTCCACGCGCAGGGTGATCGAATTTCCGGGGCTCGGGTTCGCCATTGAATGTCCTCCTGGTAGGCCCGTCGCCGGGCTCGGTGCTGATCTAAAGATTTCGTATTATGGATATTATTATCTACTTTGTGGAATTACAAGCCTATGAGGTTCGTCGACTCGGGTCCAGCCGTGATGTATCTTGGGACATCTAGGGCAATTCTTTTCACGATGCGGATAAGAGTTGTCGGAAATCGAGTCCTCAGGAGACTGGTACATGGCTGAAAAAGCCTCTGGAGGCGTGCAGTCCGTAGAGCGCGTCTTCGAACTCTTGGAACTGATCACGGATGCCGGCGGAGAAGTGACGCTCAGCGAACTCTCGTCCTCCACTGATTTGCCGCTTCCCACGATTCACAGGCTGCTGCGCACCCTGGTCACGCTGGGGTATATCCGCCAGCTGCCTAACCGCCGGTATGCCCTGGGCCCACGGCTCATCCGGCTTGGCGAAGGCGCCAATAAGCAGTTGGGCGCCGTGGCCCGGCCGCAGCTGAAGACCCTGGTGGACCGGCTGGGGGAGACCTCCAACATGGCTGTCCTCGATTCGGACATGGTCATTTACGTCGCCCAGGTGCCGTCCCTGCATTCCATGCGCATGTTCACCGAGGTGGGTCGCCGGGCCCACACGCATGACACCGGCGTGGGCAAGGCGATCCTGGCCCAGCTCGACGACGACGTTGTCCGCGGCATAGTGGCCCGCACGGGGATGCCCACTCCCACCTCGAAGAGCATCGGCGACATCGAGTCCCTGCTGGCGGACCTGGGCAAAATCCGGGAACGCGGCTACTCCATCGATGAGGAAGAGCAGGAGCTTGGCGTGCGCTGCTTTGCCATGGCCGTGCCTAATGCTCCCACCCCCACAGCCATCTCCGTGTCCGGGCCGGTATCCCGCGTGGACGCGTCCTTCGGCGAGCGGGCGGTGCCCATGCTGCGCGAGGCGGCCCAGGCAATTTCGGACGAGTTCAACCGCAACTGACCCCACCCCCTACGGGCGCGTCAACGTACAGGTGAGGCCTCGGAGGAAGGGTATTTCCGGAGCCGTTGACCGGGTTCAGGGGTGGGCGTAGCATCAGCCCCATCCCATAGGATTTGGACCCGGCGGAGGCTATCATGGCGCAATTTATGGACGTTCATCACAACATGGTGGGAATCACTGCGGAGCAACTGCGGGAAGCCCATAACGCGGACCTGGCAATCCAGGACGACGAGCATGTTGACTTCAAGCAGGCGTGGGCGGATCCGGAATCGGGCCTGGTCTATTGCCTGTCCGAAGCCCCTTCAGCGGATGCGGTCAGGATTATCCACGAACGCTCCGGCCATCCTGCGGATGAAATTCATCCTGTACCGCTGGCCGTCTGAGGGCGCCCACCCCGTTGAAACCCCCGGCACCTGAGGTGCCGGGGGTTTCTCCTGCCAGCTAGTGGTCAGACTTTGACGACGATTCCACCGGGACTTCCTTGCCGTCGCAGTCGATCAGCTTGCCGCCTTCGTAACGGTCGCCGTCGGCCAAGCACTTGAGATCCTCCTCGCGGACCACGCGTCCCGTGCCCGCGACAAAGACCGACTGGTTTTCCGAGTTGCCGGCCTTGAGGTGGTTGAAGAGCAGGTTCAGCAGAATGGCCATCACGGCGGCGGAGCTGATGCCGGAGTGGAAGATCGTGCCGAACCAGGACGGGAACTGGTCGTAGAAGGCCGGTGCGGCGATGGGAATCATGCCGAAGCCGATGGACGCCGCCACGATGATCAGGTTCATGTTGTTCCGGTACTCCACTTTGGACAGGGTGCGGATGCCGCTCGCGGCCACTGTTCCGAAGAGTACGACGCCGGCCCCGCCCAGGACGGGTGTGGGCACCGCTGCGACCACCCGGCCCAGTACGGGCAGCAGGCCGAGAATCACCAGGATGATGCCGCCGGCGGTGACCACGAAGCGGCTCTTGATGCCGGTGATGGCTACCAGGCCAACGTTCTGGGCAAAGGCGCTCTGCGTGAACGAGCCAAAGAGCGGCGAGATGGCGCTGGAGAGCATATCGGCCCGCAGGCCGTCGCCGATGCGCCGGGAATCAACCTTGGTGCCCACGATCTCGCCGACGGCGATGATGTCAGCCGAAGTCTCGGTCAGCGTCACCAGGATGACGATGAGCATGGAGATGATGGCCGCGATATGGAACGTCGGCGGGCCGAAGGCGAACGGTGTGGGAAACGCGACGATCTCGCCCTGTCCCACCTTGGAGAAATCTGCCATGCCGGTAACAAACGCGATGACCGTTCCGATGATCATGGCCAGCAGGATGGAGAGCCGCGAGATGGTGGCGCTGCCCACCTTGCTGAGCAGCAGCACAATGGCCATGGTGGCGGCGGCGAGGCCGATGTTCGCCATGCTGCCGTAGTTCGGTGCCTTGCTGTTGCCGCCCATCGCCCAGTTGGCGGCGACCGGCATCAGCGTCAGGCCGATGGTGGTGATGACTGTTCCGGTGACCACTGGTGGGAAGAACCGAATAATCTTGGAGAACAACGGGGTGATGGCCAGGCCGATCAGCGAGGCCACGATCACCGAGCCGAAGACTGACTGGATGCCCCCGCCGCCGTGGACGATCGCCACCATGGTGGAGACACCGGCAAATGAGACGCCCTGGACGAGCGGCAGCTTTGAGCCGAAGAACGGGATGCCGACGGTCTGCAGGACGGTGGCGAGGCCGCCCACGAAGAGGCACGCGGCAATGAGCAGGCCGATGTCCTGGGAGGACATGCCGGCCGCGGCGCCAATGATCAATGGCGGGGCGATGATGCCGCCGTACATGGTGAGGACATGCTGGAAGCCGTAGGCGAAGCTGCTGCCAATGGAGAGGCGCTGGTCTTCGGGGCGGTCAGAGGGCTTGCGGGCGGATTTGGCGGCCAGGCTTGGTTTTTTGAAGTTCACGGCAGACTTTCTGGTTCATGGCAGACGTCTTTGTCTGGCTAACGTGGTCTGGCTATAAATGTGGGGCTTAGGAGTGCCCCGCCCTGGAGTTCTTGTCCATAAAGGTGGGAGTCCGGAAGGCGCTTTAAGTGGACAGAATCTCCGGGGGCGGGGCTGATGTGGATGGTGTTCGCGGGGCCTAGCAGAAACCGGCGATGCCGGACCAGGCGATGTCCGCCGGGGTGGCGTCGTCGCGCTGGACGGTGGCCTCGATCAGGCCGTAGGGGCGGTCGGCGGCGAAGAAGACCTCGTTGGGGTTGTCGAGGCCGAACGGCGAGAGGTCCACCAGGAAGTGATGCTTGTTGGGCATGGAGAACTTGATCTCATCGATCTCGCTGTGGGCTTGAAGGACCTTGGTGCCCATATCGAACAGGGTCTGCTGCAGGGCGTGGGAATACTTCTCCGTGAAGCCTTCGAGCAGGAGGCCCTTGACGTCCTCGTAGCTCTTGTTGAAGTCCAGGGCGCTGAAGTCAGTTCCGGTCTTGAAGCGCCAGCGGGCGGAAACGTCGGTGGCCAGGATGCGGTCCGTGGTTTCAGGGAGCGTGGTGTATTTGTCCTTGGGGTAGCCCACGAAGCCGGACTGCGTGGACTTCAGGACGGTAAGGTCCTTGAGCCCTGAGATCAGGTGGGTTGCGGCGCCGTCGCGGACCAGGACGGCGGTGCGGACTTCCTGGCCGTTGCGCACGAAGGAATGGTCGTGTTCGCTGCCGTGGGCCTGAATCCGGTCCCAGCTGTAGGACTCGGCTTCCCAGCGGCCGCCGGTGACCCAGTCGAAGCTGGAGGTGAAGTGCTCTCCGAGGCGCAGGAGGAAGGCTTCGGGGGAGCCAACGCCTTGACGGGCAAAGGCGTAAATCGTGTTCTTCTGGGTGTCGGTTGCCACCACGTGGGCGTTGTCGCCTTCCCGGTGGGCGGCCTCGAAGTCGCCGCGCAACTGCGAGGTGACGTTCAGGTCTTCGATCTCGTGGCGGTCGGTGTCGCGGGTGATCTTGACGACCCGGACTTCGGCCTTTCCGTACTGGTTGTGGCCGAGGATGATGTTGCTGCTCATGGTCTGATTCCCAACTTCAGGTATGTGGGACAAAGTTCCACATAGAAATTAAGCGCGCGTTTCCCACGCGTTTCTAGTACCGTCGGCCCAACAAAAAATGAGCCGACATCAATTGATGCCAGCTCATTACGACCCTGCCTGCTGCTCCCAGGTTACGTGACTTGCGCCACGAGTTGGTTTCCAGAATAGCCCAGCAGTGCGGTGGTGTACATCACAATCTGAAAAATCAGTTTGTGACTGACGGCCTGCGAGGCCGTTGACGAACCCTGCGCCTGGAGCCTAAGCTATTTCACATAGCAGAAGTTACTTTCCACTTTGCGGAAGTTATGCAAACCCGCCAACCCCTCGGAGGAGGATCAGATGTACCAGCAGGACACGCCGGTTGCACCGGCACACACGGCGGCACCCTCAGTTCAGGAGTTCTACCTCCCCCTCGGAGGCGGAACGGATCCGGACTTCTATCTGCCGGCAGACCGTGAGCATGTTCAGGGCCGGTTCTCACGCTGGGTCCACGCCCTTCCGGGCTTCGGCGCGCGTTCCCAACGCCGCTGACGACTCGAATGTTCACTGAGGACACGGAAATGGCCTGGCGACACCCGAATTCGGGTGTCGCCAGGCCATTTCCGTGTCCTCAAGTATTTGGTGTGTCGCCAGGCCGAGTGTGCGTCGCCGGTGTCAGGAAGCAGGCCGCCCGGGCCATTCCTTGCCGGCCCAGGGGTCGTAGTCAGCGATGAGTTCCTCCTGCGGCGGACGCTTGGCTTCGGGCACGTGCTGCAGGTTCACCCGCACCCGGTACCAGAGCGAACTTGATCCGCGCATGCCGTCAACGAGCACGTCGGCGGGATGAAGTTCGGGTACGACGTCGGTATGCCGGCTCTTCCACTCATCCAGCGCCGCGAGCGCCCCGGGTTTGGTCTTGGTGCGGGCCACCTCGATGAGCGGCATCACCGACTGCCGGCGGCCCGAGCCGTCGCCGCCGCGCGGTGGCTTCTCGGCGGGCCCGAGCTCCTTCGCCAGCGCGAGGAGGCTCTCGAGTGAGCCGACCGCGTCGTCGATGCCTTCATGTGGATCGCCCTTTTCTGCGAAGCGTTCGGGCACGGTCAGTACCGTGAACTGTTCCGGCCGGGCGGAGCGGACCTCGTCCCAGGTGAGCGGCGTGGAGACCCTGGCGTCGGGCAGCGGCCGGATTGAGTATGCCGATGCCACGGTGCGGTCCTTGGCATTCTGGTTGAAGTCCACGAAGACGCTCTCGCCGCGCTCCTCCTTCCACCACCGCGCGGTGGCCAGGCCCGGCGCGCGGTTCTCCACCTCCCGGGCGAGGGTCTCGGCTGCGAGCCGCACGTCGCGGTAGGACCACTTGGGTGCGATGCGTACCAGGATGTGCAGCCCTCGGGACCCGCTCGTCTTGGGCCACCCAGCCAGTCCCATATCGACGAGCACCTCCCGCGCCACATACGCAACGTCGACGATCTGGGACCAGTCGACGCCGGGCATTGGATCCAGGTCCACGCGGAGCTCGTCGGGATGCTCAAGGTCCTCGGCGCGCACGGGGTGCGGGTTGAGGTCCAGGCAGCCAAGATTCACTACCCACGCCAGCCCCGCAGCATTCCGGATGACGGCTTCTTCAGCCGAGGTACCGGACGCGTACTGCAGGGTGGCTGTGTCGATGAAGTCGGGATGGTTCTCAGGCACGCGTTTCTGGAAGAACGCCTCGGCGTCGATGCCCTTCGGAAAGCGCTTGAGCACCATGGGCCTGCCGCCGGCACCGCGCAGAGCGCCGTCGGCAACGGCGAGGTAGTAGCGCACGAGGTCGAGCTTCGTCAGCCCGGGCTCGGGGAACACTACCTTGTCCGGACTCGAGATCCGGACCTCGGCACCATCAATGTCAAGGATTTCGGCCGGAGTCTTCGACGGGCTCATGCCGCCACGCTAGCAACGATCGGATGTCGCAGCCAGAGCGGGCAGGTACCGAAGTGCCCAGGGCCTAGCCGTTTACCAGCCTCCGGGCTGCGGCGGAGTGCTCCGCGATGAGCCCTGCGATGTCCAGTCCCGGAATCTGCCCGTCCACCACGCGCCATTGGCCACCCACCATCACCCGGTCTGCCCGGTCCGCCGCGCACAGCAGAAGTGCGGCGATGGGATCGTGGCTGCCCGAGAAGCGAAGATCGTCCAGCCGGAACAGGGCCAGGTCTGCCTGCATCCCGGGTGCCAGCTGCCCCAGTCCGTCCCGGCCCAGGACGGCCGCGGAGCCGCGCGTTGCCCACGCAAGCGCGCGCTCCACGGGGACGTCTGCCCCGTAGCGGAGCCGCTGCAGGTACAGCGCCTGCCGGGCTTCGAGGATCATATTGGAGGCATCGTTCGACGCCGACCCGTCCACTCCCAGCCCCACGGGGACTCCCGCATCCTCCAGTTCCAGGACCCGCGCGGTGCCGGATGCCAGCCGCATGTTTGAGGTAGGGCAATGCGCGACGGCGGTGCCCGCGGCTCCCAGCCTGGCGATCTCGGCATCGCTGAAGTGGATGCCGTGGCCCAGCCAGGTGCGGTCGGTCAACCAGCCCACGCTGTCCAGGTAGTCGACGGTGCGCAGGCCGAACATCTCCTTGCAGAATTCCTCCTCGTCCAGGGTTTCGGCGAGGTGGGTGTGCAGCCGGACGTCCAGCCGCTCCGCCAGCAGGGCGCTTTCGGCCATGATTTCCTTGGTCACGGAGAAGGGAGAGCACGGGGCCAGCGCAATCTGGATGACGGCATCGGCGCCGCGCTCGTGGTACTGGCCGATCAGCCGTTCGCTGTCCTCCAGCACCACCTCCGGAGCCTGCACCGTGGACTGGGGCGGCAGGCCGCCGTCGTCCGTTCCCAGCGTCATGGAACCCCGGGTCAAAGTGGCCCGCATGCCCAGCCCGCGCACCACGTCCACTTCAATATCGATGGCGTGTTCCAATCCGTCCGGGAAGAGGTAGTGGTGGTCGGCTGCGGTGGTGCAGCCGGAGAGCAGGAGTTCGGCAAGTGCCACGGTGGTGGCCAGTTCCAGGTCCTTGGGAGTGAGCCGGGCCCAAACCGGATAGAGGTTCTGCAGCCAGGGGAAGAGGGGCGCATTAGCAACCGGGCCCCAAGCGCGGGTGAGGGTCTGGTAGAAGTGGTGGTGGGTGTTGATCAGGCCGGGCAGCAGGACGTGGTTGCCGGCGTCGAAGGTGTTTTGGCATGGTGCCGAGGGCTGCTGGCCCGCAGCAAGAACCTCCACGATGATGCCTTCGCTGACCACCAGGCCGCCCGAGGCGTCGAGCGCATTGGCGGTGAAGGCGGCCTGCGGATTCTTGATCCAGAGGCGGGAGGCTGGACTGTGGGGGACGAGGGTCATTGGATTCCTTTGGCTGGGAGTCAATATGGCGATGCCAGCTCAGTGAAGCCCTGTCTGCTGATCCAGGTGGCCGCGGCGGAGGGCAGCTGCGGCTGGGGATCAGCGTAGGGGCGCTGCAGGCGGCCCGTCAATGGCACCGGGCTCGCAGCTAAATGTGACTGCCGGGCGGTGACGGCCCCGTAACAAGGATTTCACATTGCGAAATTAAATTTCCAGAAAACTATGGCGCAGGCCACAGAGCGGTGCTAACCTCGATCTTGCCAAAGGCGGGCACCCGGACTGTCGGGAAGCTATCTACCAGGCGCAACTTAACCTTCACAGCACATGCTGAAGCCTGGTAACCGTCGCACCTGGTTCTACTGGTCCTGCAAGCGGCAACAGGCTTCCCGGCAATAAGGAAGTCGCATCATGAGTACCACCGTCACGGCCGAACAGTATTTGGCCCGATCCATCCAGTTGGCGACAGCCAACGTCCTGAACAGCGGGGGCCCGTTCGGGGCCATGATCGTCACGGCTGATGGCCAGACGTTCGACGGCGTCAATCGCGTCACCGCCGACAACGATCCCACCGCGCACGCCGAGGTCACCGCGATCCGCACCGCCTGCAAGGAACTGGGCACGTTCGACCTCACCGGCGCCGTCCTCTACACCAGTTGCGAACCATGCCCCATGTGCCTGGCCTCCGCACTGTGGGCGCGCGTCCAGCGGGTCGTCTTCGCCGCGGACCGGCACGACGCCGCCTCCGTCGGCTTCGACGACGCAGTCTTCTACGAATACTTCGAGAACCGGGACAGGGATGTCCTGATGCCCGTGGGCAAGCTCGGGTTGGACGATCCGCAGGCACCCACGCCACTGGAGCCGTTCAACACCTGGAACACGCTCGAATCCAGGATCGACTACTAGGGCCCGGTGGCAGACATGACCATCCTGGATCATTCCCACGAGGAGCATTCGGCTCCGAAGCCCGCTCCCAGGCCCAAGCCTCCGGCGCCGGATTCATTCCTGGACCGCTTCTTCCAGATCACCGAGCGGGGCTCCACGCTGGCCCGCGAATTCCGCGGCGGCCTGGTCACCTTCTTCACCATGGCGTACATCGTGATCCTCAACCCGCTGATCTTGGGCGGGTTCGCGGCGGACAACGCTCCCACCGACGTGGCGGGCGGCTGGCTGTCTGCGGCCCAGGTGGGTGCGGTCACCGGGCTCACCGCCGGCGTCATGACCATCCTCTTCGGACTCGTCGCAAACCTCCCGTTCGGCCTGGCCGCCGGGTTGGGCATCAACTCGTTCCTGGCCGTCTCGGTCATCCAGGAAGTCACCTGGGCCGAGGCCATGGGGCTCGTGGTGATCAACGGCATCCTGATAGTCCTGTTCGGCATCACCGGAGCCCGCACAGCGATTTTCCGGGCCGTCCCCAAGGAACTCAAAGCCGCCATCACGGTGGGAATCGGCCTGTTCATCGCCTTCATCGGTTTTGTGGACTCCGGCTTCATCCGCGCCACGGCGGGCGGGCCGCCCGTGCAGTTGGGCGACGGCGGCTCCATCACCTCCATCCCCACGCTGGTCTTTGTGGTGGGCCTGCTGGCCATGGGCATCCTCGTGGCCCGCAAGGTACAGGGCGGCCTGCTGATCGGCATCGTCGCCACCACCGTGCTGGCGGCCGTCGTTGAGGCCGTGATGAAGATCGGCCCGGCCAGCGCCACGAACCCCGGCGGCTGGCACCTGAACACCCCGGTCCTCTCCGGCCAGCTCGTCTCCGCCCCGGACCTGGGCCTGGTGGGACAGTTCGATATGTTCGGCGCCTTCGGCAGGATCGGTGGGCTCGCAGCCACCATGCTGGTGTTCACCCTGGTCTTCACCAACTTCTTCGACGCGATGGGCACCATGACGGGCCTGGCGAAGAGTGCCGGAGTGGCCCACAAGGACGGCACGTTCCCGCGGCTCAAGTCCGCCTTCATCGTCGAAGGCTTCGGGGCTGTGGCGGGCGGCGCCACCTCGGGTTCTTCCAACACGGTGTACATCGACTCCGCGGCCGGGATTGGCGAAGGCGCCCGCACCGGCCTGGCATCGGTGGTCACGGGTGTGCTTTTTCTGGGCTCCATGTTCCTCACCCCCCTGACCAGCGTGGTCCCGCTCGAAGTGGCGGCTGCAGCCCTGGTGGTGGTGGGCGCGATGATGATGGCGCAGATCCGCGAGATCAAGTTCAGCAAGTTCTCCGTGGCCCTGCCGGCCTTCCTCACGATCGTCACCATGCCGCTGAGCTACTCGATCGCCAACGGCATCGGCGTGGGCTTTGTGTCCTGGGCCATCATCGGTGCGGCCTCCGGAAAAGCGAAGAAGATCCATCCGCTCATGTGGGTGGTCAGCGCCGGCTTCCTGGTGTACTTCGCCCGCGGCCCGATCAACCTGCTGCTGGGCGCCTGACCGCCCTCCGCCCAGCACATTCAACGCACAACCGCCGGACCGGTGCTTTGTCCGGCTCCCGATAGGAACGACAATATGGAAACCACCGCCACGCCGGAAGAAGGAGTGCCGCCATGCTGGACCTGATCCCTTCACTCAGTTCCTGGCCGCCCGCCCTGGCCGGCGAACGGTACGCTGTGGCCACCGTTGTGGCGGCCACCGGCTCGGTGCCGCGCCCGGTGGGAACGTCCATGCTGATCGCCGAATCCGGGGCCGTCCTGGGCAGCCTGTCCGGCGGCTGTGTGGAAGGCGCCGTGGTGGCGCTCGCCCTGGAGGCAATGCACGACGGCGGCACGCGCCAGGGGACGTTCGGCTACAGTGCCGCCGATGCTTTCGCGGCAGGGCTCACCTGCGGCGGCGAGCTGACGATCCACATCGAGGCCGCCGACTCAGGGCCTGGCACTGGGTCTGACGCGGGGTCTGGCAACAAGTTGCGGGAAACCCTCGGGCAGCTCGCCTCCCTCCCGCCGGGGGAGCCTGTGGCATTGGTCCGCCGGCTGGATGCCGGCGGCAGCGGCGCCGTGGTCATTCCGGACCCGGCCACGTTCAGCGTGGCCGGGTCTCCGGAAGTCACAGCGCTCCTGGGCCTGGACGGGGAACCTGGCCTGGACCGGACCCGCGTTGGGCAGCTTGAGTCATTCCTGTGGAGCGGATCCACTGGGGTGCTGCATCTGGCCGCGCCGGGCATCTGTGGCAGCGAACCCGTCACACTCCTGGTCGAGAGCAGGATCGCCCCGCCCCGGATGCTGGTGTTCGGCGCCAATGACTTTGGTGCGGCCCTGGTGCCGGCAGCCAAACTCCTCGGTTACCGGGTCACCCTAATAGACGCCCGTCCCGCCTTCGCTGCGCAGGCACGGTTTGCCTGCGCCGACGAGGTGGTCGCTGACTGGCCGCACCGGTATCTCGCAGCAGAAGCCGCAGCAGGCCGGCTGGACCAGCGCACAGTGGCCTGCGTGCTCACCCACGATCCCAAGTTCGACATCCCGCTGCTGGAAGCGGCGCTGGCCCTGGACCTTGCCTATGTCGGTGCCATGGGGTCGCGCCGCAGCCACCTCCAGCGCGTCGATGACCTCTTGGACGCGGGCGTGCGGCCGGAACGGATCGCGCAGTTGCACTCGCCGATCGGGCTGGACCTCGGTGCCGTGACCCCGGCCGAGGTTGCCGTGTCCGTCACCGCGGAGCTCATCGCATCCCGCAACAGGAAGTCCTCGTGCACGCCGCTGCGGGAGACCTCCGGACCCATCCACCAGCCCGCCGCCCGGGCCGCCGGGCGCCCGGCGCCCACCACCATCAGCCAGCAGGAGATCGCATGGACATGAACACCATCGAGGCGGTGGTCCGCACTACCGACCCCGCCGACTGGCGCGACGGCGATGCCTGGCTGGCCGGCGGCACCGTCCTGTTTTCCTACGGCAGCTACGCCTTCGGACCCGAACCGCTCAAGCGACTCCTGGACCTGGGTTCGGCCGGCTGGACACCCGTGACCCTCACCGACGACGGCATCGAGCTGGCCGCGACGTGCACGGTCGCGGAACTTTACGCCCTCCCGGATGCGCCGGACTTGGCCCGCCGGGGCTGGCCCGCGCTGGATCTCTTCCGGCCCTGTTGCGACTCCTTCGTGGCCTCGTTCAAGGTCTGGAACTTGTCCACGGTGGGCGGGAACGTCTGCACGGCACTTCCAGCAGGGCCTATGACATCCCTCTGCGCCGGGCTCGATGCCGTGGCCACCATCCTGGGGCCCGGCGGCACTACCCGCGCCGTCCCCGTGGCCGACTTCGTCACCGGGGACGGAACCAACTGCCTGGCACCCGGCGAGCTGCTGCGCAGTGTCCACCTCCCGGCGTCGGCCCTTGCGTCCCGGGTGGCGTTCCGCCGCCTGTCCCTGAGCAACCTGGGACGCTCCGGAGTACTGCTGATCGGAAGGCTCGACGGCGGCACGTCCCTCATCCTGACCGTCACCGCCGCCACCAAACGGCCCGTGCAGCTGCGCTTCCGGCACCTGCCGGACACGGCTGAGCTGGCCGCAGCGCTGCGTGACGCCATTCCCGAAAACCTCTACCACGACGACATCCACGGGCTGCCGGCCTGGCGGCAGGACATGACGTACCGGCTCGCGGAAGAGATCCGCGCCGAGCTTGCTTCCCCCGACGGGGCATCGGACGTGCCTGTTTCCGGCGACTTCTGGCCACCCCAGCCGGCCAGCAATCAGCTGCCGCGTACCTCGCCGCAGCCACCCGGCATCCCACAGCAGGAAGGGGCCTGAGCATGGCCATCGAAATCAACGGCACGGCGGCGTCAGCTGAGCCGCGCCCGGGGCAGTGCCTGCGGACGTACCTGCGCGAGCAGGGCAACCTGGGCGTCAAGAAGGGATGCGACGGCGGCGACTGCGGTGCCTGCACCGTGCACGTCGACGGCACTCCTGTCCACAGCTGCATCTACCCGGCCGTCCGTGCCGAGGGACACGCCGTTACCACCATTGAAGGACTCGCCGGAACGACCGGCGCCGCGGGCGGCGAACTTCATCCTGTCCAGCAGCAGTTCCTGGAACGCCAGGGCTTCCAGTGCGGCTTCTGCACCGCCGGCATGCTGATGACCGCGGCAACGTTCACCGACGAACAAAAGGACAACCTGCCCCGCAACCTCAAGGGCAACCTCTGCCGTTGCACCGGCTACCGGGCCATCGAGGACGCCGTCTGCGGGCACGCCGGGCATCCGGACCCCGCCGGACAGGGCTCCGGCATCGCGGGCGAGGGCCAGCCCGAACCGCGGCCCGGCGGGATGGGCGACGACGTCCCCGCGCCCGCCAGCCGCGCCGTGGTCACCGGCACCGCCCGCTACACCCTTGACATTCCCGCCGACCAGCTGCCCGGGCTCCTGCACCTGAAGCTGCTGCGCTCACCGCACGCCCACGCCCGCATCGTCAGCATCAACACAGAAGCGGCGCTGAAAGTACCCGGTGTGGTGGCGGTGTTCACCCACCAGGACGCGCCGGAACAGCTTTTCTCCACCGCCCAGCACGAGCTCTACACGGACGATCCGGACGACACCCGCGTGCTCGACGACGTGGTGAGGTTCCGCGGCCAGCGGGTCGCCGCCGTCGTGGCAGAATCGGTGCCCGCCGCCGAAGCGGGAGTCCGGGCGCTCGCCGTCGAGTATGACATCCTCGACGCCGTGTTCACCCTGCAGGACGCCATCCGCCCCGGGGCGCCTACTCTCCATGGGGAGAAGGACGCCCTCACGGCCCGCATTGCCCGCCCCGAACAGAACGTCGTGGCCGAACTCCACTCCGAACTGGGAATCGTGGAGCAGGGCTTCGCGGCCGCCAGCTTCATCCACGAGCAGACGTATCAGACGCAACGGGTCCAGCACGTCGCGCTCGAGACCCACGCCGCCATCGCGGAGGTGGACAGCGATGGCCGGCTGCAGGTCCGCACGTCCAGCCAGGTCCCGTTCCTGGTCCGCCGCACGCTCTGCCGGGTTTTCGGGCTGCCCGAGGAACAGGTCCACGTGGTGGCCGGCCGTGTGGGAGGCGGGTTCGGCGGCAAGCAGGAAGTGCTGACGGAGGATATCGTGGCGCTCGCGGCCCTGAAGCTGGGCCGGCCCGTCCAGCTTGAACTGACCCGGACCGAGCAGTTCACCGCCACCACCACCCGGCATCCGTTCACCATCAACCTCAAGGCCGGGGCCAGCGCCGACGGCCGGTTGACCGCCCTGAAGCTGGACGTCCTGACCAACACGGGCGCGTACGGGAACCACGGCCCGGGCGTGATGTTCCACGGCTGCGGTGAGTCCCTGGCTGTCTATAAATGCGATAACAAAAGGGTTGACGCCCAGGCGGTGTATACGAACACTGTCCCCTCCGGCGCCTTCCGCGGCTACGGCCTGAGCCAGATGATCTTCGCGATCGAATCCGCCATGGACGAGCTCGCCATCGGGATCGGGATGGATCCGCTGGAGTTCCGCCGCCGGAACATGGTGCGCGAAGGCGACGACATGCTGTCCACCCACCCCGAGCCGGAGGAGGATGTCCACTACGGCAGCTACGGCCTGGACCAGTGCACGCGCCTGGTCCGCGACGCCCTGGACCGCGGTGCGGAACGTTATCGAGCGGCGGGGCTGGACCGGCTCGGCCCGGACTGGGTGACGGGGGAGGGCACCGCGCTGTCCATGATCGACACCGTACCGCCGCGGGGCCACTTCGCCCACTCGAAGCTCCGGCTCCTGCCGGACGGAACGTACCAGGCCGACGTCGGCACCGCAGAGTTCGGTAACGGCACCACCACGGTGCACGCCCAGCTTGCAGCCACCGCGCTGTCCACAGAGGCCTCGCGGGTTGCTGTGCGGCAGTCCGACACTGACCTGATCGAGCACGACACCGGCGCGTTCGGGTCCGCCGGAACGGTGGTTGCCGGGAAGGCGACGCTCGCCGCCGCGGAGGAACTTGCCGTCCGGATCCGTGCCTTCGCCGCCGGGATCAGGCAGGTCCAGTCCTCCGGTTGCGTCCTCGACGGTGACACCGTGGTGTGCGAGGGAACCCCAGTACCGCTGGCGGAACTGGCGCACGCCGCTGCGGAAGCCGGCGTCGAACTCGCTGCCGAAGGACGCTGGGGCGGCACGCCCCGGTCCGTGGCCTTCAACGTCCATGGCTTCCGCGTGGCGGTGAACCGTGGCACGGGGGAACTGCGGATCCTGCAGAGTGTGCAGGCTGCCGACGCCGGCGTGGTGGTCAATCCCCGGCAGTGCCGGGGCCAGATCGAGGGCGGGATCGCGCAGGCGCTGGGTGCGGCACTCTACGAGGAAGTGGTGGTGGACGACGCCGGCCGCGTGACCACCGACATCCTGCGCCAGTACCACATTCCCACCTTCGCCGACGTACCCCGCAGCGAGGTGTACTTCGCCGATACCAACGACAAACTGGGCCCCTTGGGTGCGAAGTCCATGAGCGAAAGCCCGTTCAACCCGGTGGCACCTGCCCTGGCGAATGCCATCCGGAACGCTACCGGCGTGCGCTTCGCATCGCTGCCCATTGCCCGGGACAAGATCTACCTTGGCCTGAGGGACGCCGCCGCGCCCACCGTCCCTGTGCTGAAGGAGGCCATATAGTCGTGGGATGGAACAGCGCAGATTAGGCAAGACCGGACGGAACGTCTCCATCGTCGGGCTGGGTACCTGGCAGCTCGGAGCTGACTGGGGCAACGTGGACCACGGACAGGCGCAGGCCATCCTGGCCGCCTCAGCGGAAGCCGGCGTCACGTTCTTCGACACCGCCGACGTTTACGGCGACGGCAAGAGCGAGCAGGCCATTGGCGCGTTCCTCAAGGACAACCCTGGGCTGGACATCACAGTGGCCACCAAAATGGGCCGCCGCATGGACCAGCAGCCGGAGAACTACACCCTGGCCAACTTCCGCCAGTGGGTGGACCGATCCCGGAAGAACCTGGGCACGGACAGCCTGGACTTGGTCCAGCTGCACTGCCCGCCCACGCCCGTCTACAGCAACGCTGAGGTCTACGACGCCCTGGACACGCTGGTCTCCGAAGGTGCCATCCGCAACTACGGCGTCAGCGTGGAACGCACCGACGAAGCCCTCGAAGCCATCAGGCACGAAGGCACGGCGTCCGTCCAGATCATCCTCAACGCCTTCCGGCTCAAGCCGCTGGACGAGGTCCTCCCAGCTGCGAAGGCTGCGGACGTGGGCATCATCGCCAGGGTTCCGCTCGCGTCAGGCCTGCTCTCGGGCAAATACACCAAGGACACTTCGTTCGCGGAGAATGACCACCGCAACTACAACCGAACCGGCGGATCGTTTGACGTCGGGGAGACGTTCTCCGGTGTGGATTACGAGGTGGGGCTGAAGGCCGTGGCCGAGTTCGAGCAGTTGGTCCCGGACGGTGTTGGCACCGCGCAGGCGGCCATCGCCTGGATCGCCGCGCAGGACGGCGTCACCTCCGTGATTCCAGGGGCGCGCAACGCGGACCAGGCCATCGCGAACGCTGCAGCGGCCGGCGTTTCCCTCAACGGCGAATTCGACGAGGGCGTGCGCTGGATTTACGACCACTACTTCCGCGAGGCCATCCACCCCCGCTGGTAGCGCATGAGCACCCATTCCATCAGCGCCTTCGTGGAGCGGCTTTCGGCCGTGCCGTCTGGGCCGGCACGCAACAACTTCTTCGCTGCCGCCGACCCGGGAAATACGCAGCGCCGGCGGAACCTGGAGATTTATCTTCAGGAAATGCTGGACCGCGCGCCGAAGGTACTGCTCCTGGGTGAGGCGCCGGGGTTCAGGGGCATGAGGATCACCGGAGTTCCCTTCACCAACCGCACCATGTTCGAGGGGCCGGCCAACAGGTTCGGACTGTTTGGGCCGGGCAAGGGCTACGCGCTGCCGGAGGAGGCGGCCGGGGTCGCGTCCGAACCCACCGCTACGGTGATGTGGGACGTCCTCGCGGAACTGGACTTCCTTCCGCTGCTGTGGAGTTCCTGCCCGTGGCACACCCATGTGGCGGGGCGGCCGTTGTCCAACCGCACGCCGACAGCAGCCGAAGCAGACCTCGGAACTCCCTTTTGGCAATCGCTGACCGAGATTTTTCCGATCCAAACTGTGGTGGCGGTGGGCAACGTGGCGCATCGCAGCCTGCTTCGGACCGGCGTGGACGCGCCGAAGGTCAGGCATCCCGCCCATGGCGGGCGGTCCGCGTTCAAGCGCGGCTTGCAGGAACTCCTCTTCGCCGGTGGTGGCTAGCCCAGCAGGTAGAGCTGCTCCGGAGTGTCAACATCCTCGCCCGTGGACTGGTCGGTGCAGTCCACCTCGTCCACCAGCTCCGGGTGGGACTGCAGGAAGCGGCGTGCCCCGGCGTCGCCCGTTACCGTTTCGGCAACAGCCGCCCGGAGTCCGACGTCGATGAGCAGCGGATGCCCGCGGCGGACTGGAACATCGGCGCGGCCTTGACTGCCGCCGTCGCGATAGGCAGCTGCGGTGATCCGGCCCGGACGGTGGGCGGCCAGCAGGCGCCTGACGGTTCGGGGCGTGAGGCCGGGCTGGTCTACCAGGGCAACCAGCAGGTGATCCTGGTGATCCGCGGTGGCGTTGCCCAGCAGGAACGAACTGCCCATCCCGGACTGCCAGTCTTGGTTCACAACAGTCCGGTAGCGGTCCAGTTTGGCCATCGCTGAGACATCGGCAGCGCCGGCGCCGAGCACCACCACCACGTCGCGGCAGCCGCCGTCGAGCAGTGTTCCGGCGATGGATTCCACGAGCGGCCGGCCGCGGAAGGGAAGAAGGGCCTTGGGTCCCTTCCCCAGCCGCGTCCCGGCGCCGGCGGCCAGGACAACAGCGGTGGTCCTGGTCTCAGCGGTGTTCCCCATAACTTCAGACTATCCACACGACACGGCAGTTGGCGGCAATGTCCTCAACGGGCATTGCCGCCAACTTGCCATCTGGTAGGTCAGGCGTCGCCGCCCGCGCCTCCGGTGGTGCCGGCGTTGACGTCAAGGAGCTTGTAGCGGTCCGTGGCGTATTGCGGTGCGCCTTCCTCCACGTCGCCCCTCGCCGCGAGCAACTGCAGCGTCTTCACCACGATGGAATGGGTGTCGTTCTTGAAGAAGCGGCGGGCTGCTGCGCGGGTGTCGGAGAAGCCGAAGCCGTCCGCGCCGAGCGAGGCAAACTCGTTTGGCAGGAACTGGCGGATCTGGTCCGGGACGGCCTTCATGTAGTCCGAGACGGCCACGATGGGACCCTGGGCGTCGGCCAGTTGCTTCGCCACAAACGGTGTCCTGGCGGGTTCGCCGGGGTTGAGGAACGCTTCTTCCTCGGCAGCGAGGCCGTCGCGGCGCAGTTCGTTCCAGGACGTGACGGACCAGACGTCGGCGGAGACGCCCCAGTCCTCGGCCAGGAGCCGCTGGGCTTCCAGCGCCCACGGCACCGAGACACCGGAGGCCAGGATCTGGCTCTTGGGACCTTCAACGCCCGACGCCGACACACGGTAAATACCCTTCAGGACGCCTTCGACGTCGAGCTCCTCGGGTTCGGCCGGCTGGGTGATCGGTTCGTTGTAGACGGTGAGGTAATACATCAGGTTCCGGTCGGTGGCCGAACCTGCGGGTCCGCCGTCGGGATGTTCGCCGTACATCCGTTCGATGCCGTCTCGGATGATGTGGCCCATTTCGTAGCCGTAGGCGGGGTCGTAGGTGACCACGGCGGGGTTGGTGGCGGCGAGGATGGGGGAGTGGCCGTCGGCGTGCTGGAGTCCTTCGCCGGTGAGGGTGGTCCGTCCTGCGGTGGCGCCGATGATGAAGCCGCGGGTCATTTGGTCCGCTGCTGCCCAGAAGGCGTCGCCGGTGCGCTGGAAGCCGAACATGGAGTAGAACACGTAGACCGGGATCAGGGGCACGCCGTGCGTGGCATAGGCGGTCCCGGCCGCGGTGAAGGCTGCGACGGCCCCGGCTTCGTTGATGCCGGGGTGGATCAGCTGGCCCTGCGCGGATTCCTTGTAGGCCAGGACGAGGTCCCGGTCCACGGACAGGTAGTTCTGGCCGCCCGGGTTGTAGATCTTCGCCGTCGGGAAGAACGCGTCCATGCCGAAGGTCCGGGATTCGTCCGGCACGATGGGCACAATCCGGTGCCCGAACTTCTTGTCGCGGAGCAGGTCCTTCAGGAGCCGGACAAAGGCCATGGTGGTGGCGGCCTGCTGCTTGCCCGTGCCGCGCTTGGCGACGTCGAACGTCTTCGCTTCGGGCAGTTCAACGGCCTGGTGGTTCGGCCGCCTTTCGGGGACCGCGCCGCCCAGCACCCTTCTCCGCTCGAGGAGATAGGCGATCTCGGGCGCATCTGCACCGGGGTGGTAGTAGGGCGGGCTGTAAGGGTCTTCCTCCAGCCGGGCATCGGAAATGGGGATCCGGAGGTAGTCGCGGAATTCCTTGAGGTCCTCGAGGGTGAGTTTTTTCATCTGGTGGGTGGCGTTGCGGCCTTCGAAGTGGGGTCCGAGTCCGTAGCCCTTGACGGT
>NZ_JBBCBT010000022.1:0-65745 GCF_037203985.1 Pseudarthrobacter sp. CCNWLW217
ACCGTCAAGGGCTACGGACTCGGACCCCACTTCGAAGGCCGCAACGCCACCCACCAGATGAAAAAACTCACCCTCGACGACTTGAAGAAGTTCAGGGATCATCTGCGGATTCCGGTCACGGACGAACAGCTCGAAAAGGACCCGTACCAGCCGCCGTATTTCCACCCGGGCACGGACGCGCCGGAAATCCAGTACATGATGGAACGCCGCGCCGCACTGGGCGGATCTGTTCCGGAGCGCCGCTCCAAGCACGCTGACATCGCCCTTCCGGACGCCAAGTCCTACGAAGTGGCAAAGCGCGGTTCGGGCAAGCAGCAGGCGGCCACCACCATGGCCTTTGTCCGGCTGCTCAAGGACCTCATGCGGGACAAGAACTTCGGCAAGCACATCGCCCCGATCATTCCCGATGAGGCACGGACCTTCGGCATGGACGCGTTCTTCCCGACGGCGAAGATCTACAACCCCAAGGGCCAGAACTACCTGTCCGTGGACCGGGACCTCGTCCTGGCCTACAAGGAATCCGCCCAGGGCCAGCTGATCCACCCCGGCATCAACGAAGCAGGCGCCGTCGCAGCCTTCACCGCCGCCGGGACCGCCTACGCCACCCACGGCGTACCCCTGATCCCGGTCTACGTGTTCTACTCCATGTTCGGCTTCCAGCGCACCGGCGACGCCTTCTGGGCAGCAGCGGACCAAATGACCCGCGGCTTCATCATCGGCGCCACCGCAGGACGGACCACCCTCACCGGCGAAGGACTCCAGCACGCCGACGGCCACTCCCCCATCCTCGCCGCCACCAACCCCGCCGTGGTCACCTACGACCCCGCTTACGGCTACGAAATGGGCCACATCATCCGAGACGGCATCGAACGGATGTACGGACCGGACTCCACCGACCGGAACCTGATGTACTACCTGACGGTGTACAACGAACCGATCACCCAGCCGGCCGAACCCGAAGAGCTCGACGTCGAAGGTGTCCTCAAAGGCATCTACCTGCTGGCTCCGGCAAAGATCGACGGTCCCCGGACCCAGATCCTGGCCTCCGGTGTCTCCGTGCCGTGGGCGCTGGAAGCCCAGCGGCTCCTGGCCGAGGACTGGGGCGTCTCCGCCGACGTCTGGTCCGTCACGTCCTGGAACGAACTGCGCCGCGACGGCATGGCCGCCGAGGAAGAAGCGTTCCTCAACCCGGGCCAGCCCGCTCGCGTCCCGTTTGTCACCCAGCAGCTCGCTGGTGCCACCGGACCGATCGTGGCCGTTTCGGACTACATGAAGGCCGTCCCGGACCAGATCCGCCAGTTCCTGCCAAACGAGTTTGCCTCGCTCGGCGCGGACGGCTTCGGCTTCTCCGACACCCGCGCAGCAGCACGCCGCTTCTTCAAGAACGACATCCACTCCATCGTGGTCCGTTCGCTGGAGATGCTGGCGCGCCGTGGCGAAGTGGACGCACAGGCACCGGCGAAGGCAATCGAAAAGTACCGCTTGCACAACGTCAACGCCGGTTCCACAGGCAACGCAGGGGGCGACTCCTGATCCGCCCGCAGCTGACCTACAGCCAGCTGCAATGAACGACGACGGCGACCCTCACCGCACGGCGAGGGTCGCCGTCGTCGTTCCCGGGCCAGCCGTTTACCCGACGGACAAACCTGTGACGCACCACCACGTCGGTTGTAGCCTTTGCACAAATGGAGCTTGCGGGGCAGGCACCGTATGCTCAAAGGATGCCAGAGCCAACTCCCCCGCCCGTGAAGCGCAAGCCGACCTCGCGCAGCATGACTCCGGAGAAATCCGAAACCCTGAAAAAGCTCCGGGCGAGCGTGGGCCAACTGTCCACCACCACCCTGCGGCAGCTCGAAAAGTCACTGCCGTGGTACAGCCGGCTCAGCTCTGACGAACGGTCCGCGCTGGGCATGGTGGCCCAAAACGGCATTGCTGCCTTTGTCACCTGGTACGAGCGACCCAGTTCGCCGTCCTGGATCCTCTCCGACGTCTTTGGTACCGCCCCGACCGAACTCACGCGCTCCATCAGCCTCCAGAAGGCGCTCCAACTCATCCGGATTGTGGTTGAAGTAGTTGAGGACCAGGTCCCCGTGATCGCTCCCGAGGCCGACCAGCCATCGCTCCGCGAGGCCGTGCTCCGGTATTCGCGCGAAGTTGCCTTCGCCGCCGCTGATGTCTACGCACGGGCGGCTGAATCCCGCGGATCGTGGGACACCCGGCTTGAGGCGCTGATCGTGGACGCCATCCTGCGCGGCGAAAACACCGACGCACTGCGCTCACGCATCGCTGCCCTGGGCTGGAAGGCCCAGGAGCGGTTTACGGTGATGGTGGGCAATTCTCCGTCAGAACCGAGTGCCAGCTATGTCAGCGAACTGCGACGGCTGGCTGGCCGCTACGCCGAGGACGCCTTGGTGGGAATCCAGGGCGACCGCCTGATTTTGATTCTTGGCGGCGTACAGGACCGCGAAACGGCCTACCTCAAGCTCAGCGAGATGTTTGCCCCGGGACCCGTGGTCTACGGCCCGGAGGCGAGTTCGCTCCTGGAAGCCAGCGGGTCCGCGCAGTCCGCCTTTGCCGGCCTCACGGCAGCCAGGGCGTGGCCTTCGGCTCCGCGGCCCGTAGCCGCCGACGATTTGCTGCCTGAACGCGTCATCTCCGGCGACGACGCGGCGCGCCGGTCACTGGTCAAGAATATCTACCGCCCCCTCGTGGCGGCCTCCAATGGCCTGGTGGAGACGCTGGGTACGTACCTGGAGCTGGGCCACTCGCTTGAGGCGACCGCCCGGGAATTGTTTGTCCATGCGAACACGGTCAGGTACCGGCTGAAGCGCGTCTGTGACGTCACAGGCTGGGATCCACTCCTTCCCCGCGAGGCGTTTGTGCTTCAGGCTGCGTTGGTTGTGGGCCGCCTCGCGGCGCCCCCGAAAGCACCGACCGAGCGTCATCCGGCGCGGAATCAGACCTGAGGCGTTGTAGACTTCCTACAACCTGACCCCGTGAGCTTGGTGCAGAGAAACACCGCTGAATCACACAGTAATTTGGAAAGCTGGATACGTGCTTGCAATAGTCTGCCCTGGACAGGGCTCACAGACCCCGGGTTTTCTGGCCCCCTGGCTGGAACTGCCTTCGGTAGCAGGCCAGCTGGCCTCCCTGAGCGAAATCGCAGGCATCGACCTGACAGCCCACGGGACTACCTCGGATGAGGAAACCATCAAGGACACCGCCGTAGCGCAGCCGCTTATTGTTGCGGCCGGCCTGGTGGCGGCGAAGTCCCTCTTCGACGTCGAACTCAGCTCCCTCCCGGTGATCCTCGCCGGCCACTCGGTGGGCGAAATCACCGCATCCGCCCTGGCCGGAATCCTCACCGAACAGGAAGCCATGACTTTCGTCCGGGAGCGCGCCAACAGCATGGCCGCCGCCGCGGCAGTCACTCCCACCGGCATGAGCGCTGTGATAGGCGGGGACCCTGCAGAGGTCCGGGCCGCGATTGAAGCGTCCGGCGCCACTCCGGCCAACGTCAACGGCGCGGGCCAGACTGTGGCCGCCGGGACCTTCGACCAGCTCAAGGCGCTGGCAGAGAACCCACCCGCCAAGACCCGCATTATTCCCCTCAAGGTGGCCGGGGCGTTCCACACCTCGCACATGGCCCCGGCGGTAAGCGCCCTTGAGGCGCTCAAACCAACCCTGAAGCCGCAGGATCCCCGGGTTCCGTTGCTCTCCAACTTCGACGGCAAGGACGTAACCGGCGGCGTGGCCGGTGTCGACAGCCTGATTGCCCAAGTCTCCCGTCCGGTCCGCTGGGACCTTTGCATGGATACGATGGTGCAGCGGGGCGTCACCGGAGTCATTGAACTGGCTCCTGCAGGCACGCTTGCGGGCCTCGCCAAACGCGGTATGCCCGGAGTCAAGACGGTTGCCGTCAAGACGCCGGATGACCTCTCAGCCGCACTGGCACTCTTCGCAGAATTGGAGGGCAACGCATGAGCGTTCCCACGCTTAAGCAGGCGCCCGTCCAGGAGAACACGCGCATCCTGGGAATCGGCGCTTACCGACCGGACATCATTGTCACCAACGACGACGTCTGCCAGTGGATTGATTCCTCGGACGAGTGGATCCGGCAGCGCACCGGCATCGTCACGCGCCACCGCGCTCCGGCCGATGTCAGCGTCATCGACATGGCTGAAGGGGCGGCGCAGGAGGCCCTCAAGCAGGCCGGTATCGAAGCCTCCCAGCTCGGCGCCGTCATCGTCTCCACCGTGACCCACCCCTACGCCACTCCGTCGGCGGCGGCCAGCCTGGCTGACCGGCTGGGCGCAACGCCGGCTCCGGCCTTTGATATCTCAGCAGCCTGCGCCGGCTACTGCTACGGCATTGCCCAAGGCGATGCCCTGGTGCGGTCCGGCGCCGCCAAATACGTCCTGGTCGTGGGTGCGGAAAAGCTCTCCGACGTCATCGACAACCACGAGCGCACCATTTCTTTCCTGCTCGGCGACGGTGCCGGCGCGGTAGTGATCGGTCCATCCGACACACCCGGGATTGGTCCGTCCGTCTGGGGTTCAGATGGCAGCAAGTGGGACGCCATTGGCATGACGCGGTCCATGCTCGATGTCCGGGCTCTGAGCCAGGCAGCGCGCCAGTCGGACGAGTCCGGTGACTTCGCGCTGCTGGAAGAAGCCCAGGACCTGTGGCCGACGCTGCGTCAGGATGGGCAGACCGTGTTCCGCTGGGCTGTGTGGGAAATGGCGAAGGTGGCGCAGCAGGCCCTGGAGGCTGCCGGTGTGCAGGCCGAGGACCTCGTGGCGTTCATCCCGCACCAGGCAAACATGCGGATCATCGACGAAATGGTCAAAAAGCTCAAGCTTCCCGAAACCGTCACCGTGGCCCGGGACATTGCCGACGCCGGCAACACCTCGGCTGCGTCCATCCCCTTGGCCACGCACCGGTTGCTCCAGGAAAACCCAGGACTCAGCGGCGGTCTTGCGCTGCAGATTGGCTTCGGAGCCGGGCTCGTCTTCGGCGCCCAGGTAATCGTCCTTCCGTAGGAACGCCCCACCCAGGCAGCATCCGCTGTCTGAACCGTTTCCGGCAGCCCCTGCCGGCAATAACAAGAAAAGGAGCCATCAATGGCTAGCAACGAAGAGATCCTGGCCGGCTTGGCTGAAATCGTCAACGAAGAGACCGGCCTCGCGCCCGAGGCTGTGGAGCTGGACAAGTCCTTCACCGAGGACCTGGACATCGACTCCATCTCCATGATGACCATCGTGGTCAACGCCGAAGAGAAGTTCGGCGTGCGCATCCCGGACGAAGAGGTCAAGAACCTCAAGACCGTCGGCGACGCCGTCAGCTTCATCGCCGGCGCGCAGGCCTAGCCACAACGCCAGTCGCTTGCGGCTTGGCTGGACTGCCGGACCGGGAACTCCGGACCGGCAGTCCAGCCGCATCAAACCGGCAGCCACCTGCCCTACATCCCACACGCGGGACCCCGCCGGAGAAACCGGACCCGGGCTGCCCACCGACAGAGAGTGATCCCATGACACGCAAAGTAGTCATTACCGGTCTGGGTGCCACCACGCCCATCGGCGGCGACGTACCCACAATGTGGAACAACGCGCTTAAGGGGGTCTCTGGTGCCCGCACCCTGGAGGACGACTGGGTTGCCAAGTATGAACTTCCCGTCCACTTCGCTGCCCGCTGCAGTACCCCTGCCCTCGACGTCCTCAGCCGCGTCGAAGCAAAGCGCATGGACCCTTCCACCCAGTTCGGCGTCATCGCCTCCCGGGAAGCCTGGGCCGATTCCGGTATCACCGAAATCGACCACGACCGCCTCGCCGTTGCCTTCGCTACAGGGATCGGCGGCGTCTGGACCCTGCTCGACGCCTGGGACACCCTGAAGGAAAAAGGCCCGCGACGGGTCCTTCCGATGACCGTTCCCATGCTGATGCCCAACGGTGTCGCTGCAGCCGTCAGCCTTGACCTTGGTGCCCGTGCTGGCGCCCACACCCCTGTTTCTGCTTGCGCTTCCGGCACAGAAGCCCTCCACCTTGGCCTCGACCTGATCCGTTCCGGCAAGGCTGATGTGGTGATGTGTGGCGGCGCCGAGGCTGCCATCCACCCCATGCCGCTGGCGGCGTTTGCCTCCATGCAGGCACTGTCCCGCCGGAATGAGGACCCCGAGGGCGCCTCCCGTCCGTATGACCTCGGCCGCGACGGCTTTGTGATGGGCGAAGGCGCCGGCGCGCTGGTCCTCGAAGCCGAAGAGCACGCTTTGGCACGTGGCGCACGCATCTACGGCGAGCTCGCAGGCACGTCGGTAACCGCCGACGCGTACCACATCACGGCTCCGGACCCCGAGGGCCTGGGCGCTACCCGCGCGCTGAAGGCAGCCATGTTCGACGGCCGCATCCAGGCCGAGGATGTTGTGCACGTCAACGCCCACGCGACGTCGACGCCCGTGGGCGACAAGCCGGAGTACACGGCTCTCCGTGCCGCCCTGGGCAACCACATCGACAATGTGGCAGTCTCAGCGACCAAGTCGCAGATGGGCCACCTCCTGGGAGCCTCCGGCGCCGTGGAGGCTGTCCTGACCGTGCTCGCCGTTTACGAACGCAAGGCACCGGTGACCATCAACCTCGAAAACCAGGACCCGGAAATCCCGCTCGACGTCGTTACGTCCGCGCGTGACCTCCCGGCCGGGAACATTGTGGCATTGAGCAACTCCTTTGGCTTCGGCGGCCACAATGCCGTGATCGCAGTACGCAGCGTCTAGCATCTCCTAGTGAAAAGCAAGGGCCCCGCCGGTTGGCGGGGCCCTTGTTTTTGCTATGGAAACGGTTTTGATGCCCGACGGCGGTAACACCTTTCGGGGGCGTCAGCCCACTTGGTGGAGCCAGCGCACGGGAGCGCCTTCGGCGGCGTGCCTGAAGGGCTCCAGCTCTTCGTCCCATGCCTCGCCAAGGGCCAAGGACAGCTCGTGGTAAACCGCGGAGGGATCACCTGCGCCTGACTCGTAGGCGTACCGGATCCGGTCCTCTGAGACCATGATGTTGCCGTGAACATCGGTCGTGGCGTGGAAGATCCCCAGTTCGGGCGTATGTGACCAGCGGCCACCGTCGACACCTTGGCTTGGCTCCTCGGTGACCTCATAGCGGAGATGGGCCCAGCCGCGCAGTGAGGAGGCCAGCTTCGATCCGGTCCCGGGAGCGCCGGTCCAGGAGAGCTCGGCCCGAAACATTCCGGGCGCAGCAGGCTGAGGGGTCCACTCAAGATCCGTTCGCTTGTCCACGACGGATCCAATGGCCCACTCCACGTGCGGGCACAGAGCGGTAGGGGCCGAGTGTACGAACAACACACCGCGGGTCATTGCAACAGACATTCCATCCTCCATAGCTGTAGGTACGTCTTCCCCAACGACCTCTGCCTGGATGAAATGCGCTGTGCCGTGTTCCTGCCGGCTGCGGTTATCCCTGCCTGAATATGTAACTGTGTCCGGACTTGCCATTACGCACGAAGCACTGAGCTTCAAGCGAGACTTGAAAGTTGCCGGACTTGACTCTTATTGTGCCGCACGCCGCCTAATTACGCCACTGCAATTCCTTGGGGCCTTCCTCTGCGTCATTTCCAGCCGAAACCAAGGGCGCCACTGGCCGACGGCATACTCAGGCCCGGGGATGTGCCTGCTGGTAACTCTTGCGGAGCCTGTCGACGGAGACGTGGGTGTAGACCTGCGTCGTGGCGAGGCTGCTGTGCCCCAGGATCTCCTGAACGGCCCGCAGATCCGCACCGCCGTCCAGGAGATGAGTAGCCGCTGAATGTCGGAGGGCATGGGGACCCGTGGCCGAGGTGTCGCCCAAAGCTTCGAAGAGATCCTTTACCACTGCCCTTACCTGCCGCTGATCCACCCGGTTGCCCCTTGATCCCAGGAACAACGCGGCTCCGCTCTGGTCCTGGGCCAGCCGCGGCCGGCCCCTGCGGAGCCAGTCATCCATGGCGACCGCGGCGGGAACTCCATAGGGAACGGTTCTTTCCTTGTTTCCCTTGCCGATGACACGGAGCGTTCGGCGGTCCGGGTTGAGGTCGTCGACGTCCATGCCGGCCAGTTCACCCACACGAATGCCGGTAGCGTAAAGGAGTTCCACCATGGCCCGGTTGCGCACGGCGAGCGGCGCGCCTTCCAGGGCAGCCTCCTCAAGCTTGGCCAGCAGCCTCGTTATCTGCTGGGCCTGCAGGACACCGGGTAGGGACTTTTCCTTTTTCGGCGCCTTCAGCCGAAGCGAGGGATCCTCGTTGATGAGTTCTTCCCGGAGTGCCCAGGCAGTGAAAGACCGCGCCGTAGCCGATCTCCGGGCGAGTGTGGAGCGGGCGGCCCCCGCCTCGCTCTGGACACCAAGCCACCGCCGCAGGGTGCCAAGTTCAAGGCCGGGCAGGTCAGTAACGCCTTCGGACGCGCTGTATGCCAGCATGCTCCGGACGTCAGCAAGGTACGCACGGACGGTGTGCTCGGACCTGGCCCGCTCCCCCGCCAAATATTTGCCGAAGGCTTCGGCTGCCCGCGCAAGGGCCGGCGGCAATTCCTGAATCTCCACATGCTTACTCTCCCAGCATTTGTTCGCAGATAAAGGCCGGACACAGCAATCTAGGCTGACCCTTTGGCACGCTTCCACCCGCCCCGTTCAGAAAGGGCCAGTCCGAGGAGCCCCAGTCTTCCCAGCCCGGCCCGCACTGATTCCTGGCTGAGCCCTGCAACAGAACATAGTTTGTCCACAGAAGTTGCGGACCGGAGCGGCAATGCGTCAAGAAGGATCAGATCTTCAAGGGTCAGGCCGTCGTGCTCTGCTGCGCGTCCCGTCCGGGCTTCCGGAACGGCTTCGCCGCTCGGTGAGGCTAGCTCAGCTATCTCACCGGCATCTGTGACGCAGACGGCCCCGCCGTCCCGGAGCAGTCGGTGGCACCCCGCCGAATTGGCACTATGAACGGATCCCGGAACCGCACCGACAGCCCGGCACAGGGTTTCTGCGTGATGGGCTGTATTCAGGGCCCCGGACCGCCAGCGCGCTTCGACCACCACCGTTACAGCGGAAAGTGCCGCGATAAGCCGGTTGCGCTGAAGGAACCTGTACCGGGTTGGGGCCGACCCCGGGGGAACCTCGGCCAGGACGGCTCCCTGGTTACAGACCGCCCGGAGCAGGTCCTCATTCCCGGAAGGATAAAACCGGTCCACACCGCCAGCCATCACGGCGATGGTGGGTACTGCGCCGGTTCCCCCGGCAAGGGCGGCACGATGGGCGTGGGCATCGATGCCGTAGGCCCCGCCGGACACAACCGTAAAGCCACGCTGGGCCAACGAGTATGCGAGCTCGCCCGTGACGGACGCGCCGTAACTGGTGCTGTCCCGAGAGCCCACGAGCGCCACGCACCGGGAAACATCCGGGAGCGGCTGTTCCAGGCCGCGCCACCACAGGCAGATGGGCTCCTGGAGTCCGAGCTCCGCCAACTGCGCGGGCCACACGTCATCGGAGGGGACAATCAGCCGGCCTCCGAGGCGGGCCATAGTGGCCAAATCCCGCTCGGGTGCAAGGTCCGGAATCCTGGGGGCCCAGCGTTTCAGGGCCGCCCCCATCCCAGCCCAGCTGGTTCCTGCTCCGTTGTCCGCCAGCAACGCCGTGATTTCCTGTTCCAGTGCCGGTCCGGCGGCCAGTTGGCCAGTGGCTATCCGCAGCGCGTCGGTGGCTCCAGCTGCTTTGACCAGCGCGAGTCCTGCCGCATCCTGCGGCTCCATCAGCCGCGACAATGAGGCGCGGGTTATCCGTTCGTTGTCCATGTCCAGTTCCTTATGCCACTGCCGAGGCAGCCTGCCGCAGGCCCAGGGCCTGTCCAATGTCATTGAGGTCCGGCCTGTCACGATGGGCAAGATCGGCCAGGGTCCATGCGAGCCGCAGCACCCTGTCATAGCCTCTCGCCGTCAGGACGCCGCGCTCCAGGGAGTTGTCCAGGATGCGGGTCGATGACGCCGGGAGTCGGAGCTCGCCTCGCAGGATCCGGCCAGGAACCTGCGAATTGGTTTCCAGGCCAAGGGGGTGCAGCCGTTCGAACTGCCTGCGGCGGGCGGCACGCACCCGCTGCGCCACCGCAGCGGTGTCCTCTTCCATGCCGCCCTGGCCGAAGTCCGCCAAGGAGACACGCTCCACCTGCAACTGGATGTCCACCCGGTCCAGCAGGGGTCCGGACATCCTGGCAAGGTAGCGGCGCCGCATCATGGGGGTGCACGTACAGTCCAGGCCCTTACCCGAGGCCTTTCCGCAGGGACATGGATTGGCGGCCAGGACCAATTGGAACCTGGCAGGATACGCGGCTGTCCCGGCGGAGCGATGGATCACGAGCTCCCCGCTCTCCAGCGGCTGCCGAAGGGCATCAAGGACCCGGCGTTCGTACTCAGGGGCCTCGTCAAGGAACAAGACACCACGGTGGGCCCGTGATGCGGCTCCTGGCCGCGGCAGTCCTGATCCGCCTCCGATGATTGCGGCCGCAGTGGCGGAATGATGCGGGTTCTCAAACGGTGGCCTGCGGAGGAGCTGTACAGCAGAGGAAGGCAACCCGCAGAGTGAATGAATGGCGGTGACTTCCATGGCCTCGTTGTCGGCGAGGTCCGGGAGCAGCCCTGGCAGCCGCTCCGCCAGCATGGTCTTTCCGGCGCCCGGCGGTCCGGTGAGCAGCAGATGGTGCGCACCGGCGGCGGCCACTTCAAGGGCCCTTCTGGCGTCACCCTGCCCTGAGACGTCGGCCATGTCGGGAACGGCTTCGTAGCCTGCTTCCGTCCCGTTGGGATCCGGAGCGTCGTCGGGTTCGAAGTCCAGCACCAGTTCCTGCGGGTCGGCGCCGCAGTCCAGTGCCAGCCTGGCAAGGGTCCGATAGCCTCTGACGTTGGCACCGGGTACCAGCGCGGCTTCGGCCAGGTTTGCCTGTGCCACGACGATGTCGGGGTATCCTGCCTGCACCGCCGCCATCACTGCCGGAAGGATGCCCCGCACCGGCCGTAACCGGCCGTCCAGCCCTAGTTCGGCTATGAAGACAGTGCGCTCGGTTGGCTTGATGTCGTTCGCGGCACGCAGGACTGCCATGGTGACTGCCAGGTCGAAGCCTGAACCACGCTTGGGAAGCGAGGCCGGGATCAGGTTAGCGGTGATTTTTCTCCGGCTCAGCGGAATCCCGGAATTCTTGGTAGCCGAGCGTATGCGCTCCTTCGCCTCGTTGAGGGCAGCATCAGGCAGGCCGAGAAGGATAAATGCAGGGAGGCTCTGTCCGATGTCGGCTTCGACCTCGACGATGTACCCGTTCAACCCTACGAGGGCAACCGAGTAGGTGCGGCCCAAAGTCATTTACACCACGCCCCTGAGGTGCTCCACGACGGGTTCGCCAACGCCGTCGTCCAGCACGGCGATGACATCGACTCTCCGCAGCGGCATCCGAACGTCGCTCTCGCGGCACCAGGCTGCACCCAGGCGGTGGAGCCGCGCCAGCTTCGCTTCCCCCACAGCCTCGAACGGATGGCCGTAGTCGAGCGAGCGGCGTGTCTTCACTTCGGCGATCACCAGGGCGTCCCGGTCCAGGGCGACAATGTCGATTTCGCCCTCGGTGCAGCGCCAGTTCCGATCGACCACCAGCATGCCCAGCGATTCAAGATAAACGGCGGCGAGTTCCTCGCCACGCCTGCCTAACAGGTCTTTGGATTTCATTGCTACCTCCGCAAACCAGCCTGCAGGAGCAGGACCGCGGAGGACAGGGACCTATTAGCCTATGTGGGCAACCCGGCTGGCCGCCGGGGGTGTTGAGGACAAGTGGCGTTCAGGCAGGGCTTCTGGCAGGCCGTGAAGCGGGGGCGTCAGTTGCCAAGGTCAACGTCCTTGGGCAACGCCAGTTCCTCGTTGCGGGGAAGCTCCTCGACGTTGACGTCCTTGAAGGTCAGCACCCGGACGCTTTTGACGAACCGGGCTGAGCGATAGACGTCCCATACCCAGGCGTCCTGCAGTGTCAGGTCAAAGTAGACTTCGCCGTCGGCGCTGCGGGCCTGGAGATCCACGTGGTTAGCCAGGTAGAAACGCCGTTCGGTCTCGACAACGTAGCTGAACAGCCCGACGACATCGCGGTATTCACGGTAGAGCTGAAGCTCCATGTCGGTTTCATAGTTTTCAAGATCCTCGGCACTCATGCTTCCATCTTGCACCATTGAGCGCGGCGCTGGCGTCACGGCGAAGGGCAGGCGTCAGAGTTCTCCGCCAAGCAGCCGCCAGCTCACGCGGTGATAAGGCGTGGGGCCTGCGGCACGGAGGACATCGCGGTGCAGGGACGTGGCGTAGCCTTTGTTGATGTCCCAGCCGAAATCCGGAAATTCGGCGTGCAGTTGGCGCATTTGCTGATCACGTTCGACCTTGGCAATCACGCTGGCGGCCGCCACGCTCAGGCACTGCATGTCTGCCTTCACGCGGGTATGGACGGGCGCGGCGCAGCCGGCGTCGCTCGGGGCCTCATCAAACAGTGAGGGTTGCTCAGCCGGTGAGAGCCAATTGTGGCTGCCGTCCAGGAGCACGATGTCGGGGGTGATTCCTGTGGCCAGGACGTCCATCCAAGCGCGGGTACCTGCCAACCGGAGCGCGGCGATGATGCCCAGCGCGTCGATCTCCGCCGCCGAGGCATGCCCTACCGCCGAAGCCACGCTCCACTTGCGTACCAACGGTTCCAGGCGTTCCCGTTCTGCGGGGCTGAGCAGCTTGCTGTCCCGCACCCCCGCGAGCGGCTTTTGGGCTAGGAGGTCGACGACGGCGATTCCCACGCTCACGGGCCCGGCCAGGGCGCCGCGCCCCACTTCGTCCACGCCGGCCAGGTACCTGGCGCCGAGGGCTTTGAAGGTGCGTTCGTGGCGCAGGGTGGGGGCCTTGGAACGTGGCCCGGTGGCAGGCCGCGCAGCAGCCTTGGCTGGAGCGAGGGGTATTGCTGTGGACATCCTCAGCCTCCGGCGGGCACGTTCTTGAAGACGTCCGGGTAGTTGTCGAGGACGCTGATGCGATTCAACGGCCACGCGATGACGGCCGCCTTGCCTTCGATGTCAGCGAGGTTGACGAAGCCGCCGTTGGCTTCCATGTGGGCGCGTGAATCGGCCGAGTGGTTCCGGTTGTCGCCCATGACCCAGACCTTTCCTTCCGGTACAACGACATCGAAGTTGCGGATCTCCGGGATTTCGGCGGCGTTGACGTAGCTCTCGTCTACCGGGGCTCCGTTGATGGTCAGTTTACCGCCGGCGTCGCAGCAGATCACGTGGTCTCCGGGCAGTCCGATGACGCGCTTGACGAGATGCTGCTCCGAGTCGTCCGGCAGCAGGCCCACAAATGTCAGGCCGTCCTGAACCCAGGTGAACGGCCCCTCAGTCTTCTCCGGGGCGGCAGCCAGCCAGCCCTGGGTGTCCCGGAAGACCACCACATCGCCATGCGAGAGGGCGAAAGGTTCGGGAACGAGCAAGTTGACGAAAATACGGTCGTTGACATCCAGGGTGCTGACCATGGATTCGGACGGAATGTAGAACGCGCGGAACAGGAAAGTCTTGATCAGGAATGAGAGCACCACAGCGATCACCACCACCGTGGCGATTTCCTTCAGCCAGACAAAGAGGGGGCCCGGCGCCGAAGGCTCCGCCCGGGGAGCAGAAGAGTGCTTCCCGGCGGCCGGGCTGGCGGGGGCGCCTCCCTCGGCTTTAGCCGGCGCGGATTCCGGAACGGCTGCAGCGGCGTCGGATTCGGCAGCAGCACGGGCGGCGGGGGCTTCAGGGCCGCCGTCATGGCCAGGATCGGGGATCCGGGCGTGGTTCTCGGGCATCTAATGTCCGTCCTCTGTTGTTGGTCCTGCCTGCTGCGGCCGTGCTACTGCAGCAAATCTATCAAGCGGCCAGACTATCTGGACGGGCCGGCCGATCACCCTGTCCAGCGGCACCATTCCGCCGCCCGGGGCACCAAGCAGGCTGCGGGAGTCGGCGGACAGGGACCGGTGGTCCCCGAGCAGCCACAGCCGCCCTTCCGGCACTTCGGCGGTGAAGGCCTGCCGGCTGGCCACATCCCCCGGGAAGAGATACGGTTCGTCCAACGGCGCACCGTTCACGGTGATCTTTCCGTCGGTGTCACAGCACACCACAGTATCTCCGGGAACGCCGATCACCCTCTTGACGTAGGTAGTGTCGCTTCCGACGAGCCCAATCCATTGGGCGGCGGCCGCCGCCGCATCCGCCAGGGGCCCCTTCCCGCTGTTCAACGGGGCGAACGAGCCCCGTCCGTCAAAGACCACGACGTCACCACGGCGGACGGGTTCCATCTGGAAGTCCGTCCTCGAGACCAGGATGCGGTCTCCGCCCTGCAAAAGCGGCTCCATGGATTCGGACGGTATGTAATAGACATCCAGCCACAGCGACCGGATGAGTCCGCTGATGGCAACGGCGAGCAGGAGTGCCAGGAACGCAAAACGCCAGCCCATTCTTCTGGGCTGGCGTTTTGTCTGGTCCATGAATCCGTATCCTGGGGCGCTGTGGCGGTTGGCTCCGGCGCTGGCCTGGTACGGCTGTGGCCCTGCCTTGTAGGTCCGGGGGGACTTACTTGGCGGTGGTGAAGTCGCGCTTTTCCTTGATCTTTGCGGCCTTGCCGCGCAGGGCGCGCATGTAGTACAGCTTGGCGCGACGGACGTCGCCCTTGCTGACGAGCTCGATCTTGTCGATGATCGGGGAGTGTACCGGGAAGGTACGCTCCACACCGACGCCGAAGGAGACCTTGCGGACCGTGAAGGTTTCGCGGATGCCGTCGCCCTGGCGGCCCAGGACGAAGCCCTGGAATACCTGGACACGGGAGTTCTTGCCTTCGATGATGTTCACGTGCACCTTGAGGGTGTCACCTGCGCGGAACGCAGGAACGTCGGTGCGCAGCGAGGCTGCATCTACGGAATCGAGAATATGCATAATTCCACTCCTGGTGAACGCCACAGGTCATTCACTTTGGGTCACGGCGGCCAAGCCCGGAGGCGCTTGCGCGAGCCGGAAATTGCCGTCGAAAGTTTTGTGGTCCGGTTCCGTCACTGATTGGCGGCACCGGGGTGTCCCGCTGTTGGTTGCGCTCCCCCTGTGGCAGGTGCGGACCCAGCAGACACAAGGACTAATTTTGCCACATCCGGCGGCTTACAGCCAATCGTCGCCGGCGGGCGGCGCGGTCAGTTGGGCGCGTCAGGCCGCGGCCGAAGACGGCCGTCGACGACGTCGTACCCCAGGTCGGCGAGAGCAGTCCGGTCCGCGCGGGGTAACTTCCCGGCGTCGAAAGTTTCCAGGAGGTCAGGGCGGCGTTCAGCCGTCCGCCGAAACTGCTCATGGCGGCGCCACTGGGCGATCTTGCCGTGGTTGCCGCTCAGCAGCACTTCCGGCACTTCCCGGTCCCGCCAGACGGAGGGTTTGGTGTAAACGGGGTACTCGAGCAGCCCGTCCGAGTGGGACTCCTCCACCAGGGACTCGGGGTTCCCGACAACGCCGGGCAGCAGGCGGCCAATGGCCTCCACCATGGCCAGTACGGCCACTTCGCCGCCGTTAAGGACGTAGTCGCCCAGGCTCATGGGCCGCACGGTAAAGTGTTCCTCCGCCCATTCGATGACGCGCTCGTCAATGCCCTCGTAGCGTCCGCAGGCGAAGACAAGCTGTTCCTCTTCGGCCAGTTCATGCGCCAGTGCCTGGCTGAAGCGCTCCCCCGCCGGCGATGGGACGATCAGCACAGGCCTGGCTGATTTGTCTCCACCCGTTGCGGCCACGGAGGCCAGTGCCTGCGCCCAGGGTTCTGCCTTCATCACCATGCCAGCACCGCCGCCGTAGGGTGTGTCATCCACCGAGCGGTGCTTGTCCGTGGTGAAGTCGCGCAGGTCGTGGACGCGAAGGTCCAGCAGGCCGTCCTGGCGGGCCTTGCCGATGAGGGACAGCTCCAGGGGCGCCAGGTATTCCGGGAAGATGCTGACGACGTCGATTCTCATCTACGCGTTGTCCTCCGGCCCGGCCGCACCGGCGTCGTCGGTGTTGATGTCAAAGAGGCCATCAGGCGGCGTCAGCAGGACAAACCCCTCGGCGACGTTGACCTCGGGCACGATCTGTTCCACGAACGGGATCAGGATTTCCTTACCGTCCGGGGCTTCGACCACCAGCAGGTCCTGGACGGGCATGGTGTGCAGGGCTGCGATCTTGCCCACCACCTGCGAGCCAACCCGGGCCTCGAGTCCTACCAGCTCGTGCTCGTACCAGCCTTCGTCGTCGTCCTCGTCCAGCTCTTCGGTTTCGATGAACAGTTTGGCGCCGCGGAGGGTCTCGGCCTGGTTGCGGGTTTCGATTCCCTCGAAGGCAAGCAGGAGGATGTCCTTGTTCCAGCGCGCACTTTCAACAGTGAGCGGACCGGCCGAGGCAGGTTCCACCACAAACTCGGTGCCGGGAACGAACCTGTCCGCCGGGGCGTCAGTCAGCACCTGGACCGTCACTTCCCCGCGGATTCCATGCGGTTTGCCGATTCGTGCCACCTGAAGCTGCATCTGGTCCTCTGTTCGTGGTTGTGCTGGGGTTAGGCGTTGTGGTGAAAGCACTCCGGCCCCTCCACCGTTGGTGGAAGGGCCGGAGCAAAACTGATGTTGCCGAGCGCTTTAGCGGCGGCGGTCGGTGTCGACGACGTCGACCCTTACCGGCTCGCCGTCAGCCAGTGCCGCCACAACGGTGCGCAGTGCGCGTGCCGTGCGGCCCTGGCGGCCGATCACCCGTCCGAGATCGTCCTGGTGAACGCGCACTTCGAGGGTGTCCCCGCGGCGGTTGTTCTTCGAGGTGACCTTGACGTCTTCCGGGGAATCAACGATTCCGCGGACCAGGTGTTCGAGCGCTTCAGCCAGCAATCTACTCAGCCTCGGTGGTCTCGGCTTCGGCTTCGGCCGGGGCGTCGGACTGCTTGGACTTCTTGGTGATCGCTTCCGGGATGATCACGGAACCCTTCTCCGGAGCAACGAAGGCAGCCTTCGGAGCTTTGGTCTTCAGGGTGCCTTCCTGGCCCGGGAGGCCCTTGAACTTCTGCCAGTCACCGGTGATCTTGAGGATCGCGGCAACCTGCTCGGACGGCTGGGCGCCGACGGACAGCCAGTACTGGGCACGCTCGGAGTCAACCTCGATGTATGAGGGCTCTTCGGTGGGGTGGTACTTGCCGATTTCTTCGATTGCACGGCCATCACGCTTGGTGCGTGAGTCCGCAACGACGATGCGGTAGTACGGTGCGCGCATCTTGCCAAAGCGCTTAAGGCGAATCTTTACGGCCACTTTTGTGGTCACTCCTGTTTCAGAAAAGGGGTGAACCCGGCGTTCTGCACCCGTGGGGCGGGCCATACTTGAGGGTTCGAAGGACAGGATCCAGACGCGGAGAGAGGGGCCACGCAGATCGAGTACCTGTTTATTGTGCCAGATCAGCGCCCGGATTTCGACTTGGGACCGATCCGCCGGACACCTGCGATGCTCCCACGTTGCTCAGGATGACCAGACGTACAGCCCGGTGCGGTCGGCATCCTCGATTCCACTGGCCAGCTCTGCCAGCTGCTGCACGTATTTCCTGGCTTCGGCCGCACCGAATGGCATGTCGTCCTGGGCCGCCCATTTTTCGGCGACGTCGTCGAGGACATTGCCCTCCCCCTCGGTCTCATAGCTGAGCAGCTCAGCGAGCGCCCGGACCATGGCGGGCGGAACACCCAGCAGTGAATCGCTGGCCACATCCACCATGGCCAGTTCATAGTCCGCACCACCGGCATGCACGGCCGCGCCGGCGAGGTCCCCGAGCTGTTCAATTTCGAAGTCACTGATCCCGGGAATCCGAAGGCCGGGTGTGGCGGGGGAACCGCCGTCGTCCAGTATCCCGGCACGCTTCAGCGCGGCGTCGTGGGTTGAAACAAAGATTTCGGTGAAGCCCATGGGAATCGCCCTCATTCCGTCGACGGTGCGGCTCTGGCAGGCAGCTGCAGAGCTGCCCCGGCCGTTCGGAATCAGCCTAGTACACGGCTCCTTGCTTCTCTGGGCCGCCGCACCCGGCTTAGCGCACAGCGACCCGGATGCTGTTTCGCCAAGGGTCCTCGAAGCGCAACTCGGCCCCCGTATGGTGGCTGGGAACCCCGGCGACCTTCAGCCGATCGGCAAGTGCGCCGACGTCGTCTCCGGCCGGCACCTCAATGAGCACCTCCCCCAGGCCGAGGGTATCTTTCCGGGGACCGGCGCCGCGGCTGTTCCAGACGTTCATGGCCATGTGGTGGTGGTAGCGCCCGGCTGACACAAAAAGCGCCTGGCCATGCCAGCCCGCCGTCTTCTCGAACCCCAACGTGCCGACATAGAAATCGTGGGCGGTGTGGACGTCGCCCACCTGGAGGTGGACGTGGCCCACCCCGGCGGCCGTCCGCTGCTGGCCGTCAACGGATTCCTGGGTCAGATGCTCCTGCAGGTAGCGCTGCGGAGGCAGTGCCAGGCTGTCCATGACCACGTCCGTTCCATTCCAGGACCAGTTTTTGCGCGGCCGGTCCCAGTAGAGTTCGATGCCGTTGCCCTCCGGGTCGTTGAAATAGAAGGCTTCACTGACCAAGTGGTCCGCACTGCCCGTGAACGAGCGGGGCTCATATTGGGCCGCCGTAGCGACTGTGGCCGCCAGTGCCGCCTGGTCCTCAAAGAGCAGCGCCGTGTGGAACAGCCCGGCCTCGCCCCTGCCGGGAAGAGTCAGCCCGGGGGCGGCGGCCAGATGCACTAGCGGCTTTCCGAGCCGGCCCATGTAGAGGCCACCGTCCTGTTCGGCCACCACGTCCAGGCCCAGTGCGCGCTGGTAGTAGTCAGTCATGAGCTTCATGTCGCCGACCTTCAGCATCACCGTGCCCATGGTGAGCTCGGCAGGTAGAAGGTCCTGGCTGGTGGATTCTGCAGTCATCGAAAACTCCCGGTCCAACGGCCGCCGGATCTCGGAGGCCTCTACTCTTCTAAATTACTTGAAGCTTCAATTTATTCCCAACTGTACGAGCGTGATCTTCAACGGTCAGCGGATCACCTCGCCCCGCAACACGACGTGCCGGAGCGTGGCGACAGTGGAGGGGACGCGCCGGGGGTCTTCCCCGCACAACACCACATCGGCGCTGGCACCCTCGGAGATCCCCTCAGCGCCGAGCCACGTCCGCGCACCCCAGCAAGCAGCATCCAGGGCCGCCGCAGGAGGGAGGCCTGCCCGGTGCAGTGCCAGGATTTCGTCGGCGATCCGTCCGTGCCGGATGACGCTGCCCGCATCTGTCCCGGCATAGATTCGCACACCCGCTTCGAAGGCTTCGTACACGCGCTCGTACCTGCGTTCCCACAGCGCGTGCATGTGCTCGGCGTACCGCGGGAATTTCGCTTCGGCCTGGCGGGCGATGTCCGGGAAGGTGTCGATGTTGATCAGCGTCGGGACGATGGGGACACCCTGGGCGGCGAGCCGGGAAACGTGCCGGGGCAGCAATCCGGTGGCGTGCTCGATGCAGTCGATGCCGGCGTCGAGCATCTGGTCAAGGGTGTCTTCGGCGAAGCAGTGCGCGGTCACCCGTGCGCCCTCGTCGTGGGCCGCTTGCACGGCATCGCGGACGACGGCGTCGGGAAACGACGGTGCGAGGTCTCCGGCGTCGCGGTCAATCCAGTCCCCCACGAGCTTGACCCAGCCGTCGCCGGCCCTCGCCTGCTTCCGCACGGCCTCCACCAGGCCGTCCGGCTCCACCTCGACGGCGAAATCCCGCAGGTAGCGCCGTGACCGGGCAATATGCCGCCCGGCGCGGATAAGCCTGGGCATGTCGTGACGCTGCTGCAGCCAACGCGTGTCGCTTGCCGCCCCTGCATCACGGACCAGGAGCGTGCCTGCGTCGCGGTCGGTGCGGGCCTGTTCTTCAGCCATCGCATCCGGGACGACGCCGCCGGGTCCCAGGCCAACGTGGCAGTGGGCATCAACGAACCCGGGAAGGACCCAGCCCCCCAGCACAGCATCGGGGGACGTGGGGGGCCTGTGGAACGTGAGACGGCCGTCGACGGACCAGAGGCCCCGCCGTTCCTCATTCGGTCCGGTGAGCACTGTTCCGCTGAATTCGATGATTCCGGCCATGGCAACAGCCTAATCCGCGGAAGAGCCCGCCCACGTCACGGTCAGGAGTGCCCTCCCGCACCTGTGGTAGCTTCATCTAGACCACACGGGAGCCCTTGCAGGGGCTGAGATCAGGCTGACGCAGCCTGCGACCGTTGAACCTGTCCGGGTAATGCCGGCGAAGGAAGTGAGTATTCATTGAGTACACCAGAAACACGGCTGATTGCTGCCCAAAATGAGACGGCCAAGGGGAAAGCCGGCATTGAGACCCAGTCGCTGAAATCCCATTCGTTGGCGTTCATCAGTGACGAGGCCACCGGAATCCGGGTTCCGGTAACGGAAATTGCGCTGGAACCATCGCCCAACGGCGAGGCGAACGGCCCTTTCCGGACCTACCGCACCGCCGGCCCTGGGAGTGATCCGGTGGTGGGCCTGGACCCGTTCCGCTCGGAATGGATCGCGGCCCGTGGCGACACCGAGCCCTACAGCGGCCGGGAACGGAACCTGCTCGACGACGGCAAGTCGGCAGTCCGCCGCGGCGCAGCCTCCGCAGAGTGGAAGGGAGCACAGCCGGTGCCCCGCCGCGCCGTCGACGGCCGGACAGTCACCCAGATGCACTACGCAAAGCAGGGTGTCATCACCCCGGAGATGCAGTTCGTTGCCCTCCGCGAAAACTGTGACGTGGAACTGGTCCGCAGCGAAGTGGCGGCAGGCCGCGCCATCATCCCCAACAACATCAACCACCCGGAATCCGAGCCGATGATCATCGGCAAGGCCTTCCTGGTCAAGATCAACGCCAATATCGGCAACTCGGCTGTGACAAGTTCCATCGCCGAGGAAGTGGACAAACTGCAGTGGGCAACCCAGTGGGGAGCCGACACGGTGATGGACCTGTCCACCGGCGATGACATCCACACCACGCGTGAGTGGATCATCCGCAACTCCCCCGTCCCCATCGGCACGGTGCCCATCTACCAGGCGCTGGAGAAGGTCAATGGCGAGGCCAACAAACTGACGTGGGAGATCTTCCGCGACACCGTGATTGAGCAGTGCGAGCAGGGCGTGGACTACATGACCATCCACGCCGGAGTGCTGCTGCGCTACGTGCCGCTGACGGCCAACCGTGTCACCGGCATCGTTTCCCGTGGCGGTTCCATCATGGCCGGCTGGTGCCTCGCGCATCACCAGGAGAACTTCCTGTACACCCACTTCGACGAGCTGTGCGAAATCTTCGCCAAATACGACGTCGCTTTCTCCCTCGGCGACGGGCTGCGCCCGGGAGCGACGGCGGACGCCAACGATGCCGCCCAGTTTGCCGAGCTGGATACGCTGGCTGAACTGACGCAGCGCGCCTGGGAATTCGACGTGCAGGTGATGGTGGAAGGACCCGGCCACGTACCGTTCCACCTTGTCCGGGAGAATGTGGAACGCCAGCAGGAGCTCTGCAAGGGGGCCCCGTTCTACACCCTCGGACCGCTGGTCACGGACATAGCACCCGGCTACGACCACATCACCTCCGCCATCGGGGCCACCGAGATCGCCCGCTACGGCACCGCCATGCTCTGCTACGTCACGCCTAAGGAGCACCTCGGCCTGCCCAACAAGGACGATGTGAAGACGGGTGTGATCACATACAAGATCGCGGCCCACGCCGCCGACCTGGCCAAGGGCCACCCCGGCGCCCACGAGCGGGACGACGCCCTGTCAAAGGCGCGGTTCGAGTTCCGCTGGCGGGACCAGTTCGCACTGTCCCTGGACCCGGTCACTGCGGAAGCCTTCCATGACGAGACGCTGCCCGCCGAGCCGGCCAAAACCGCCCACTTCTGTTCCATGTGCGGCCCCAAGTTCTGCTCCATGAGGATCAGCCAGGACATCCGGGATGAGTATGGCTCGGCTGAATCCCAGGCAGCCCTGGCGGAGATGGCGGCCGGGATGCGAGAAAAGAGCGAGGAGTTCCTCGCGGCAGGCGGGAAGGTTTACCTGCCTGACCTGGAGGTGCCTTCGCGCTAACGCGTCAGGAGGCCCGGGCTGACCGGCCGCGGCTGACGTCGCCCACGAACGCCCGGATGGCGTGATCGCCTTCCGCCGAATCCTGGGGCCGGTGCCCGCCCGCAGCAATGCGGTGCAGGGCACCGGTTTCGCGGAGGTATCCGGCGATCTCTTCATAAAGCGGCTCCCAGCCGCCGGTCAGCACCAGCGTTGGCACGCCCGGGACGATATGCAGCGGCGCCTCCCAGGCCGGGGCCTGCAGCCGGAGCCGCCGGGCGGAGCGTCGTTCCTCCTGGGTGGCGGGCTCCTGGAGATCTGCAGCATAGACGCGGCGGACGAACTCCCGTTGGAAATCCTCGTCACTCAGCTGGTGGCGGACATCAAAGAGGGGCTTCATGAGCTCCCGGTGCGCCGCCGTCGCTGGCAGTTCCGCGGTCAACGACAGGCAGGCCGGCTCCACGAGCGTCAGCGAATACACCAGGTCGGGGCGCTCGACGGCGGCCATCATGGCGGAGATCGCCCCTTGGGAATGCGCCACAACGTGGCCACCGGCGGCACCCCTGCCGTCGTCGGCGAGGGATCTCAAAACGATGGCGGTGTCCTCCGCAAAGGAGGACTCGACCGGTTCAGCAACAGAGTCAAAGCCGTGGCGCCGGAGAAACAGGGCGTCGTAGGTCAGTGCCATGCCGTGCTGCCGGGGCCAGGCCGCTGAGCCGAAGCTTCCGGCGCCGTGCACGAACACTACCCGCTGCTTGAACATGACCCAACCCTATTCCACGGCTCCGACATCCCAACTGGGTAGCAGCAGGTGTCGTTTTGAGCGCTCATAACGACATCTGCTGCTACCCAGTTGGGCGATGCGATTACTTGCCGAGGAACTTGTCGAAGCCCTTGGGCAGGTTCAGCTGCGAAGGATCGAAGTCACCGGACTGCTGGCCAAACGCTGCACCCGTGGGGAGCGCCTTGGCCGCTCCGGCGCGCCGCGCCTCCGCGTCCTTGAGCTCCTGGGCTGCCTTGGCCGGGTTACCGGAGCGGGCCTTCTTCTTCGGGGCATTCTTGGCCCCCTTGCGTGCGCCGCCGCCTGGGCCGCCCATTCCCGGCATGCCTGGCATTCCCGGCATGCCGCCGCCCTGGGCCATCTTCTTCATCATCTTCTGGGCCTGGGCAAAACGTTCGAGCAGCCCATTGACTTCGGAGACGTGGACGCCCGAACCGCGGGCAATGCGGGCCCGGCGGGAGCCATTGATGATTTTGGGGGCAACGCGCTCGTGCGGGGTCATGGACCGGACGATTGCCTCGACGCGGTCGATTTCCCGCTCGTCGAACTGCTCGAGCTGCTGGCGGATGTTCTGCGCACCCGGCATCATCATGAGCATTTTCTTCATGGAGCCCATGTTGCGGATCTGCTGCATCTGGGCCAGGAAGTCGTCCAGGGTGAAGTCCTCCTGGTCGGCGAACTTCTTCGCCATCCGGGCTGCTTCGTCCTTGTCCCAGTTCTTTTCCGCCTGCTCGATGAGGGTCAGGACATCGCCCATATCCAGGATGCGGGAGGCCATCCGGTCCGGATGGAAGAGCTCGAAGTCGTCCAGGCCTTCGCCGGTGGAGGCGAACATGACGGGCTTGCCGGTTACCGACGCAACAGAGAGCGCGGCACCACCGCGGGCGTCGCCGTCGAGCTTTGACAGCACGATACCGGTGAAATTAACGCCCTCGTCAAAGGCCATCGCCGTGTTCACGGCGTCCTGGCCGATCATGGAGTCGATCACGAACAGCACTTCGTTGGGAACGATGGCCCGCCGGATCTGCCGTGCCTGTTCCATCATGTCGGCGTCGACGCCGAGGCGGCCGGCGGTGTCCACGATTACCACGTCGTGAAGCTTCTGGCGGGCTTCTTCGACACCGGCGCGGGCCACTGCTACGGGATCGCCCGCGGGGTGCTCCAGCTCATGGGTGGCCCCGGGGTGGGGTGCGTAAACCGGGACGCCGGCGCGCTTGCCCACCACCTGGAGCTGGGTGACGGCATTGGGCCGCTGGAGGTCGCAGGCCACCAGGATGGGGCTATGGCCCTGTGCCTTGAGCCATTTGGACAGCTTGCCGGCGAGGGTGGTCTTACCCGCGCCCTGGAGGCCGGCGAGCATGATGATGGTGGGGCCGGTCTTGGCCAGGCGGATCCGGCGGGTCTCGCCGCCGAGGATCTCAACCAGTTCCTCGTTGACGATCTTGACGATCTGCTGGCTGGGATTCAGCGCGCCGGAGACCTCTTCGCCAAGGGCCCGCTCGCGGACGCGGGCGGTGAATTCGCGGACCACCGGAACGGCAACGTCTGCATCCAGCAGGGCACGGCGGATCTCCCGGACGGTGGCGTCGACATCAGCCTCGGTGAGGCGGCCCTTGCCACGAAGATTCTTGAAGGTTGCTGTCAACCGGTCAGAGAGTGAATTGAACACGCGCCGTGCACTTCTTTCAGTGGATGGACGGATGGCGGCCCTTCGGCACACCAGCGCCTCGGCTGTTGTTTCCAACTGCTTCGGCGACGGGACTCGACTATCTAGGGTACCAAGACAGACCTTCAAGATGGCATGCTGGCAAGGTGACGAGCCAAACGACTGTAAAAACCCTGCTCATTCTTGGCGCTTCCGGCGATCTCACGGGCCGCCTGCTGCTGCCCGGACTCGCCCGGCTCGTGGCGAAGGGCCGCGCCGAAGGGCTCAAACTCGTCGGGGCCGGCTCCGATGCGTGGACCGCGGAGCAGTGGCAGGCGCGGGTCCATGATGCCTTTGCCGCCGCCTCTGAGTCCGCCGACGCCGCAGGGCGCGAGGCTTTGTCGGCCATGGAGGCCGGAACGGCTTACCATCAGCTGGATGTCACAGCGGACGGGCCGCTCGCGTCCTTGCTGGCGTCGCTGGACGCACCGGCGGCCGTATATTTCGCCCTTCCGCCGCAGGTCAGCCAGCGGGCCTGCGAAACCCTCAGGCCGGGCCAGGTACCCGCCGGTACGCGTCTGGTCATGGAGAAGCCGTTCGGCTCCAGCGAGGAATCAGCCCGGTCCCTGAACCGGACGCTCACAGCACTGGTTCCGGAAGACCACATCCACCGCGTGGACCATTTCCTGGGCAAGGCGACAGTGCTCAACATTCTGGGTCTGCGCTTTGCCAACACGTTCCTGGAACCAGTCTGGAACCGCGATCACGTGGAGAAGGTGGAGATTATCTTTGACGAGGATCTCGCACTGGAAGGGCGGGCGCGCTATTACGACACTGCCGGCGCCCTGCGCGACATGATCCAGAGCCACCTCCTGCACATCATGGCGGTGATGGCCCTCGAACCCCCGGCCACGATCGGCGAACGAGACCTTCGTGACGCCATCTCCATGGTGCTACGTGCCAGCAGCATCAAGGCACCGTACGCACAGTCCACTAGGCGGGCGAGATATTCCGCCGGGCTGCTTTCCGGGAAGCAGGTCCCGGACTATGCCAAGGAAACAGGGGTTGACCCTGGCCGGCAAACAGAGACGCTGGCGGAAGTCACCGTGGAGATCGACAACTGGCGCTGGCAGGGCGTCCCCTTCATCCTTCGCTCAGGCAAGGCGCTAGGCGTGAAGCGCAAGGAAGCTGTGGTCACGTTCCGCCCTGTACCCCATCTTCCCGCCGGCTTCACGGGCTTGGACGCGCCCAACCAGCTGCGGATCGGATTTGGACCGGACACCCTGGACCTGGACGTTGATGTGAACGGCCCCGGAGACATTTTCAGCCTGGACCGTGCCACCCTCCACGCCGGGCTGAACGCCTCCGAACTGCTTCCCTACGGCGAAGTGCTGGAGGGAGTGCTCAACGGGGACCCTCTGCTGTCCGTCCGCGGCGACACCGCCGAGGACTGCTGGCGGATTGTTGAGCCGGTCCTCAAAGCCTGGTCGCGCGGCACGGCGCCAGTGGAGGAGTACGACGCCGGGTCCTCGGGTCCCGCCGGCTGGTCCGGGCCGGTGCAGGGGAAGTAAGAGGGCAAACGCCAGAGCGGGCAGGTAACCTTTCCAGGTTCCTGCCCGCTCCGTGCTTCTTGGTGGTGCTGCTGACTGCCCGACGGGGCTAGATGGCGGCGACGCCGCGTTCGCCGGTGCGGACCCGGACCGCTTCGAATACATCCATGGTCCAGACCTTGCCGTCCCCTGCGCGTCCCGTATTGGAACTTGCGATGATGACGTCCAGGATGTCGTCGGCCTGCTCATCCGTGGCCAGCACCTCGACCCTGATCTTCGGCAGGAGGTCCACGTTGTATTCAGCTCCCCGGTACACCTCCGTGTAGCCGCGTTGCCGGCCGTACCCGCTTGCCGCGCTGACCGTCAGTCCCTGGACGCCATAGGCTTCCAGGCCTTCCCGGATGGCCTCGAGCTTCTCCGGCCTGACGATTGCTGTGATCAGTTTCATGCCCCCACGCTTTCCTTGCCTGTTGCTGATTCAGTCTTCTTGGAATCGGCGCTTGCGCCCTGTTCCGGTGCACCCTTGCCGGTGATCAGTTCATGAAGGGGCTGGAAGCTGCCTCCGTGGCCGCCCACACCGAACTCGTAAGCGGTCTCAGCATGCAGGCTGAGGTCAACACCAACGACTTCCTGCTCATCCGAGACCCTGAAGCCCATCGTCTTGTGGATGGCAAACGCGATGATCGCGGTAAGGATTGCGGAGTAGGCGATGGCGATGCCGGCTGCTGCCAACTGTGCCCACATCTGGGTCATGCCGCCGCCGTAGAAGAGGCCGCCGCCCACACCATCGGTGGGGAGGGCGATGAAGCCCAGTGCGACGGTGCCGATGATGCCCGAAACGAGGTGGACACCCACAACATCCAGGGAGTCATCGAAGCCCCAGCGGAACTTGAGTCCAACTGCAAGGGCGGATGCGACGCCGGCCACGACGCCGAGGCCGAGGGCCCCGACAGGGCTGACGTTGGCGCAGGCCGGGGTGATCGCAACCAGGCCGGCAACGACGCCCGAAGCAGCACCGAGGGACGTCGGGTGGCCGTCGCGGATGCGTTCAGTGATGAGCCAGCCGATCATGGCCGCGGCAGGTGCTGCGAGGGTGTTGACCCAGATCAGACCGCCCTGCTCAGCGCTGGCGGCCAGGCCTCCGTTGAAGCCGAACCAGCCGAACCACAGAATGGCAGCCCCGAGCATCACGAACGGAATGTTGTGCGGGCGGTGGTTCGGGTCCTTGCCGAATCCCCGGCGGTTGCCGATGATCAGGACGAGGATCAGCGCGGCCACACCGGCGTTGATGTGAACCACGGTGCCGCCGGCAAAGTCGATGGCCGGGCCGAGCGCCTGGCCGATCGCGCCTTCCTCACCGAAGAGGCCGCCGCCCCAGACCATATAGGCAAGCGGGCAGTAGACGAGGGTGACCCAAACGGGGACGAAGACTGACCAGGCACCGAACTTGGCGCGGTCCGCGATGGCTCCGCTGATCAGGGCCACGGTAATAATGGCGAAGGTTGCTCCGTAGCCGACCAGGATGAGGCCTTCGGGCGCTTCCGCCGTGTTGACGCCTTCAAGGCCGAAGCTGGCGAAGGGGTTTCCGACAATCTGCAGGAAGCCCTCACCGCCAGTCATGGAGTAACCCCAGAGTACCCAGACAACACTGACGATGCCGATGGAGATGAAGCTCATCATCATCATGTTCAGTGCGGCCTTGGCGCGCGTCATGCCGCCGTAGAAAAATGCCAGGCCCGGTGTCATAAACAGCACGAGCGCTGCCGCCACCATGAGCCATACGTGACCTGCGGTAAGTTCCATGGTGCACGTCCTCTCTCAGATCGATACTGCGGATTTCTCCGCCTGCCAACGCCTTTTGCGTCCTATGAAGAGTCTGGTCTCGCTGTGTTTCGCCCACGGAGGATTTAGATTGCGCGTTTGTTACAACAACCTCTAGGAAGTAAATGGTGCATATCTGGCTTGTTACGGTTATGTTTCATCACTCTTGCAAGCAACCCTCATACGAAAGCGCAAGGACCCCGGCCCCATGACGTCCAGACCCCCTGTGAGCGGCGCCACGTCGCGGATTCCCGGCCTGCGGCGGTCGGGGCAGGACAAGCTGCCGCGCGACATCAAGGTGATGCTGGCCGCGGCGTTCCTGATTGCCCTCGGATTCGGGCTTGTTGCGCCTGTGTTGCCACAATTCGCCACAACCTTCGGCGTCGGAAACACCGAGGCTGCGGTGATCGTGGCAATCTTCGCCCTGATGCGCCTGGTCTTCGCTCCGGCCGGAGGCGCCCTGATTGGCCGATGGGGTGAACGGCCGGTCTACGTGGCGGGACTGCTGATCGTGGCAGGGTCCACTGCGGCGTGCGCTTTTGCGCAGGGCTACTGGCAACTGCTGCTTTTCCGGGGGCTTGGCGGTATCGGTTCGGTCATGTTTACCGTGGCATCCATGGCACTGGTGATCCGCCTGGCACCTCCGGAAAGCCGCGGCCGGGTGTCCGGCGCCTACGCCTCGGCGTTCCTGGTGGGGAACGTCTGCGGCCCTATCGTCGGAGGCCTGCTCGCAGGCTTCGGGCTGCGGGTGCCCTTCCTCGCGTACGCCGCGGCCCTGGTCGTCGCGGCCGCCGTCGTCCAAACACAGCTCAGCCATGAGCGCAGGGAGGCCGGCCAGGGGCAGCCGCGGAATCCTGACATGCGCCTGGCAGACGCCCTCAGCGACGGCGTCTACCGGTCCTCGCTGGTGTCCAGTTTTGCGAACGGGTGGGCGACGTTCGGCGTCAGGATGGCAACGGTTCCGCTGTTTGCCGTCGCGGCCCTCGGTGCAGGCCCAGAGGCTGCAGGGCTTGCGCTGGCGGTATTTGCCGCGGGCAACGCAGCGGCCCTGACTTTCTCCGGCCGCCTGGCCGATTCCCTGGGGCGCAAGCCCATGATGGTGACAGGACTGCTCGTCACCGGCCTGGCCACTGCAGCCATTGGCTTGACGCATGAACTGGGCTGGTTCCTGGTGGCCTCCACGCTGGCCGGCATCGGTTCCGGGCTGCTGGGACCCGCGCAGCAGGCCGCGGTAGCCGACGTCATCGGAAACGGCCGCTCCGGGGGAAAGGTCCTGGCCATCTACCAGATGACGGCGGATATCGGCGCCATTGCGGGTCCAATCCTGGCCGGAGTGCTCGCCGACCGGCTGGGCTACGGCTGGGCTTTCGGCGTCACGGGTGCTGTCCTGGTCGTGGCCGCGGCCAGCTGGTCAGTGACGCGCGAACCGCTTAAACGCACTTGAGGGGTGAGATCCCGCCGCAATAGCCCGGGCTAAGCGGCGGGATCTCACCCCTCAAGTGAAGTAGGAGTCAGTTCAGCAGGGCGTCGACAAATCCCTCGGCCTCGAAGGGGGCGAGGTCGTCCGCGCCCTCGCCAAGACCGATGAGCTTGACTGGAACACCGAGCGATTTCTGGATCGCGACCACGATTCCGCCCTTGGCGGTGCCGTCCAGCTTGGTCAGGACGATGCCGGTGATGTTGACCACCTCGGAAAAGACCCGGGCCTGGTTGAGCCCGTTCTGGCCGGTGGTGGCATCCAGGACGAGCAGCACTTCGTCAACCTCGGCGAGCTTTTCGATGACGCGCTTGACCTTGCCGAGTTCGTCCATCAGGCCGACCTTGTTTTGCAGGCGGCCGGCGGTGTCGATCATGACGACGTCGACTTCCTGGTCGATGCCAGCCTTGACCGCCTCATAGGCGACAGACGCCGGATCCGCACCGTCGACGTCGGACTTCACGGTGGGAACTCCCACGCGCTGGCCCCAGGTGGCCAGCTGCTCCGCGGCCGCCGCACGGAAGGTGTCTGCTGCACCCAAGAGCACGTCTTTGTCTTCCGCGACGAGTACGCGCGCGAGCTTGCCTACGGTGGTGGTTTTGCCCACGCCGTTGACGCCAACCACCATTACGACGGCGGGCTTGTCGGCGTGCCTGGTGGTGTTCAGGCTGCGGTCCATAGTGGGATCGACCAGTTTGATGAGTTCTTCGCGGAGCAGCGCCTTGACCTGCTCGGGGGTCCGGGTGCCAAGGACCTTGACGCGTTCCCGCAGGGCATCCACGAGCTGCATGGTCGGTTCGGTTCCCAGGTCTGCCAGAAGGAGGGTTTCCTCAACTTCGTCCCAGACATCCTCATCAATCTTATCGCTGGAGAGCAGTGCCAGCAGGCCCTTCCCCAGGATGTTGTTCGACCGGACAAGGCGTTCGCGCAGGCGGGTCAGGCGGCCAGCGACGGGAAGGGGGGTCTCGACCTGGATGGTTTCAAGGCCCGCCACAGTGTCGGGGACCTCAGTGGTTTCCAGCCCGTCAAGGTCGACGCCGGCGGGGGCCTTTCGGTCGGCAGGGACCGCAGGTGCGTCCTCAACGAGTGTTCCGCCGGTTCCCTTCAGCGTCTCGGGATCGTTGGCGTCGCGCGTCCCCGGGTACTGGGTGATGTTCTTCCGCGTCTTCAACAGGACCGGGATCAGCCCGCCAACAACCGCCAGGGCAGCAACAATGGACAGAATAATGGGAAGGATGTCATTCACTCCCCTAGCTTCTCACACGCGTTTGACCCCGATGTCACACACGTGTGGCCGGACATCGGGGCAGTCACACCTCGGCGCCCAGGCGCTGGCTGATGACGGTGGAGACGCCGTCGCCCCGCATCGTGACGCCGTACAGGGCATCAGCCACTTCCATGGTCCGCTTTTGGTGCGTGATCACGATCAGCTGGCTGGACTCGCGGAGTTCCTCGAAGATGGTGATGAGCCGGCCCAGGTTGGTGTCGTCGAGGGCGGCCTCCACCTCGTCCATCACGTAGAAGGGCGAGGGGCGGGCCTTGAAGATCGCCACCAGCAGGGCCACAGCCGTCAGGGACCGTTCTCCGCCCGAGAGCAGGGATAGCCGCTTAATCTTCTTGCCGGCCGGGCGTGCTTCCACCTCGATGCCGGTGGTGAGCATGTCCGAGGGATCCGTCAGGACAAGACGGCCCTCGCCGCCGGGAAAGAGCCTGGCGAAGACGCGGATGAACTGCGCCTGGGTGTCTTCGAAGGCCTCAGCGAAGACACGCTGGACGCGGTCGTCCACTTCCTTGATGATATCCAGCAGGTCCTTGCGGCTGGATTTGAGGTCCTCCAGTTGGGTGCTGAGGAACTGGTGCCGTTCTTCCAGCGCCGCGAATTCCTCAAGAGCCAGTGGGTTGACCTTGCCGAGGGCGGACAGGTCCCGTTCGGCCTTCCGGAGCCGCTTCTCCTGCTCCTCCCGGACGTAGGGCTTGCCTTCAAGGACCGGGGCGCCGTTATCATCCACCGGCGCCCTGAGGGCGGCCCATTTGTCCTGGTTTTCGTCCGCCGGGACGGGCACAGGAACTTCCGGGCCGAAGTCCGCCACCAGCAGGTCCGGGGTGATGCCGAGTTCCTCGATGGAACGGGTTTCGAGGGCCTCGATCCGCGCCCGCTGCTGGGCCCGGGCCAGCTCGTCGCGATGGACCGAGTCCGTCAGTTCCGCCAGTTCACTGGTGAAGGCATCATTGGCGGTCCTGATCTCCAGCAGGGCGCGGTCGCGCTGCTCACGGTTCTCCTCGGCGAGGTCGCGTTCCTGCCGGGCCTGCTCCACCGATACGTCGATAAAGCGCAGGGCAAGCTCCACACCCGACTGCACCGCGGCCGCACGCCGGGCCTGAATACGGCGGCGGCGTGCCCGTTCGGCGGCTTCCTCGCGCGCCCTGCGTTCAGTGGCCGCGGCCCGCTCGAGCGACGCGGCCCGGTTGCGGGTGGCCATCAGCTGCTCTTCCGCGCTGCGGAGCGACAGCCTGGCTTCCATTTCCGCGGACCGTGCCTGAGACGCCGCCACGGCCAAGGCATCGCGTTGTTCGGTGGAGGGTTCCTCTTCGGCCGGTGCCTGCTGCGCGGCGGCCAGGCGTTCAGTGATGGCTGCGAGCGCTTGTTCCTCAATGGCCACGTTGGCCTCGGCTTTGGCGAGCGACGCTGCCAGCCTGTCGCTCTCCCCCACGGCGCTGCGCAGGACGGAGTTCAAGTGGCCCAGCCGTTCAGCGACAGCCGCAAGCCGGGCGTCTGATTCGTGCAGCCGGTCCAGGGCGGCCTCGGCCCGGACCTGGGCTTCGGCGCGCCGGGCCTGGGCGCCCGCCAGTGCGAACCGGTTCCGCTCCAGGTCGGCAGTGACCACACTAAGCCTGGTCTCGGCGTCGTCGACGGCGGCCTGCACCTCGAGCAGGGACGGCGCCTTCGCCGAGCCGCCAGTCACAGTCAGCGCGGTGAAGACGTCCCCGGCCCGGGTCACCGCCGTCAGCTCAGGCCGCTCAGCAACCAGTTGGCCAGCACCATTGAGGTCTTCAACCACCGCCACGCGGGCGAGGAGCGCCATCACGGCAGGGCGGCTGCCTTCCGCGGCGGATATGAGGTCAACGGCCCAGCGCGCACCCTCCGGCAGTGTCCCGGTGGCGGGAACCCCTGCGTCCGGCAGGGCAGGAACTGACGCGAGCAGCAGGGAGGCGCGCCCGCCGTCGTCATCCCGGAGGAACTGCACCACGGCGGCAGCCACGGCGGGGTCTTGGACCACAACCGCTTCGGAGGCGTCGCCGAGTGCCGCCGCTATCGCCGTCTCGTAGCCGGGGCTGATGGTGAGGTCCGCAGCCAGGGTGCCGACGAGGCCGTCCAACCCGGAGTCCAGTGCGCGCGCCGTGCCGTCCTTGCGGTTAAGTCCGAGCTGGAGGGCATCCCGCCGGGCTACGAGTGCGTCGCGTTCGCGTACAGCCTCCCCCTGGGCCGCGGCCAGGCCGTCGATCTCCTCATTCACCGCGTCCAGTTCGGCAGCGGCGTCCTCGTAGTCGGCGTCGAGGCTTTCCTCGCCTTCCTCGGCCCCTGCTACCTGGGTTTCCAAAGCGGTGAACTCGGTCTGGGCCTTGCGACGCCGCTCCTGCCCGGCGGCGAGTGACTCGCGAAGCCTGCCAAGTTCAGCCTGGGCGGACTCCACCCTTGACCGTGCGGCGCCTACCTGGCCGGCAAGCCGCGCCAGGCCCTCCCGCCGGTCCGCGGCGGCGCGAAGGACGGCCGTCAGCCGTTTCTCCTCGGCGGCCGCGGCGCTTTCCGCGTCGGATTTGGCGGCCGTCGCTGCTTCCAGGGAACTGCGCCTGTCCAGGAGCTGGCGATCGAGTTCCGCCAGCTCGTCCCGGACTCGGGCAGCCTGCCGTTCGAGTTGTTCGGGATCCCTTCCCGAGTACGGTTCAGCGTCTACCGCGCCAAGCAACCGACCGCGTTCCTGGGCCAACGAACCGAGGGAGCGGAGGCGCTCCCTCGCTGCGGACAGCCGATACCAGGTATCGCGCGCAGCATTGAGCAGCGGTGTTGCTTCCGCGGCGAGCTGTTCCATGGCGGCCTGTTTCCTTCGCCCGGACTCCAGCTCCTGTTCCACCACGGCACGGCGTGCCTTCAGGGCTTCCTCATCCGCCACGTCCTGATCGAGGGTTGCCTGCTGGCTGACGAGGTCGTCTGCCAGGAGCCGAGCACGCGCGTCCCGGACGTCGAACTGGACGCGCTGGGCCCGGCGCGCGACGTCGGCCTGCTTGCCCAGCGGCGTGAGTTGCCGCCGGATTTCACCGGTGAGGTCGGTCAGGCGCTGGAGGTTGGCTTGCATGGCCTCGAGCTTGCGGACGGTCTTTTCCTTGCGGCGGCGGTGTTTCAGGATTCCGGCGGCCTCCTCAATGAAGCCGCGGCGGTCCTCAGGGGTGGCGTGGAGGACCTTGTCCAGCTGCCCCTGGCCCACGATGACGTGCATTTCCCGGCCGAGACCGGAGTCGGAAAGCAGTTCCTGGATATCGAGCAGGCGGCAGCTGGCACCGTTGATGGCGTACTCAGATCCCCCGGTACGGAAGAGCGTCCGCGAGATGGTGACCTCGCTGTACTCAATCGGCAATGCCCCGTCAGCGTTGTCAATGGTCAGGGAGACATGGGCCCGGCCCAGCGGAGGCCGCCCTGAGGTTCCCGCGAATATGACGTCTTCCATTTTGCCGCCGCGCAGCGTCTTGGCCCCCTGTTCACCCATTACCCAGGAGAGGGCGTCCACAACATTGGACTTTCCGGAACCGTTCGGTCCCACCACTGCCGTGACACCGGGTTCAAAATCGAAGGTCGTGGCGGACGCGAACGACTTGAACCCCCGGACAGTAAGGCTTTTGAGGTGCAAGGTGTTTCTGGTCTCCTGAGTGGCTGAAGCGGCTGCTTTGCTGTCCCCAAATCTACTGCGTCACTGCGGGTTTCCTCGGATTTGCGGCAGTTGTCCTGGCGTGATGCGGCCGGCTGGGACGTCTGCTTGCGGGCCCCGAGCTACCAGCGCCCGTTCCGCGGTCGCGGCTGGCACACCGGGCAAGTGTAGGACGACCGGTTCATGAACTGCTCGCGTCGGATCGGCGAATTAAGTCCGACGGCGGCACACCGCCCACAGGGCTGGCCTTCCCTCCCATAGGCATTCAGTGAGCGGTCAAAGTAGCCTGAGGCGCCGTTGACATTCACGTACAGCGAATCAAAGCTTGTCCCGCCGGCAGCCAGCGCGTCCAGCATGACCTCACGGGCGCAGTCCACGAGCCTGGCCGCGTCGGCACGCCGCAGCTTGTCGGTAGGACGGGCGTAGTGCAGTTTGGCCCGCCACAGGGCCTCATCCGCGTAGATGTTGCCGATCCCCGAAACCAGTCCCTGGTCCAGCAGGGCGCGTTTCAGGCCGGTCCTGCGTTTGCGGAGCTTGGTGAAGAAAAGCTCAAAAGAAAACGCCGGGTCAAGGGGGTCGCGGGCAATGTGGGATGCCTCCTCGGCGATGAGCGGAACCGGGGATTCAGCGAGACCCCCGGGGCCGCCGTCGTCCGTAGGAACCATGCCGGTGACGAACAGCCCGCCAAAAATCCGCTGATCCACAAAACGGAGCTGTTCCGGCATGCCGTCGCGCGGACTGAGCCGGAGCCTGACTTTGAGGTGCTTTTCATCGGGTGTAGAAGTGTCCTGCATCAGGAGCTGACCGCTCATGCCCAGATGGGCCATCAGGGCGATGGCAGGCGTGGCCTGCGCAGAGCCAGTCAACGTTGCATCCAGCAACGGCATCCAGAGGAACTTGCCGCGGCGGACTACATCCGCCACTGTGGCGCCTTCCAGGTTGCCGACGAAGTCCTCCGTGCCCAGCGCATGGCGGCGGATGGATCGGGGGTCCAGCACGTCAACTGAGGTGATGCTGCGGCCGCGGACCCAACTCACCAGTCCGCGGCGGACTACTTCCACTTCCGGGAGTTCCGGCACAGGTCAGCCTAGACGGAGGCAGCGGAGCCCGCGGAGCCGTCCGCAGCCTCCGTGCGGGAAGCTCCGGAGAGCACGCGCCAGGCATCGGCGGCGGCCTCCTGCTCGGCTTCCTTCTTGGAATGACCGGAACCCTTGCCATAGGCGTTGCCGCCGATCTCCAGGACGGCCGTAAAGGTGCGGGCGTGATCCGGCCCGGCCCCTTCCACCGCGTAGTGGATGCTGCCGAGCTGCCTGCTGGCTGCCAATTCCTGGATACTGGTCTTCCAGTCCGTTCCGGCGCCGAGGGCGGCCGCGTCCTTAAGGAGTGGACCAATCAGGCGCATGACCAGTTGGCGCGCGGTCTCGATGTCGTTGGACACGTAAGTGGCACCGATCAGTGCTTCCATGGTGTCCGCCAGGATGGAGGCCTTGTTCTTGCCCTCCGTGAGCTTCTCGCCCTGGCCCAGGTAGATGTAGTCGCCAATGCCGAGGCTGCGGCCAATGCCGGCCAGGGCCCGTGTGCTGACGACGGCGGAGCGTCGTTTCGCCAGGTCCCCTTCCGGCAGCGACGGGTTGTCCCGGTACAGGGCATCCGTGACGGAGAAGCCCAGGATGGAGTCACCCAGGAATTCCAGCCGCTCGTTGGTAGGGATTCCGCCGTTTTCGTAGGCGTAGGAACGGTGCGTGAGAGCAAGACGAAGCGTCCCGGCGTCAATGGAGACACCGAGACGCTTCAGAAGCTCTTCAGTTGAAGACATCATCTCAGCCTGAATGGCCAATTAGACGTCTGCGACCTTGCGTCCCTTGTACTCAAGGAACAGCGCAGTGCCAGCCGAGTCGGTGACGACCTTTGCCTGGTGCGGCAGGCTGTAGGTGACCTGGCCGTTCTCTACGGTCTTCACCAGGTGGGGGGCAGTTGCCTTCCACTGGGAGCGGCGGGCGCGGGTATTCGAGCGAGACATTTTCCGCTTGGGAACAGCCACGGCTAACTCATTTCTCTCTAGACAAACACGTACAAATCAATTTTGCCGGTCAGGCTTAGCCATATCAGCTAGGGCAGCCCAGCGAGGATCCAAGACCTCGTGGTGGTGCCCCGGCTCGTCTTCCAGGCGAGCTCCGCATTCGGAGCAAAGGCCCTGGCAGTCTTCCCGGCACACCGGCTGGAACGGCAGCATGGTTACAACTGCGTCCCGCAACACCGGTTCAAGATCGATTAGATCGTGCTCGACTCGACGTTGCTCTTCATCGTCTTCTTCATCCGAAAGCAGGACGCCTTCGTAGAAGAAAAGTTCTTGCACATTGACCTCAAGGTCATACGCAAGGGGATCCAGGCATCGGCCGCATTCGCCCGTTACTGCAGCGACTGCGGTTCCTGATACCAGAATTCCTTCGTGTACGGCCTCAAGCCTCAGATCCAGCTCAACATCCGAGCCTTCCTGAACGCCAATGAGCGCCACACCAAGATCACTTGGTGCGGGTACATGTTCCTTCAGTGTCCGCATGCTTCCCGGGCTGCGCCCGAGGTCCTTGACGTCGAACGCCAAGGGCGAACTAGCATCTCGCTTAATGAGAACTCCTGTTGAACATATGACCGACGTACCATCTTAGCCTGAAGACCCGTATGGACTCAAACCAGGCCACCGAAGGCCGCCGAGTACCGGACTAGCCTACCCTCTCGGCGGCTGATCGGACGAAGACTCGCCAGCCAGCAGCCTTTTTTGCACCGAGCGCGGCACATAGTCCGAAACGCTGCCGCCCAGGGACGCAACTTCCTTGATGAGGGTGGAGGACAGGTGCAGGTAATGGGCTTCCGCGGGCAGGAACACTGTTTCGACTCCGCTGAGCTGGCGGTTCATGGTGGCCATGGGGAGTTCATAGTCAAAATCCGACGAGGACCGAAGTCCCTTCACAATCGCAGACACTCCACGCTGGCGGCAATACTCAGCCAACAACCCTTCACCGACGGGCTCAACCACAATCCCCTTCAAGGATGCAAGGGTCTCCCGAGCCATGTCGATCCGGTCCCCAAGACTGAACCGGTACTTCTTCGCATAGTTGGTGGATACAGCCACGATGACCTCGTCAAAGAGGCCGGCCGCCCGGGCGATTACCTCGAGATGGCCGTTGTGGATGGGGTCAAAGGATCCTGGGCAGACAGCGCGTCTCATGCACCGAACCTACCGCATTCCGACGCCGGGATACCATGACTGAATGCATCCACCACGGGACCTTTTTCTACCCACCGCACCTGCTCCGTGGCAGCGCGCAGCCCTCGGGGCCAACTTGCTCGGACAGGACGGCCAGCTGGGGGTCACCATCTTTGAAGAGATGACCACGCTCGCCCTGCAGACCGGCGCGATAAACCTGGGCCAGGGGTTCCCGGACGAGGACGGGCCGGCAGAGATCCGGGCTGCCGCGCAGGCAGCCATCGGCGCCGGCGCAAACCAGTATGCTCCGGGGAAGGGCACCGTTGAACTTCGTGAGGCCGTCGCGGCCCACCAGGAACGGTTTTACGGCTTGGCCCCGGACCCTCAGACGGAGGTCATCGTCACGACGGGAGCCACCGAGGGTATTGCCGCTTCATTGCTGGCCCTGACCGGTCCGGGCGACGAGGTGCTGACGTTCGAGCCCTTCTATGACTCGTACGGCGCCATGATCGGGCTGTCCGGGGCCACCCACGTGACTGCTCCGTTGCTCGCCCCTGACTTCCTCCCGGATATGGCCGCCCTCGAAGCGGCCTTCAGCCACCGTACGCGTGTGGTGCTGCTCAACAATCCGCACAATCCCACGGGTGCCGTTTTCCCGCTGGTGGTGCTTCAGCGGGTCGTCGATCTTGCCACGAAGCATGACTGCCTGATCATCACCGATGAGGTGTACGAACACCTGACGTTTGGCGTGAGCCACATTCCGGTCGCCACACTGCCCGGGGCTGCGGAGCGGACGTTGACCATCTCCTCCGCAGGCAAGACCTTCTCGTTTACTGGCTGGAAAATCGGTTGGCTGACCGGACCGGAGCGTCTGGTGTCCGCCGTCCGTACCGTGAAACAGTTCCTGACGTACAGCTCGGGGACGCCGTTCCAGGCGGCGATCGCAACGGCACTGGCCCTTCCGGATGATTTCTACACCGGAGTTTCTGCCACGCTGCGTCACAAGCGCGACATCCTCAGTGAGGGGCTCCGTGCGGCCGGTTTCGAAGTCTTCACCCCGCAGGGCACCTACTTCGTGAACGTGGACACCGCCCCGCTGGGCATCAAAGACTCGGTGGACCTTGCGCGCCGGCTTCCCGCACTCGTAGGAGTGGCGGCAATCCCGGTGCCAGTCTTCTGCCACCCCGACGGCGCTGAACGGACACGCAGCCTGCTCCGATTCGCGTTCTGCAAGAAAGTGGAAGTCCTGGAAGAGGCCGCCGCACGGCTGGCCAGCCTCAGCGGAAGGCTCTGATGCCTGCGGACGGCCGGCATGCGGCCACCAGATTCCTGCGAACCACGGGTCAACATGCCTCCATCGAAGCGGACCACCTCATCGATGGCGCATACATCCTGACCATTGGCGGTGCCGAGCAGTCCCACGTCAATGTGGACCATCCCGAGGAAATCTTCTACGAGTACTTACGCCGGATCGGCCACCTGGTGGATCTGGCAGCTCCGGAGGGGCAGGCGATCAAGGCGCTCCATCTTGGGGCCGGTGCCCTGACCCTGGCCCGCTACATCCAAGCGACCAGGCCAGGATCCGTCCAGTATGCCGTTGAATTGGAGCGCGAACTGCTGGATTTCGTCCTTCAACAGCTGCCGCTGCCGGACGGCACGGACCTGCATCCTGTGATCGCCGACGCCCGTGAGGCCCTGGCCGGACTGGCACCGGAGTTGCGGTTCGACGTGATTATCCTGGATATCTTCTCCGGACCGGACGCCCCGGAGCACATCGCCTGTACCGGTTTCTACGAGGAGGCCCGCGCACGGCTCACAGCAGACGGCCTGCTGATCGTCAACGTGGGGGATGAACCCGGACTCACCCTGGTGCGCAGCCAGGCCGCTGCCCTTCGCCGGGCCATGGAGGATGTCGCGGCCTTCGCTGAGGCCGGGATGTTCGCTGGCCGCTACCCGGGCAACATCATCCTCGCCGGTACACAATTCCCGTGGCCCCGGAACTGGTCAGTGGAACTGACCGCGCGGGGACCTCACCCGGCCAAAGTGCTGGCGGGCGTTGAACTGGACGGCCTCGCAGGCTGAGTTTCAGTGACCGGACTTTGACCACCGGCGTTCAATTGCCGCCGGCGTCTGCGTGCTCGTCAAGTTCTTCCTCGACCTGAATCGCATCCGGAACCGAGGGCTCCGCGAACCAGAGGCGCGTCTCCCCGTACTTCTTCTCGGCAAAACGTTCCATTCCCACCGGCCAACCAGGTTCCGGCGACCGCGACGAGCGTTCGACCACCACAACGGCGGCCGGCGCAAGGTGCGCATTAAGCTTGGCCAGCACGGCGGACAGGGCCGGCTCGTCCAGCGGGTAGGGCGGATCCAGGAAGACCAGGTCCCAGTTGTCGTCAAGTGTGGCGCGCTCCAGGAACGACTCCACCCTGGAGCGGTGCACGGTGACGACTTTTCGCCCCACGACGCCGTTGACCAGGTCCGCGTTGCGCTGGCACACACCGCTCGCCTTGGCATCGAATTCGACAAGGTCAACGGTTCCGGCGCCCCTGCTGCCGCTCTCCACACCGAGCGACCCTGAGCCGGCGTACAGGTCAAGGACCCGCGCGCCGGAGATGACATCGAAGGCATCCAGCCGTGAAAACAGGGCTTCCTTGACGCGGTCCGTCGTGGGTCTGGTCAGTGATCCGGGAACACTGACCAAAGGCGTGCCACCGGCAGCTCCCGCGATGATCCTGCTCATGCCGGGCACTTCCTGTTCCGCGCCGCCGTGCCGGCTGTCGCCGCGTTATCCTCGTTCAAGGAACGCCTCCTTTTCGGGATTGAGGTATCCATCGATGGCGTGTGCCAGCTGCGGATGCTGCTGAAGGGACGGATCCGAACCCACGATCTTCTGGGCGTCCTCCCGTGCCTTTGCTATGACGTCCTCATGCTCCAGCACTCTGAGGAGTTTCAGCGTGGACCGAACACCTGACTGTGAGGCGCCAAGGATGTCCCCTTCACGCCTCAGCTTCAAGTCTTCCTGGGAGAGTTCAAAACCATCAGTGGTGGCGGCCACTGCGTCCAGCCGGCGACGGCTTGGATGGCCGGGCTCCAGGGCCGTCACCAGGAGGCACGTGCCGGGGTGTCCGCCGCGGCCCACACGCCCACGGAGCTGGTGGAGTTGGGAAATACCGAAACGGTCGGCGTCGAGGATCACCATGAGGGTTGCGTTGTGGACATCGACGCCCACCTCAATGACCGTGGTGGAGACCAAAAGCTTGGTCCGGTTGGCCGTGAAATCAGCCATGGCCGCCGACTTGACCGCAGGGTCCTGGCGCCCGTGAAGCGGAGCCAAGGGCACGCCAGCCAAAGCCGGCTCCTGCTGGAGCTGCTCGACGACGGACGTCACCGACGCGAGCTCGCGCGCCGCGCCGCCCTCTTCCAGGTCCGCCGCCGTTGGTTCCGCTTCTCCGGGACTGAAGTCGCCGTCGTCGTCAGTCCAAATTTTGGGGCAGACAACATAAACCTGGTGCCCGGCGTCGATCTCCTCCCGCGACCGGGACCAAATGCGGCCTACCCAGCCCGGGTTCTCGGCCAGGCCCACCACGTGGGTGGAGATGGGGGCCCGGCCCGCGGGCAGCTCATCAAGCACAGACGTTTCAAGGTCCCCAAAAACTGTCATTGCCACGGTTCGGGGAATGGGGGTGGCAGTCATGACCAGCAGGTGGGGCGGTTTGCTTGCCTTCGCCCGCAAGGCATCCCGTTGCTCGACGCCGAACCGGTGCTGCTCGTCCACCACGATCAGGCCGAGATCATAGAAGGACACGTTGCCGCTGAGCAGGGCGTGGGTGCCGATGACGATCCCGGCCGTACCGGAAGCGGCGTCCAGCATGGCCTGCTTGCGGGCCGCAGTGGGCATGGATCCAGTCAGGAGCGTTACCTGGACGGCGTCGTTGCCCAATCCGCCAAGAAGCCCGTCCCGGGACAGCGAGCCCAAGGTGCGCCTGATCGATTCGAAGTGCTGGGCGGCGAGGACTTCGGTGGGGGCGAGGAGTGCTGCCTGGCCTCCGGCGTCGACCACCTGCAGCATGGCCCGGAGTGCAACGACGGTCTTGCCCGAACCCACCTCGCCCTGCAGGAGCCTGTTCATGGGGCCGTCCTGGGCAAGTTCAGTGGAGAGTGTCTTGCCGATGGAGGCCTGGCCGGCAGTCAGGGTAAACGGGAGTTGCCGGTCGAAGGCAGCGAGAAGGCCGTCCGGGACAGGACGCCGGGCGGTGGCCTCTTCGGCGGCCAACTGGGCCCGGCGCCTGGCCAATGCCGACTGCAGGACCAGCGCTTCCTGGTAGCGGAACCGATCCCGGGCACGCTGCCAGTCCGCCGTGGATTCCGGTGCGTGGATCAGCCGGTATGCCTCAGCGACCGGCAGGAACTTTTCCCGTGCCGCAACAGCAGGCGGAATTGGGTCCGGCAGCGCGTCGAGGTCGGCCGTTTCGAGCAATGCCCGCACAACTTTCTGGATGGCCCAGCTGGTGAGTTTGCCCGTGGCCGGATAGACCGGAATGGGCATCAGGGCCAGCGACTCCGGGTCCTTCCCCTGCGTGAAGGGGTCCTCGTCCAGCAAAAGGAAATCGGGATTCGTGAGCCCCAACAAGCCACCGTAGCGAGTGACTTTGCCGGAGAACAGTGCCCGCCGCCCCTGCAGCAGTTCAGCCTTGGCGCGGTAACCGTTGAAGAAGCTGACTTTGAGCGTGCCGGGGACTTTGCCGCGGTAATCGCTGCCCCCGACCAGCCGGAGCCCCGGCGTTCCGTCGTCGTCGGAAATCACGACGTCGGTAATGGTGCCGCGGCGTGCCTTCATGGAACGGGTGCTGTTGGACACCACCCGGGCTATCAGAGTGACGTCCTCATCCAGGGGAACCTCGCTGATAGGGGTCAGCTCGCCCCGGTCCAGGTACCTCCGGGGGAAGTAGTTCAGCAAGGCACCGACGGTAGTCAGGCCAAGGTGTTTCTCGATGACGCCGGCGGAGCGTCTGCCGACGAGGCGTCCTAGGTCAAAGTCGAATTCAGCGTTCATGCCCACTGGAGTTCACCGGGTCGGTGTCGGGGTCTCTCGGCAGGGCGAGCTCGCTGACCGTGATCTGCGTGGGATCCCCCAAGGAACGGATGAGCCGGACGGCCAGTTCTGCATCCGGTACGTGGACGTGGACGCGCCAGCGGTAATTGCCGTCAGCCTCAGCCGAAGAACCCACCTGGCTCATGATTACGGACTCGCCGATCTCATCGAGCCGCTGCCGCAGGGTGGCCGCGTTGAGCGGCGAGAGGCTGATGGTGCACATGACTTCCACGCCGTCGTCGTCAGGCATGCTGGTGTGAATATGAGGGTCCTGGACGTCGTAGCCGTGCAGCCCGTCGAGGAGCTCGCTTTGCAGTTCCTCCCCCAGGACGGCGGATCGGAGGCAATCCAGGATGAGGAGCATTCCCACACCGCCGGCGTCCACGACGTGCGCCGCCTGCAGGGCGTCCAGCTGGTCCTCCGTGCGGATAACTGCCGCCAGGGCGCCCTCAACAGCGGCGTCCAGCGACAAGCCAAGAGCGTGGTTGCTGTCGTCGCCGTTTTGACCGGCATCCACCGCGGCAGCAGCACGGGCGGCAGCTTCCATAACTGAGAGCATGGTCCCGGGGACGGGGTCGCTTAATGCTGACCAGGCCCTGATCTGAGCCCGGTTGAGGGCGGCGGCAAGCAGGGTGGACGTCAGCCTGGTGTGGCCGGCCAGCGGCTCCGCGGCTGCGCACAGAAAGACGGAAAAGAGTGTGCCCGAATTGCCCCTTGCCTGCTCCAAGGCCGCCTGTCCGGCCATTGCCAGGACAGCTCCGACGTCCGCCTGTCCGGCGTCGGGCTGCCGGGAATCCAGGCTGGTGCTGCCGTTGCCCGGCCCGACGCCTTGGAGCGCGCGGGAGGCCGCCCGGACTGTGAGATAGAGGTTGGTGCCGGTATCACCGTCCGCCACGGGGAAGATATTGATGGCGTTAAGGCGGTCGCTGTGGTTGCCAAGAGCCGTTTCAGCCTTGCCCAACCACCGCTTCATCGCTTGCGCGTTGGCGGCAACCTTAGTGTGCAAAGTGATCCCATCCCCCGGTGTCCGCGGCGTGGCCTGCAATTTTGATGCCCGGGCTTTCGCTTTCTCCCAAGGCTTGTACTGAGCCTATCGCAGTGAATCCGGGAGGCACCTGAACGCCGGGAGGGAATGTGGCCAGGAGTCCGTGGTCTTCTCCTCCGGCCAGCACCCACTCCATGGGGTCGGCATTGAGAAGGTCCGACGCCGGTTCCAGCCCTTCGGACAGTTGCCGAAGCGCCTGCGGATCCAGGTCCAGGACGACGCCGCTGGAGCGGGCGAGGCGGGCCCCGTCCCGGAGGAGCCCATCGGAGATATCCAGCATCGCCGTTGCGCCGCCTGACCGTGCCAGCGGACCTGCGGCAAGAGGAGGCACCGGCCGGCACTGAAGTGCCACCAGTTTGCGCTGTTCCGGAGTCAGGGACTCTATGCCTGCGTCCGACTCCAGGAGGGCTAGCCCAGCCGCCGCCCGCCCCACCGTACCGGCAAGTGCCAGCACATCGCCGGGGCAGGCTCCAGATCTCAGGACCGGCGATCCGCCGCTCAGGGTGCCCAGCACAGCGACGCTGACCGAAATCTCCCGGCCACGGCCGAGGTCACCGCCGGCAACAGAACAGGAGTCAGCGCCCAGCTTCCGGATTCCGGCTGCCAGGCCATCGGCAAGATCCTCCACCCAACTGACCGGGGTGTCCCGCGGAAGGGTGAGGCTGACCACTATGGACGTTGCGGTGGCGCCCATGGCATTGATATCGCTGAGGTTCTGGGCAGCAGCCTTCCAGCCCACGTCAAAGCCGGTGGTGCGGTACCCGTTGGGCCACTGAAGCCGGAAGTCCTGGTCCTGCACCTGTGTGTCGATGCTGATGACCGTCCGGCCGTCCGGGGCGGCAACGATCGCGGCGTCGTCCCCCGGACCCAGCAGCGTGGCAGCGGCATGGCGGCTGTCCATCGCCAGCCGAGGGAATATCCGGGTCAGAAGATCGGACTCGGACAGTTCCGCGACAGTCACGGCCTCTCCAGGGGCGGCTTTCTGAGGCGCAGCTTCTTCGGGCAGTGCCTTTTCAGGCAGGGCTTTATCGGTGGGGGCATTCCCAGGCACAGCATTTACAGGCACGCCACTACGCTACAGCGCAGCACCGACATTCGTTGCCGGTGCCAGCTTGCGCTCCGCACTCCTCACGGAGAACGGAGCTCGCTGCAGGGAATCTGGACCTGGGCAAACTTCCACGTCACGGGCGCTATCAGCACAGTCCCAGTGGCAAGGCTGGGATCAGCCTCGCAGGCCACCCGGGCGTCGCTGACGCCCGCTGACCAGGAGGGGCCGGCCTGACGCACGGTGGACGCTGGCAGGTAGCTGACCAAGAGGAAAGCAAGGAACATCCCGGTGACCGCGAAGGCAGCCCTCCGGTTGACATGTCCCTTCGCAAGGGCAGCTGCGACAGCCAATGGCACCAGCAGGAGGAGGAACATCGCCGGCGCCGCCGCATAGCGGATATAGCCGAACCCTGTGGCCCAGTCAGCCTCGGTGTACGTGGCGTAGTTAAACATGGTGTTACCGCTCAGCACGACGGACGCCACCCAGCACAGCACCGAAGCTCCCAGGGCGCCGAGTGCTGTGAGTTTCAGCCCGCGGCCGCCGGCAAAGAGAGTGTACGTGAGAAGGGCAACAACCAGCAGGCAGGGAATGAAGAGCGCCCAACCCCCGTAAGAGACAATGTTCGACGCCAGGGTCCGGCTGTCCGCGTGCCAGATGGAACCGATCGGCAACAGCCCGAACCCTAGAAATACTGATATGACATCCACGGCATCGGAAGGGGCTGCACCACTGAAACGCGGCTTGGTCAAGGTGGCCAGGACTTGCAGTCCGACCCCCAGCACCAGACCTGCGGAGGCTGCAAAATTGCGACGCCGGAACGCAGCCCAGACGGCCAGCGGCAAGAACATACCGGTGATGATCTCGCTGGCCGCCGTAAGGAAGGCGCCAACAAACATCACTACCCCTGCCGGGCGCGACTTGGGCCTGTAAAGCAGCAGCCAAGGCATCAGCCAGAGGAGGTACCAGTGGAGGTTCGCTGCATTCCCCAGTACTTCCTGCGGCCCGATCGGCAGCAGTACAGGGATCGCTGCGATCATGACCCGCACGGGAACGGACTCTGCAACCGAACGTGACAGGTGGAAAACCGCTACGGAAATGGCCGCAACAGCCAGGCAGCTCAGGAGCGACATGGCCAACGCATAGCCTTGAAGCGGCACGACGGCGTGGGCCAGGCTTGCCAGCGTGCGCGGGATGACATGGAGGTACCCGTCGTACGGAAGCGGGATGCTCCTCAAGTGTCCATTGCTGAGTACGTCGCGGAGGAATACTCCGCCGTCCTCAGCCCAGACGGTCTGGCGGGCCAGGGGCGGAAGCCTTCCCCAGGTCAACAGCCCGAGGACCGCCACGGCCACTGCATTTACCAACACCCTGATGCCAATTTTGACCGCCGGGTGAGCCGTCCTCGTCTCCTGGGGCGCCATTCTTCGAGGAGAACCGACGTCGATAATTTTAGTCATTTGGTCAGTAGTTTATCGCCCTGCAGCCCAGCTGTGTTACTCCAGCAGAGAGGGATGACACGGCCAGTCCCCAGGTGCAGAGGGTGTATTTGCCGCGTTGTGCAAGGGGGACCGAAACGGTGTATCCGTGGTTTCCCGGTATGCCCATCACTTTGTTGACGTCGGGGCGGGGCACATCCGCGGTGAAGGCGACAGCACTCACCGCCCCGTCTGGCGCCGTGAGGTATGCATGCACGGGGATACTGGCCGAGGTGAAGGCCGGGTCATAGGCCCAGCCCTTGGACACCAGCACCGACCCGGCAGCCCCGGACTCAACGACGAGCGAATCGAAGGACCCCACGGGCGCAGGCGTGGCCGGCACGTTAATGCTCCGGCACCCCAGGAGGCTGTTGCCCTCCGCCAGTGGGCTGACCGGTATCCCGTAGGCACAGACCCTGTAGGTGCCGGCTCCCTGGATCTCCACCGATGGCTCGAAACCGTGGTTGCCAGTGATGCCGAGCGCACTGTTTATATCAGCGCGCGGCCGGTCGGCGGTGAATGCCTGGCCTTTGACGCTTCCATCGGGTGACGTGACGTAGACATGCACTGGGATGGAGGCCAGTGGGGAGCCAAGGTCTGCCGTCCACCCGGAGACCGAGAGGTAGGCTTTCGTGTCAACCTTGCGCAGGGAGACGCTATCCACAAATCCGGCAGGCGCTGGAGTCGCCGGCAACAGGATTTCCTTGCAACCAAGGAAGCTGTTGCCTTGCGAGAGCGGGGCGACAAAGAGGCCATAGGCACACGCGGTATAACGGCCGCCCTGTGTCACCGGCGTGCTCAGGCTGAATCCATGGGCTCCGGAAATCGAAAACACGGAGTTGACGTCCGGGCGGGAGCCGTTCGCAGTCAGGGCGTGGGCACTCTGGCCGCTGGGGCCGCTGAGATAAATATGCACGGGGATGCTGGCAGAGGAAGCGCCGGCATCGAAAGCCCAGCCCCGAGCCTTGAGAACACCCTTTCCGGATTCCACGGCGTAGCTGAATGAGTCAAGCACACCCAGCGGCGGCGGCGACGCTTCCGCTGTCACCGTCCTGCAGCCAAGGTATGTGTTTTCGACGCTTCCCATTGCGTACACGCACACCCGGTACGGCCCGGCTGCGGTGACGTCAAAAGTCTTAGAGTAACCGTGCTGACCGGTCACCTGCATCACGCTGTTAACGTCCGGCCGCGGCTGGTTCGCCGGCACTGCGTAGCTGCGCTCCACTCCGTCAGGTGTCTTCAGGTAGACGTGCACGTCGCTTGATTCCGCTGGTTTGGCGCCATCGTATGCCCAGCCCCGCACCACCAGTTTCACCGCCGAGCTGTCACGCTGCAGTTCTACGGCATCGATAGCGCCGATACCCGGCGCGCCCGGAGGACGAAGCGTCACGGTCGCGGAGGTGTCACTCACCGAATCTATGGTCACCTTCGTCCCCGCATGGGTCTTGAAGGTTGTGCCGGCCTGCCACGCCTGGGTGGAGCTGTAGTTGCCGCTGATGGGAAAAGTCGAAGGAGGCAGCAATATGGACGAGTTTCCCGAACCCTGCTGCGAGATCTTCACGCCCCGGTTCCCGCCAATGGCCTTGCCCACGTCGTATCCGACGGGTGCCCTCAGTTCCAGGTAGTAGACCTCGCCCGATTTCGGGTCTGTGAACTTTGCGGCGCGGGCTGCACCCGTGCCGGCCCACGGCTTAAGCGTCAGTGACTTTGTTGCGGTGACAGTGCCGGCGTCGGCAATCTCGTTGCCGTTGCCGAAGCGTCCCATCTCCCAGAACGGGGCACCTATGGCCGGCATGAAGTCGTAGTGCGAGATGCCCATGACATCCAGGTTGTCGCCATAGGTTTTGATGCTGCATGACGAATCCGCGAATCCCCCGTACGGTCCCGGGGCGACGTCGGAGATCCCGCTGCCGCACTGGAGGCTGTTCGCGTGGTCAAGCCCCAGAGCGTGTCCGAATTCATGTGTCAGGACCGGCGTGCTGAGCCTGCCGTTCTGGGGCATGATGATCCGGCCGCCCACGGAGCCGTTGCTGAAAGCCATGCCGGCGGCGCCATTGGTCAGATAGGCGCCCGGAATGTACATCACCAGCGCGGTGTAGGACGTCTGCGTCCATCCCAGCTCGCGCGAGACGATGTCAACGATTTCGTTGGGCGACTGGGTGGAGCGCGCCGCCGACGGCCGGGCCGTCTCGGCCTTGATCAGCGACATGTTCACCCTGCCCACAGTCTGCGTTGACCAGTACGCGCTTGCCGCACTCAGGGAAGCCTGGGCGGCCGCCATGGGAACCGCTGCGTTGGTCTCCTCTACCGTTTTGTCGGCAAGCTTCACAGTCACGAGGGTGGTCTTGATGGTCCCCGCCAGCGGCTGGTCAACGTACGTGTATTCCGATTCGATGTGCCGCGGAGGAACGTCGGGGCGGACAAAGTCGTCCACCGGCACAGGACCCGGATCCGCCACGGCGGAAACGCCCGCCGGCACGGACAGATCAGCCGGCGCCGCAAACGCGAACTGGGGAAGGGCTGACGACAGCACGATAACGGACACGGCCAGGGCCGTCCGACGCAGAATATTCAAGAGTGCTCGCTTAGGGGTGAGACCAGAAGTGATGCAGTCATCCTAGGGGAACCACGGGCATCGCGGGGATACCTGCGCAAAAACTGATCCAAGCCTTTGATTAGGCGAATCCAAGGATTGGCGCAGCAAACGGTAAATGGAGATGATGGGTTGATGCGCCCCGCCCTTTTACCCGCACCAGCCATGCCCATCCCGACGGCGTACAGCAGGGCTTCCGGTGCAGTAGTGGCCGTTCTCGCTGTGGGACTCTGCTTGGCGGCGTGTTCCCCGGTAGTGGATGTTACCGCGGCGCAGGACGCAGCCAACCCCGCCTGCGCACCCATGATGGTGGCACTGCCTGATGCCATCGGGGACGCGGGCCTGCGGAAAACCAACAGCCAGGCAACCGCTGCGTGGGGCGACCCCTCGCAAGTAATCCTGCGCTGTGGCGTCAACGTTCCGGGACCGACGACGGACCGCTGCGTCAGCGTCAACGGCGTGGATTGGGTCATCAAGGAGGGGGACACCGCGTGGACCCTGACTACCTTCGGCCGCGAACCAGCCACCGAAATCCTCCTGACCAAGGATCAGGAGGCCGTCAGTTCCGCGACAGTCCTTGCTGACTTGTCGGCCGCGGCGGCAAAGATCCCCGCCACAGGGAACTGCGTCGGGCAGGAAGAGCTGAAGAACCTGCCGTCCACCGGGTAGGCCACGCCGGGCCTGGCCTGGAAGGACAGGCCCGGAAGGACAGGCCCGGCGTCCGCGCGGGGCGCCCGGAACGTCAGCGCAGGCCGGTCTTCCGGTTCAGTGCCAAGTAAATGAGTTCGTCAATGAGCTCTGCATAGTCCAGGCCCGAAGCCGCCCACATCTGGGGGTACATGCTCTTCGGTGTAAAGCCGGGCATGGTGTTGATTTCGTTGATGATCAGCTCACCCTCAGGGGTGTAAAAGAAATCAACCCGGCTCAGTCCTTCGGCTCCCACGGCATCAAACGCCGCTGCTGCCAGTTCTCGAACGCGGGCGATTGCTTCCTCCGGGATGTCCGCCGGGCAGCTGAGTGCAGCGGCGTCATCCTCGACATACTTGGCGTTGAAGTCGTAGAACTCGTGGGTGCCGCCGGCAACGGAGATCTCACCAGGCATGGAAGTCCGCGGCGCTGCTGTCCCGCGCCCTTCCAGGACGGCGCATTCGATTTCGCGGCCTACTATGCCGGCTTCGATGACCAGCTTGAGGTCATGGCGGCGGGCTTCCTCGACGGCGGCGTCCAGCCCCTCCAATGAGTCCACCTTGGAAATTCCCATGGAGGATCCGGCCCGCGCGGGCTTGACGAAGACCGGGAACCCGAGGCGGTCCACCTGCTTGCGGACTGACTCGGCGTCCTTGAGCCATTGCCGGTCGGTAACAGCGATGTAGGGTCCGACGTGGAGGCCGGCCGCCTCAAAGACCACCTTCATGTAGTGCTTGTCCATGCCCACGGCTGAAGCGAGGACCCCGGCGCCGACGTAGCGGGTGTCGGACAGTTCCAAGAGTCCCTGGATGGTGCCGTCCTCACCGAACGGACCGTGCAGCAGTGGAAATACGACGTCGACCGTCCCCAGTTCCTGCGGAACTTCGTTGGGTGCGGCGACGATCAGCTGGTGCTCGCCGCCGATCTCGGCGAGCGTCACCGTTTCGGTCGACGGCGGGACTTCCGGCAGCGACGACGCCGACAATGACCACTGGGCGGTGTCCCCCGAGGCAAGGACCCACTGCCCCGATTTGGCGATGCCGATGGGGATGACCTCGTATTTGTCTTTGTTGATGGCGGCAAGCACTCCGGCAGCGGTCACACAGCTCACTGCATGTTCGCTGGACCGGCCGCCAAACAGCACGGCCACCCGCGGTTTGGCGGGAGGGGCCGCTTTCAGGTTGTCTTCGGACATGGTCAGTAATCGCCTTCAGGTTTCAGTTCCCGGGCCAGCAGAAGCGGCCCCAGTTGGTCAACGGACAGTTTGCCGGCCAGGACAGCTACAACGGCAGCGGTAATGGGCATGTCGACGCCGAGCTTTCCGGCCAGTTCGTGCACGGCCTGGCCGGACTTGATCCCTTCGGCAGTCTGGGTCATTTTCTGGGCAACCTCGTCCAGCGTCAGGCCCTCCCCCAGCAGGCGGCCCGCTGTGTGGTTCCGGGACAACGGCGAGGAGCACGTGGCCACCAGGTCGCCCAGCCCTGCGAGGCCGGCCATGGTCTGGGCCTCGCCGCCGAGGGCGAGGGCCAGCCGTGAGGTTTCAGCCAGACCCCGGGTGATCACGGACGCCTTGGTGTTGTCCCCCATCTGCTTACCCTCGCAGATACCGACAGCCAGCGCGATGACGTTCTTGACGATGCCACCGATTTCCACGCCCACGACGTCGGCCGTGGTGTACGGGCGGAAGTAGGGCGCCGTGCAGCTGCGAGCGATCCACCCGGCAGCAGCGGAATCACTGCACGCGACAACTGACGCCGTTGGCTCCTCACGGGCGATTTCCATGGCCAGGTTCGGACCCGACACCACAGCGATGCGGTCCGCCGGGATGCCGAGTTCCTGGCTGATGACTTCGCTCATCCGGGCGTCGGTGTCGAGCTCGAGCCCCTTCATCAGGGAAACCACCATGGCCTGATGGTCGATCAGTGGCTTCCATTCGCGCAGTTGCAGCCGCAGGGACTGCGCAGGTACCGCCAGGACCACCAGGTCCGCTCCTGCCAGGACCTCGCCCACATCCGTGGAGGCGGTGATGGTCTCCGGCAGGGCGATGTCTTTCAGGTACTGGATGTTTCGGTGTATGCCGTTGATTTGCTCCACGACTTCCCCGCGCCTGCCCCAGACCCGTATCTGCCGTTCGTCGCCCGCGGCCGTGGCGGCGTCGGCCAGGATCTTGGCAAAGGTGGTTCCCCAGGAACCGGCACCGAGGACCGCAACCGAGCGGGCTGAGCCGGGGCGGCGCCCGTCACCGGTCACAGGGCGTCCGCCTCGTCGCCAGCCGACGTTCCAGCCGCATCTGCGGTTCCAGCGGCAGGGCCAGCACCTGCGGCCCGTGGTCCCCGCTCCACAAACCGCCCGTGTTTCGCTTGCTTGTGCTTGGCGGGATCCCACCGCTCGACGGGCGGCTCTTCGTTGCGGATGCCAGCCAGCAAAGCCGTCACGGCGTCCATGATCGCCTCGGTGGCCGCCGTCAGTGTGGCCTTGTCCAGCGGACGGCCAGTGTAGGGGCTGAGGTCCACCGGATCACCCACAACAACCGTGGAGGTTCTGCGGGGAAACATGTGGAACCGCTTGGCATAGCGGGGGAAGACCTCGTGGGCGCCCCAGTGGGCGATCGGCACCACTGGAATGCCACCCTCGAGCGCCAGCCTGGCCGCGCCGGTGTGCCCTTTCATCGGCCACAGGTCCGGGTCCCTGGTCAAGGTTCCCTCAGGGTAGATGATGATCGCGCCGCCCTCGGCGACGATCTCCTGGGCGACCTGCAAGGAGCGGTTGGCTCCCGCCGTCGAGCGTTCCACCGGGACCTGCTTCGTGGCCCGCAGGACCCAGCCCAGCACCGGCACCTTGAACAGTCCGGCCTTGGCGAGGAAGTGGGGCGCCCTCTTGTTGTTATAGAGGAGGTGGCCCACGATGAGGGGATCGATTTCGGTGCAGTGGTTGGGTGCTGCGATGAAGCCGCCGGCGGGCAGCTTCTCAATGCCCTCCCACTTCTTGTTCATCAGCAGGTTCATCACCGGCCTGACGATGCCGGCAACGACCACAAAGGTGGCCTGGCTCTTGGCCGTTTCCTTCACGTGCCCCCCGCTACTTTGCTGTGGTGATGTCGAAATCTGCGCCGAGGCCTGCCAGCTTTTCCGTGAACCGCTCATAGCCGCGGTTGATGATGTCGATTCCGGTCACGCGGGAGGTGCCGGTAGCGGCCAAGGCTGCGATGAGGTGGCTGAAGCCGCCGCGCAGGTCAGGGACGTCAATGTCGGTTCCCTTGAGCTGGGTGGGTCCGGAGATAACGGCTGAGTGCAGGAAGTTGCGCTGGCCGAACCGGCACGGCACGCTGCCCAGGCATTCGCGGTGCACCTGGATGCTGGCACCCATCCTGATGAGGGCGTCCGTGAAGCCGAAGCGGTTCTCGTAGACCGTCTCATGGACAATCGACACGCCCTCGGCCTGGGTGAGCGCCACTACCAGCGGCTGCTGCCAGTCGGTCATGAAGCCGGGATGTACGTCCGTTTCCAGGACCAGCGGGTTGAGCTTGCCTCCCCGGTGGTAGAAGCGGATGCCGTCCTCGCCGATGTCCATCCCGCCGCCCACCTTCCGGTAGGTGTTGAGGAAGGTCATCATGTCCCGCTGCGAAGCACCTTCGACAAAGATGTCGCCCCGCGTCACGAGCGCGGCTGATGCCCACGACGCCGATTCGTTGCGGTCCGAGAGGGCACGGTGGTTGTAGCCGCCGAGGTCTCGGACGCCTTCGATGCGGATGGTGCGGTCAGTCTGGACGCTGATGATGGCGCCCATCTTCTGCAGCACCGCGATGAGGTCGATGATTTCGGGTTCCGTCGCCGCACCTGAGAGCTCGGTGATGCCCTCGGCGCGGGTAGCGCTGAGCAGCACCTGCTCGGTGGCTCCAACGGACGGGTACGGCAGCGAGATCTTGGCACCGTGCAGGCCCTTGGGCGCCGAAATGTGGATGCCGCCCGGGCGCTTTTCCACGACCGCGCCAAACTGGCGCAGGACATTGAGGTGGTAGTCGATGGGCCTGTCGCCGATTTTGCAACCGCCCAGGTCAGGAATGAAGGCCTCACCGATCGCATGGATCAGCGGTCCGCACAGCAGGATGGGAATCCGAGAATCGCCGGCGTGGGCATCAATGGCCGTGCTGGGAGCGGTTTTGGCCGCCTTGGGATCGAGCGTCAGGTCCCCGTTGACGGGGTCCTTGACCACGGTCACGCCATGCAGCTGCAGGAGGGAGGTGACTACCTCCACGTCCTTGATCTCCGGAACGTTCCGCAACACCGAGGGTTCGTTGCCCAGCAACGCCGCCACCATGGCCTTGGGAACAAGATTCTTGGCCCCACGGACGCTGACGCGGCCTGTAAGCGGGACTCCGCCGCGGATTGTCAGAACACTACTCATATACCGGTTTCCTTACGATTACTCGCCCCCAAGTCCTTGCAAAGGCTCCAGCTAAGCATAGGAGGTCGCGTTACCGAACCGAAATGCGCGGGCGCCTCCGGCAGGGTGTGGCGTCCTCCTTGGCCTGGCTTATCGGCTGGCCGGTCCGGCTGTTCAGGACAGACGGGCCGGGAGCGTCTTCGGCATGAATGCGGGGCGGGTGGCCTCGTAGGCGGTGATGTCCTCTTCGTGCTGCAGCGTCAGGCCGATGTCATCGAGGCCTTCGAGCAGACGCCACCGTGTGTAGTCGTCGATCTCGAACGGCGCCACAATGTTGCCGCAGATCACAGTCTTGGAAACCAGGTCAACCGTCACTTCGGTTCCCGGTGCGTTCTCGAGCTCTTTCCAAATCAGCTCGATGTCGTCCTGGGCCACTTCAGCGGCCAACAGCCCCTGCTTTCCGGAGTTGCCCCGGAAGATGTCCGCAAACCGTGACGACAGGACGGTCTTAAAGCCGTAGTCCTTCAGCGCCCAGACGGCGTGTTCACGGGAGGAGCCGGTGCCGAAATCAGGTCCGGCCACCAGTACGGAACCGGCGTTGAACGGTGCCTGGTTCAGGATGAAGGCAGGGTCCTTGCGCCAGGCGGAGAAGAGCGCATCCTCGAAGCCGGTGCGGGTGATCCGCTTGAGGTAGACGGCAGGGATGATCTGGTCCGTGTCAACGTTGCTTTGGCGCAGCGGGACGCCGATGCCCGTGTGGGTGGTGAACTTTTCCATATCGGTCTCCTAGGCTGCGTCGGTGCGGATGGCGGCGGACTCGGGGGCCGGATCAAGGTCCGACGGCGAACTCAGCGTGCCGCGGATGGCCGTGGCTGCTGCCACCACCGGGGAGACGAGGTGCGTGCGTCCGCCCTTGCCCTGCCGGCCTTCGAAGTTGCGGTTGGACGTTGAGGCGCAACGCTCCCCCACCTCCAGCTGGTCCGGGTTCATGCCCAGGCACATCGAGCAGCCGGCGAAGCGCCACTCGGCGCCGAAGTCCTTGAAAACCTTGTCCAGGCCCTCAGCTTCGGCTTCCAGCCTGACGCGTGCCGAGCCTGGTACCACCAGCATGCGGATGTTGGGGTCTTTCTGGCGGCCGCGGATGATGTCTGCCGCAGCGCGCAGATCCTCCATCCGCGAATTCGTGCAGGAGCCGAGGAAGACAGTGTCCACGCGGATGTCCTTCATGGGCGTACCTGCGGCCAGGCCCATGTACTGCAGGGCACGCTCAGCGGCGGCTTTGGCGTTCTCGTCGCCGAAGTCATCCGGGGACGGCACCGACCCGGAAAGCGACACGCCCTGGCCAGGGTTGGTACCCCAGGTGACGAAAGGCTCAAGCGTGTCGGCGTCGAGGTCCACCTCGACGTCAAACGTGGCGTCGTCGTCGGTACGCAGCGTGTTCCAGTATTCGACGGCGGCGTCCCACTCGGCACCCTGCGGGGCGTGCGGGCGACCGTACATGTAGTCGTAGGTAGTCTGATCCGGCGCGACGAGGCCGGCGCGGGCCCCGGCTTCGATGGACATGTTGCAGATGGTCATGCGGGCATCCATGGACAGCGCCCGGATGGCGGAGCCACGGTATTCCAGGACGTAGCCCTGGCCACCGCCGGTGCCGATCTTGGCGATGACGGCGAGGATGATGTCCTTTGCCGTGACGCCCGGGCGGAGGGTGCCCTCGACGTTGATGGCCATGGTCTTGAACGGCTTCAGGGACAGCGTCTGCGTGGCCATGACGTGCTCCACCTCGGAGGTGCCGATGCCCATCGCGAGCGCGCCGAACGCGCCGTGCGTGGAGGTGTGCGAGTCGCCGCAGACCACTGTCATGCCGGGCTGCGTCAGGCCAAGCTGGGGACCCACCACGTGGACGATGCCCTGTTCGGCATCGCCAAGGGAGTGCAGCCGGACGCCGAACTCTGCGCAGTTGTTGCGCAGCGTCTGAATCTGGGTGCGGCTGGTCAGGTCGGCAATGGGCTTGTCGATGTCCAGTGTGGGCGTGTTGTGGTCCTCCGTGGCAATCGTGAGGTCCGGGCGGCGCAGCTTGCGGCCGGCCAGGCGCAGGCCTTCAAAAGCCTGCGGGGAGGTCACCTCGTGAACGAGGTGGAGGTCGATGAAGAGAAGGTCGGGCTGGGCGTTGGCTCCTTCGCCGTCGCCTTTGCGCACCACGTGCGCGTCCCAGACTTTCTCGGCCAGTGTCTTTGCCACGGCCATCTCCCTTCACTGCTGTTGGCTGTTAAGGTCCACTGAATCAGGGCGGCTGTGCAAATCGCCAGCCGAAACATTTGCATCTCAGATATTGAGACGGCAATATCATTACATGGACAATTCTAGTGGAGTCGGTGTCATTGATAAAGCGGCCCATGTGCTGGACGCACTTGAGGCCGGGCCTACCACCCTGGCCCAGCTCGTAGCAGCCACCGGCCTCGCCCGGCCCACCGTCCACCGGCTTGCCCTTGCCCTGGTCCATCACCGGCTGGTCAGCCGTGACATCCAAGGCCGGTTCGTGCTCGGGAGCAGGCTCGTTGAGCTGGCTTCCGCCGCGGGAGAAGACCGCCTGATCGCTTCCGCCGGACCTGTACTGATGCAACTGCGCGACGCCACAGGCGAAAGTGCCCAGATCTTCCGGCGCCAGGGCGACTGGCGTGTGTGCGTTGCGTCCGCGGAGCGTCCGATCGGCCTGCGGGACACCATTCCGGTGGGCACGCAGCTCTCCATGAAGGCCGGCTCGGCCGCCCAGGTCCTGCTCGCGTGGGAAGACCATGACCGGCTCCTCGAAGGCCTCCAATCCGCGCGCTTTACGCCCACGGTGCTGGCGGGAGTACGACGGCGGGGCTGGGGACAGAGCCTCGGCGAACGTGAGCCGGGGGTTGCCTCAGTTTCCGCACCGGTGCGCGGACCGTCCGGCCGTGTCATTGCCGCAGTGTCGATCTCGGGCCCCATCGAACGCCTCACCCGCCAGCCGGGCCGGTTGCACGCCGAAGTGGTATGCAACGCAGGCCGCATCCTCACCGAAGCCCTGCGCAAGAACAACGACTAGGGCCTACCCGCAGGTGACGCGCCGCCGCGGCTAGGCTTTCAGCATGAACAGCTACGCAGTGTTCCTCCGCGGCATCAACGTGGGCGGGATCAATATCAAGATGGCGGATCTCAAGGCAGCCCTGGAAGCCACGGGCTTTGACGGCGTCAAGACCCTTCTTGCCAGCGGCAACGTGGTCCTGGCCAGCGAACTGGGACCCGCCGCCGTTAAGAAGGACTTCGAGGCTTGCCTGCGGACATCATTCGGCTATGACGCCTGGGTGGTTGTCCTCACCGCACAGAGAGTGTCCGAACTGGTGGACGCGTGCCCGTACCCGGATGACGACAAATCCACCCACACCTATGTCACGCTGGCTTCAGACACCGCCATGCTGGATGAACTGGATGCGGCCGGGGCGGCCCTGGAAGGTACAGAACAGAAAAGGCTCGGACCGGAAGCCCTGGCCTGGCTGGCACCTGCGGGCGGCACGTTGGACAGCCCCTTCAGCAAGGTCTCATCGAAGGCAAAATACAAGGCAACTACCACCACCCGGAACCTGCGGACCCTGATCAAGGTGCGGGAGGCAGCCGCAGCTCTTTCATAGGCAGGCACCTGCGGATGCGGCGGACCCAGGCGGGCAGTGGCGCTACGCCGCCCCCGCTTTGTCCAGAGCGGTATTGAATGACCTGTGTCGGCTGACCTCAAGGTCAACAGGTTCCACCACCAAGGCCTGGGCAACCTCTCCGACGGCGGCACGGAGGCGCTTCCTGGCCGTGGTGGCCCGGGCCCGGGCGGCTACGGCCCCGATGAACTTCCCCGTAAGCGCCAGGAAAATTCCCAGGGCGGCTCCCCCGGCAATCATCAGGGTTGGGATCGGCCAGCCTTCAACCCGCGGCACGTCGGGGACAGGCAACTGGAGGTAGCCCAGCCCAGCCAGCACTCCCAGCCATCCGAGGCCGCCGAGAACGGTCAGCAGGGCAAGCCACTGGAACAGGTTGAAGACCGGCCACCACCAGGACTTCCGCGCGGCCAGCAGGTCCGTGCCCGCAATGGCCTGGTCGAGGGCGTCCGGGAGCCGCTCCCTGCCTTCACGGGCAGCATCCCGGATCGCAGCGCGCCACGGGCCGGGCGCGCCCGCGCTGGCGTCGTCGCCGAACTGGCGGACGGCGGCATCCGTCCGCGCGCGTTCGGGCGCCCCGGCGGGTGGCAGCGACGTGCGGCTGAGTTCGGATGGGGCACTGCTACGCAGGTTAAGCCGCCGCAGGGGATCAGGCCGGAATTTCAGCAGCCAGCGGGTCACCGGCCATCCCGTGCGGCGGGCCGCTTCCAGGCGGTAGGAGCGGTCCACGGCTCCCACCACCAGGGGCACGTTGGCAGCCGAGGCCAACGCATCCGCAAGTCGCGTTTTAGACCCGGGCCGGACACCGGCGGCCTCGCCGGCTCCGGAGGCGTCCCGCAGCCGGGCGACGGCGCGCGACACGTCAGCTGTGAGTCGCTGTGAAGACGCCTGCCGCCGCACCACCACGTGCCGAATAGCGGCCCTGACACGATCCACCCCTGCGCCGGTAACGGCAGAAGCACCGATCACCTCGACCTGCCCCAGGCCGTCCACGGCGAGGATTCCCTTCAATGATTCCAGCACGGGCTGGACGTCCCTCTCCGGCAGCCGGTCGGTTTGGTTGAGCACCACGAGGGTGATGGAACCGTGCGCTGCCAGCGGTGCAAGGAAGCCGTTATGAACCGCGGCATCGGCATATTTTTGCGGATCGAGCACCCAAACCAGGACATCCACCATGCCCACCATCCGCTGCACGATCTCACGGTTGGCTGCCCTCGTGGAATCGAAGTCCGGCAAGTCGAGGAGAATCAGCCCGGTTTCCTCATCCGCGAACCCGGGCACGGGCGCGGCATGGTGCCGGCTGCGAACATCCAGCCAGTCCAGCAGCGGTTCGCTGCCTTCCGCTCCCCAGACTCCTGCCAAAGGTTCGGTGGTGGTTGGCCGCCGAACGGCCGCCGTCGCGATTTCGGCGCCGCTGACGGCGTTGAAGAGCGATGACTTGCCGCTTCCGGTGGCGCCGAAAAAGCCAACAACCGTGTGGTCGGCGGAGAGGGACCGCCGGGACGTGGCGCGCTCCAGCAGCCTCAACACGTCTTGCAAGACTTCGTCGGGCAGCACGCCCTCGGCGAGTTCACGGGCACTATTGAGGGCTTCAAGGCGGGCGTCCAGCTGCGACGAGACACGGGCAGCGGTGTGGCGGCTCATGCGGTGTCCGCAAGCCGCGTCAGGGCTTCAACATGGCGGGCCAGCAGAGCCCGGTCAGCGGGCACCTCGGGGAGCCGGTCAAGGAACTTTCGCTGCTCCTCCGCCAGCAGCTTCCGGGTGCGCTGGTGGAGATCCTCCCGTGCTTTCCGGGCAAGCCGGCGGACCGCGTCTTCACCGAAGACCGCTTCCAGCAGCTTTTGGCCCACGATGGCGGTGCCGCCGGCCACGCCCACCTCCAGGCCAGTGAGCCCGGCGGTCATGGAAAACACCACGACCATCAGCGCTGCCCCGAGGCCGTTGATCCCGAAGGACAACCATCTGGCCTGGGTACGTTTTTCCTGCCCTTCAGTCCGGATCAGTTCCATCAGGTCCGCCTGCCAGGCCCGGATCTCCGCCGCCACGGTTCCGGGGAAATCCACAGCTGCCCCTGAGAGGTCCTCGGTTCCGAGCAACTGGCGGCCTGCCGGGTCTGCGCGCCACCGCTTGTCTGCCTGCTCGGCAGCGTTGGCGGCCTCATCGAGGATGACTGCCTGCAGCCCGGATTCGATGGCGGCCTCGACCTTGACGGCCGGGGCTGGTTCGCCGCGGAAGAACGCGCCCGCCCGGTCGCGCAGGCGCCCGATGCCCTGTTCAAGGCTGCGGAAGAACTCCCCCGTTCCCACGAAGTCCTGCCAGCGGGCAAGGACCTCTCCCCGCAACAGGGCGCCATCCTTTGTCGCATCAAGGATCCGCGTTTCCGCATCACGATAGGCCGTGAGGGTTTCAGCCCTGAGCCCCGCGGCAGCCTGCTCCTGCTCGTCCTGCGCCCGCACCACGCTGCCAATCCGGCCCGCCAATGCCTTCACGGTTCCATTGAGGGTCCGCCGGGCAATCTGTCCCCTGCCTGCGGCGTCAGCGGCCAGGCTGTGCAGCCAGGTACGGAGAGGCTCCACTGCGGCAGGGGGGAGCATGCCGAGCGCGTCAAGGTCAGTCTCGGCAATGATGAACAGTCCCGCCGAACCCAGGCCTTCCCTGCCCAGCAGGCTCCGCAGGTCCGCAGAAACTTCTGCCTCTGCCTCGGCCGGAACACGGTCCAACACCACGGCCACCAGGATGTCGCGGGAGGCCGCGTTAAGCAGCAGTTTCCACGGAACGGCGTCGGCGTAGCGGTTCGCCGTGGTGACGAACACCCACAGGTCCGCGGCAGCGAGCAGTTGTCCGGCCAGCCTGCGGTTGTCCTCGGAAATGGAATCGACATCCGGCGCATCAAGCAGGGCAATGCCCTGCGGAACGGCGCCATTCGCGAGCAGAACGAGCGACGTGACTGCCAACGGGTCCGGGACCGCACCGGCCCTGCTGGCCGGTACTGGCTGCGAAGATACGGTGCCACGGATCCGGTTGAGGCTGGGCAGGACCCGCTTCCCTTCGAACCAGCCGGCATCGGCCGGATGGTGCAGCAGGATGGGCTGCCTTGTGGTGGGCCTGATAGCCCCTGAACGCGTGACTGGATGCCCGACCAGGGCGTTGACGAGTGTTGACTTTCCGGCGCCGGTGGAACCTCCAACGACGGCAAGGAGGGGCGCCTCAAGGCTCCGGTACCGGGGAAGGATGTAGTCATCAAGCTGTGCGATGGCATTCCTGAGCTCCAACCTGGCCTGTTCAGCACCCGGTGTCAGGAGGGGAAAGGTGACCTTGGACAGTTCCAGCCGTACGGCCTCAAGGAGATCCACGCCAGCGGCCGCTGGCGTTGCCGGAGGACGATCTGGCCGGTCGGGCTGGTTGTCGGTGGTCACAGCATCATCATGCCAGTTCTGCAATCCTTCGCTGCCTGTCCCGCGAGCGGCGCCAACGCTGCGCCGGCCCTTCCACGTAGCGGCAGGAAAGCCACGCCAGCGGGGCAACGGCCAGCAGGGAGGCGCCAGCGAACACCAATGGCGGAACGGCAGTATGGACGCCCTGGGCAGCCAGGAACTGCTGGACGGGCCAACCGTAAATGTAGACACCATAGGAAATGTCATAGCGGGATCCCACGGCCGCCAAAGGCACGTAGAGGGAACCAGCCAGCACAAGGACGCACAGTGGGAGGTGGATGAGCGACGAGACAAACCCTGTCCCGGCAATGACCAGCATCGTGACGGCGCAAACCCCAAGCGTGATGGGCGTGGCGGGAATTCGCTCCCGAAAGAGGTACACCAGGGAACCCGCCAGAAAGGTGACAACCGGGATCAACGGCCAGTCATATGGAGTCGGTGAGGCGAGCCATCCGGCGTCGACGGCGAAAACAGCTGCGGAACCGAGGACAAACAGGGAAAGTACTGCCACTCGCGCCAGTTCCAGGCGGAAGATTCCAAACGCGAGTCCGATGAACACGTAGCAGACGATCTCCCAAAACAGCGTCCACAGAGGGCCGTTCCATAGCCAGGGATCCGGCAGCCCGTCCAACGACCCCGGGATCCCGCCCACAGCCACACCGGGCGTGCCGGCAGAGAGATTTGACGCAAAGAAGAGCAGGGCGTCACCCAAGGAATAGCGGCGGCCCGTCAAACCTGCGGCGAGAGGCGCCATGACGAAGGCCACCGCCGCAACGCAGACGGCCAACCCGGGAAATATCCGAAGAAACCTTGCGCGGCAGTAACTCACCGCCGACCTCGAATGTACTCGGCTCCGGGTGATCAGGTATCCCGAAATTCCGAAAAATCCGATGACGGCCCACGTGCCCAGTTTCATGCCACCCGGTTGCGGTTCAGCGCCGTAGCCGCCGAGCCACCAGGAATGGGACACGATCACTAGGGCAGCGAGTATCAGCCTCAGCGCATTTAATGAGTTTTTGCCCTCGTCAAACCGGTGTCCAAGCATGCCCGCTCCCCCAATAAGTGATGGGGTTCACAGTAGTGCAGCGAAGCGCGGCGAAGCCATAGTTCGGCAACCCTGGGGAAACGAGAAACGGCCCCGGGCTAGTGCCCGGGACCGTTCAGAGGTGACCCCAGCGGGATTCGAACCCGCGTTACCGCCGTGAGAGGGCAGCGTACTAGGCCGCTATACGATGGGGCCGCGTACTTCCAAAACAGCATCTCTGCCGTTCAGGCTAAGTGAGTATTTCATACACTCAGCCCGTGTTTCAAATCGGCGGAACCGCTTTGAAACCCCTGATTTTCCGCGGAAATCCGTGGATTTATCAGAGCTGGGATACCAGGACTCGAACCTAGAATGACGGTACCAGAAACCGTAGTGTTGCCAATTACACCATATCCCAATGGAACTTTCGGGCCGGATCCGTTGGTCTAAACCAGCGCTCCCGGCGCCTCAGCACGAGTAATTACTTTACCCGAGACTTTTCCACCGCACAAATCGAGCCGCCGTTACGTGGATCACACGCGTCCGGCGGCAGCCGGCAACGCCAGCGTCAGCCCAGCAACCCCGCCAGGGACGTGACCTCGTGGCCGGCATAGCCCTGCCGCGGCTCCCCCACCCTGTTGAGCCAAACGCCCAACAGGCCCGCCGCCGTCGAACCTTCCGCATCCAGCATCCGGTTATCACCCACATAGAGGGTGTCCGCGGGGAGCGTGCCAAGGAGGCGGACGCCTTCAAGGTAGATCGCAGGCTCCGGCTTGGCCACGCCCACGGTGTCCGTTCCGACCAGGCGCTTTATCCTGTCCAGGCCGGCGCCGTCCAGCTTGGCCCGCTGGTAGTCATGGACGTTGTTGCTCACCGCGCCGTAGGGAACACCGGCTGCATCAAGGGCTTCAAGAAGCGGGACGACATCCTCGAAGGCCCTCACATACCCCGGCTGGACGCGCCCGTAAGCGGAAAGCCACTGATGGGCCTCCTCGCCGTCGGCAAGGTCCACGCCGAAATGGCCCAGGGCCGCGCGGCCACGAAGCAGCCGCTGGTCGTTGAAGGTCAGTTCCCCGGCCAGGTAGCGGTCGTAGTAGTGGGTGGTTTCGTGCGTGAAGATCCTGCCGAACCGCTCCCAGCCGGCCTGGTCCAGGCCAGGAAGGAGGTGTTCGCTGACCTCGCGCAGGGCGGTGGTCATGGCGTATTCAAGGTCCACCAGGGTGTCATCTATGTCGAAGAGAATCCCCCTGATGGTGCCGAACGGCGTCTCAAGGAAACCGTCAGCTCGCTGGCCGGGAGAAGCCATCAGCCGCGGAAGGTGCGGAGGCGGGCAAGGGAGGAGTCCTTGCCGAGGATCACCATGGACTCAAACAAGGGCGGCGAGATCCGACGCCCGGAGATGGCTGTCCGGACCGGACCGAACGCCAGCCGTGGCTTGATCCCCAAGTCCTCCACGAGGGCCTGCTTCAGGGCGGCCTGGATGTTCTCAGGGTTCCACTCCGCAATGGGCTCCAGCGCCGCGATGGCTGCCTCGAGGACCTCGCTGAGATTCTCCGGCATGCCCTTGCGGGCGTCGTCGGCTACGTCGATGGCATCGTCCGATTTGAACAGGAATCCCAGCATCTCCGGCGCCTCGCCCAGCAACGTGATGCGTTCCTGGATCAGCGGCGCGGCTTCGGTAAGGATTTCCTCCTGGCGCGCTGTGGGCTGCTCCCCCACGAAGCCTGCAGTGCGCAGGTACGGCACAAGCCGGTCACGGAAGTCTTCCGGGTCGAGCATGCGGATGTGGGTGCCGTTGATGGCCTCGGCCTTTTTGATGTCGAACCGCGCCGGGTTGGCCAGGACGTCCTTGACGTCAAAGTATTCAATCAACTGGTCCACGGTGAAGATGTCCTCATCGGCCGAAAGGCTCCAGCCGAGCAGCGAGAGGTAGTTCAGCAGGCCTTCGGGAATGAATCCACGGTCGCGCAGCAGGAACAGGTTGGACTGCGGGTCACGCTTGGACAGCTTCTTGTTGCCCTCACCCATCACGTACGGGAGGTGGCCGAAGAGCGGCAGGTAGCTGGCGACGCCGATGTCCATCAGGTAGCGGATCAGCACCACCTGGCGGGGGGTGGAGGACAGGAGGTCCTCGCCGCGCAGAACGTGCGTGATCCCCATCAGGGCGTCGTCTACGGGGTTCACCAGCGTGTACAGCGGGGATCCGTCAGCACGAACGATGACGTAGTCCGGAATACTTCCGGCTTTGAACGTGATGTCGCCGCGGACCAGGTCAGTGAAAACGACGTCCTCGTCAGGCATCCGGACGCGCAGGACCGGCTGGCGGCCCTCGGCCCTGAACGCCGCGAGCTGATCTTCACTGAGTTCGCGGTCAAAGTTGTCGTAACCGAGCTTGGGGTCGCGTCCGGCGGCACGGTGGCGTGCCTCGACTTCCTCCGGCGAGGAGTAGCACTCGTAGGCGTAACCCGCTTCAAGGAGCTTGGCGACTACGTCCTTGTAGAGGTCCAGCCGCTGAGACTGACGGTACGGCTCGTGCGGACCGCCGACCTCCACGCCCTCTTCCCAAGTGATCCCCAGCCATTTCAGGGCTTCCAGCAACTGCTGGTAGCTCTCTTCCGAGTCGCGTGCCGCGTCCGTGTCCTCAATGCGGAACACAAACGTGCCCTTGGTGTGCTTGGCGTGGGCCCAATTGAACAGGGCCGTGCGGATCAGGCCCACGTGCGGCGTCCCGGTGGGTGAGGGGCAGAACCGGACACGCACGGGGGTGTCGGCGGTAACGGTGGGGACGGAGGCAGGGTTCGACGCAGAAGCAGTAGTCATAGTGGCTCCAACTTTACCGCCTGCTGCCTGCCCTGCTGCTCCGTCCCGGGACCCTTGGGTTGGGCGGACCGTCAGCGGCGCACGATGGGGTTGGACAGCCGCCCGATCCCTTCGATCTCCACTTCATAGCGGTCGCCGGCCTGCACCAGGCCCACCCCGGCAGGAGTTCCAGTCATGATGACATCCCCCGGCAGCAGGGTGAAGGCCTGCGAGACGATGGACACCAGTTCCCGGACGCTGCGGATCATTTGGCTGGTACTGCCGTCCTGCCGCAGCTCGCCGTTGAGCCGGCCCTGGATCTGAAGGTCCTCGGTGTCCAGTTCGGTCTCGATCCACGGCCCCAGCGGCGCCGATGTGTCAAAGCCCTTGGCACGCGCCCACTGCAGGTCCGTTTTCTGGACATCCCGGGCGGTGAGGTCGTTACCGCACGTGTACCCGAAGATGACGTCGTCGACGCGTTCCTCCGGCACGTCCTTGCAGATCCGGCCAATGACCACGCACAGCTCCGCCTCGAAGGAGACTTCCTCGGAAAATTCAGGCAGCACCACGGGGTCGTTCGGGCCCACTACGGACGTGTTGGGCTTCAGGAAGAGCAGCGGATGGGCAGGCACCTCGTTGCCGAGTTCATGAGCATGCTCCACGAAGTTGCGGCCAACGCCAATCACCTTGCTGCGGGGAATGATCGGCGCGAGCAGGCGGACGTCTTCGAGCTTGTGGTGGACCGCCGTACGCTCCACGCCGTTAAAGAACGGGTCACCGTGGATGACAGTGATTTCCTCACTGCCTGGCTGGCCCTCCACAATGCCGTAAAGGGGATCAGAATCGACTACAAACCTGGCAATACGCATGGTTCCCAGCCTACAGTTTCCCTGTCAAGTTCAGCGTGTTGACGAAGGTGCGGCCGACTACAGCCAGAAATTTGGATGGACGCTTTCCCACTTG
>NZ_JBBCBT010000023.1:0-39512 GCF_037203985.1 Pseudarthrobacter sp. CCNWLW217
ACCGGAGGTCCTCACCCATGAGTCAGCGACTCCAGCGAGTCATCACATTCACCCAACCAACGTCCCTGGGCAGTACACCTAGTGACGCGGTTCGAGGACGAGCCTAAGCCCGAAGCCCACCAGGACCGTACCCGTGATGCGGTCGATGATCTTCACGCTTCGGGCGCCCTTGAGCCATCGTGATGCCAGTCCGACGCCGTAGATCAGGAACGTTGACCAGGCCAGGCCCAGGGCACAGTGGACTCCAGCAAGCAACACTCCCATGAGCAGGGGTGGGGTGCCGTCGGGGATGAACTGCGGGATCGTGGCAATGTAGAAGACCCCCACCTTGGGGTTGAGCAGGTTGGTTCCGGTCCCAGTGAGCCAGCCCTGGAACAGCTGGCGGCCCGGGGGTATCGGCGAGGAGAGGTCGGCCAACCCCGCCGCAGAGGCCGTGCCGCGGCTTTTCCACAGCAGGGACGCGCCGAGCCAGACCATGTACGCAGCGCCCGCGAGGGTGAGTGCGCGGTAGGCGAGTTCCGACGCCGCCACCAGCGCCGAGACGCCAACGGCTGCGGCGATTCCCCACACCATGGTGCCCGTGTTGATCCCCAGCGCCGTGGCAAACGCGAAGCTCCGCGACTTTGAGATGGAGGACCGGAGCACCAATGCGGTGTCGATGCCCGGAACCACGGTCAACAGACCAGCGACGACGGCGAACGAGAGGAGAGCCTGAACGAGATCCACCGTCCAAGGATAAGCCGCAGCCCGGGCACCCGCGCCGTCAGGCCACCTGCAGCTCGCTCATTGTCAGCGGACCGGCCAGGACAATCCGCACCGCCTCCGGGCCGGCGCCGTCCAACGCACCGCTGGCCAGCACCAGTGCCAGTTCGCCGTCGAACCCGGAATTAACGGTTGCCGCTGCGGAATCCGTCCACGTGCCCCCGCGCCCAGGCAACTGAACGGCCACCCTTCCGGGACCGGACGCCGTGAGCCGCAGCGCCACGCACTCAGGCGTGTTGCCTTGCCAGCCGCGGTAGACCGCCGTCGCACTTTCCTGCGGTGAGCAAGGCGCGACGGCGGTGCCAGCCAGCGGCGTCTCCGGCACCAGCGCGAGGTTGGAACATTCGTCAAAAAGCTCGGCGCGGATCCAGGCACCGCGCTGGCGCGGACCGCTTCCCTCACCGCTCACGGACAGCTCGACACCCAGAGGCAGGCAGTTGGCCGACGGACCGACCATCACTTCGTACGTCCCCGGCTCCACCAGCATCCGCCCGGCCGTGACGCTGAACGTGGCCAGCCGCTCCAGTGGCACCGGAATCCGCACGGTCCGGCGCTCGCCGGGTGCCAGCTCGACCCGGCGGTACGCCACCAGGAGTCGCCGCGGGAACTCGAAACGGTGCCCCGGGGAGGCAGCGTAGACCTGCACGAGCTCGTGCGCGGTCCGCGTGCCGGTGTTGCGCACCGCCACGTCGATACCGCCGTCCGATAGCGAGCCCGACAGCCCGTCGCCCGCCAGAACAGCGGATTCGTAGCTGACCGGGCTGTAGCTGAGGCCATGGCCCAGCGCGTACAGCGGCTCGGCGGTGCTGTACAGGTACGTGCTGTGGGAGGAGATGAGGTCGTAGTCCAGGATTCCTGGCAGGTCCTCGTCGCGCTGCCACCAGGTCTGGGCCAGCCGTCCGGTGGGCTCAAAATCGCCGCTGAGGATGTCCGCCAGGCCATTGCCCAGTTCCTGGCCGCCGTGCGAGGTCCACACAACGGCAGGAGTGTCAGCCAGCGGTCCCAGCGCGTAGGGGTAGGAGGAGACGATCACCAGGACGGTCCGGGGGTTCGCTTCCCGGACCAGCCGGATGAGTTCCTGCTCGGGCTCTGGCAGTGCCAGCGTGGCCCTGTCGATGGTTTCCCGGCCGCCCAGGTGCGGATCATTCCCTACTACTACGACGGCGACATCGGCCGCGGCGGCAGCCTCCCGGGCGGCCTGTTGACCGGAGCGGACGGTCCGCAGGGCGAAGCGGTCCGCTGCTTCTTCGGTCCCGGCGGACAGGGCTGCGCTTCCGGTGTGCGCCTCAATCCGGACCCATTTGCCGGTGCCGATGTGCTGGATGGACACCGTCCCGTCCACTCCCGGGTGCAGCCGGAACGTTTCCTGCACCACCCAGCCGCCCACCCTGGCCGCTGATGCGCTCAGGTAGTAGCCGTCGGCGGTTACGAACTTGTCAGTGACGGGGGACTGCAGGGTGCATTCGCCGTCGCCCCAGTCCTTGAGCAGGAACGCTTCGTCCGGCCCTGGCGCGGCAGCACCGGCAGTCAGGGAGGTTTTGGGGTTGCCGGCGCCGAGGTAGGTGCCGGTCCGGACGCACCGGAGGGAGACCAAATCTACGCCCGCTTCCGCCACCACGTCGCCGTACCGCGCGGACAGGCCTTCGAAGATGCTGACCTCATCCTGCAGGGTGCCGCTGTACCAGTCGCTGAGTACCGTGGAACCCAGGGCGCCAATCACGGCAACCTTTCCGGGATTCGGGCCAAGCGGAAGCAGGGGATCCGCCGTGACGGCAGCGGGTGCGTTCCGGAGCAATACCACCGACTTCCGGGCCGCTTCCCGGGCCAGCGCCACGTGGGCCGGATCACCCACGAGTTCAGGGCCGAGGGCGCCATATGGGCCGCCGTGGGGTTCGAATTCGCCGGTCCGTTCCCGCAGGGTGAGGAGTCGGAGGACGGCGCGGTCGATGTCCGCCTCGGTGATCAGCCCGCGGTCCAGAGCTTGGTGCAGGTGCCTGAGGGACGGCTCCGGGTTGTCGCTATCCTCGGTGAAGTTGTCCACCCCGGCGCGGAGGGCGGCCGCGTAGGCGGACGGGCCGTCGTCGAAATACTTCTCCGCGGTGTACAGCGAGGACGGGGCACCTGCGTCTGTGACGATGGCGATGTCCTCGCCGTTCCGCCACTGCCGCAGCTCGCCGGCCACCAGGTCCGAGACGTGGGCGGGCCGGCCGTTGACCAGGTTGTACGACAGCATGACGGCGCCGGCCACGCCGTCTTCGATGGGGCCGCGGTAGGCCGGAAGCTCGTATTCGTGCAGCACCCTCGCCCGCAGTTGACTGCTGGAAACGTTCCGGTCTGCCTCGTTGTTGTAGGCCAGGAAATGCTTCAGCGTGGGCACCGTCAGCCAGTAGCGTTCATGATCGCCTTTCAGCCCTGCACAGTACGCTCCGGCCAGTGCAGCGGTGAGGTGCGGATCCTCGGAGAAGCCTTCCTCGTTGCGGCCCCAGAGCGGGTGGCGCAGCGGGTTCACCACCGGAGCCCACACGTTGGTGCTCACGGTGGCGTCCACCGCCTTCTTGCCCCGGACCTCGCGCGCGACCGCGGTGCCCACCCGGCGGATCAGGTCCTCATCCCAGCTGGCAGCCAGGCCCACAGGCTGCGGAAACACCGTGGCGGGGCCCAGCCACGCAACTCCGTGTGCCGCCTCGGCTCCGGTGTGGAACCGGGCCAGGCCCAGGGATTCGACGGCGGGCGCGTGCTGGTGGAGCATGGCGATCTTCTGGTCACGGGAGAGCGAGTCCAGAAGACTTTGCGCCTTGGTGATGGCTGCGGTGGAGGCTGAAGCGGCAGGGGGCACGGTGGGTCCAATCGGCGGTGACTGTACGACGGGTTGTTTAAACGCTTCTACAAATGCATCGACATCCAGTGTGGCATCGCGCCCTGTGACACGCAACACGTTTGAGTCTTGCGGGTGAAATCGGGATGCTCTACGCTGATCGTTAATCGAAGCGATTCGACAAACTTCGAAATCATCGATGCAATATCCACCACAAAGGAGTGCTGATTATGCTTGGTCACCATGCGGATCCGACACGAAGCCGCCGTCCCCAGAAAACAGGTTCCACCCTCCTCGTCGAGGCCGGCTCCACCGGCGTCAACCGCCGTTCCTTCCTGGGCATCCTCAGCGGTGCCGTGTTCCTGGCCGCTGCGCCCGCGGCACTGACGGCTTGCGGAACCGGGGCGGCGGCTCCGCAGGCAACCACTTCCGGCGGCCTCGCCGAAACCGTGGCCAAACTGGTCCCGTCCTACATCCCGGTGGACCTGGTCAAGCCGGACATCCCGTCGGTCAACGGTTCGACGCCCGGCTTCACGTCCATTCCGAAGTCCCTGGTCAAATCAGTGGCCAGCACGCCCGGCTCCGGCGGGACCTACACCGCCATGGCCCCGGCGTGGTGGGCGGTCCCGCCCGCTTTGCCGGATAACACCTACTACAAGGCCGTCAATGAAAGGCTGGGCGCCACCATCAATTTCCAGGTCAACGACGGCAACGCCTACGCCGACAAGGTCCAGACGGTCCTCGCTTCGCCGAAGGATGTACCGGACTGGATGGTGATCCCCGCCTGGAACATGCCGCCACGCTTCGGCCAGGCCGCCACCAGCATCTTCACCGACCTCTCGCCGTTCCTGGCCGGCGACAAGGTCAAGAAGTACCCCAACCTGGCCAACATCCCCACGGCGGCCTGGAAGATGGGCTGCTTCGAAGGCGGACTGTATGGACTGCCCTACCCGGGCGCCCTGATCTCCGACGCCATCTTCTACCGGGCGGACCTCTTCGAGGAACTCGGCGTCGAACCGCCCACGTCCGCTGACGAATACCGCAGCGTCGCGAAGGAACTCACGGACGCTTCCAAGAACCGCTGGGGTTCAGAGGACATCTGGACGGGTGCGCAGATCATGCACGGGGTGGTCCCCAAGTGGAAAAAGGTGGACGGCAAGCTCCAGAACAAGTTCGAAACCGACGAATACCGCGCCGCCCTGGAATGGACCGCCAAGCTGTTCGCCGACGGCTCCGTCCACCCGGACGCAGTTGCCGGAAACTCGCAGCAGGCCAAGCAGCGCTTCGAATCCGGCGCCACCCTGATGACCTCGGACGGCATGGGCGGCTGGCACGAGGCGCTGGCACGCGTCCTGCCGTCCAACCCCAAGTTCAACATGCAGCCCATGGACTACTTCGCCCCGGACGGCGGCAAACCCACCCTGTTCCGGGCCCAGCCCGCGGCGATCTTCAGCTTCATCAAGAAGACGGACCCGGCCAAGGTCGAGGAGATGCTGGCGCTGGCCAACTTCATTGCCGCACCGTTCGGCACCGAGGAGAACGTCCTCATCAATAGCGGAGTCGAAGGCGTGCACTACACCCGCGACTCACAGGGTATTCCGCAGGCCACCGCCAAGGGGACCCAGGAAGTGACCAGCACCTACGCCTTCCTGGTCAACGCTCCGATCGTGAACTCCATGGTCCAGTACCCCGGCCTGGTCCAGTCCCAGTCCGAGTGGGAAGCCCGCCAGGCACCGAACGTCCAGGAGGACATCTTCTTCGGTATGCAGATCCAGGAACCGGCCAAGTTCGGCTCCCTTGGCAAGCCGTTCGAGGACCTGGCGAAGGACATCATCCGCGGCCGCAAGGGCATGCCCGACCTGGACAGCGCCATCGCCACCTGGAAGAGCAAGGGCGGCGACGAGCTACGCGACTTCTACGCCGGATTCCTGGCATAGGGGTGGCGGCGAACATGAGCACCGGTACAGAGAGCAGGGCCGCCGCCCTGACGCCGGCAAGGCCCGACGCCGGCACCTCCTCCCGGCTCGCGGCGCCGGTGACGCGTCCGATGTCGACACCCAGCACCCCGCCGGACGGCGGGCCGGGGGACGCGACCCTCCGCCCCCGCGCCAGCCTGAAGGTACGGTTCAACCGTGACCGTTCCCTGGTGTTCATGGCCTTGCCGGCCGTGATCCTGCTGGGCGTCTTCGCCTACCTGCCCATGCTGGGCAACGTGGTGGCCTTCCAGGACTATTCGCCGTTCGTTGGCATCCCGGACAGCCCCTGGGTGGGTATGGAGAACTTCAGCCGGGTGATGGCCGATCCGGAGTTCTGGCTCGCCGTCAAGAACACGCTGGTGATCACCGCATTCCAGCTGGTTTTCTTCTTCCCCATTCCCATCGCCTTGGCCATGCTGCTGAACTCCCTGGTCAACCCCCGGTTGCGGGCGGCCATCCAGGCCGTGGTGTACCTGCCGCACTTCTTTTCCTGGGTGCTGGTGGTCTCCGTCTTCCAGCAGATCTTCGGCGGCGCGGGGCTGCTCAACCAGTCGCTGCGCGCCAACGGCTGGCAGGCCATGGATGTGATGACCAACCCGGACACGTTCCTGTTCCTCATCACCTCCCAGGCGATCTGGAAGGACGCCGGCTGGGGCATCATCGTGTTCCTGGCGGCCCTCAGCGCGATCGATCCCGCCCAGTATGAGGCGGCGGCCGTGGACGGTGCCAACCGCTGGAAGCGTATGTGGCATGTGACCCTACCGGGGCTGCGGAGCGTCATTGTGCTGCTGCTGATCCTGCGGCTGGGCGACTCACTGACCGTGGGTTTCGAGCAGATGATCCTGCAGCGTGACGCCGTGGGTGCGGACGCCTCCGAGGTCCTGGACACGTTCGTCTACTACACGGGCGTGCAGAACGGTGACTGGAGCTACGCGGCGGCGGCCGGACTGATCAAGGGCCTGGTCAGCCTGGCCCTGATCCTGGCAGCAAACAAGGTGGCCCACATATTCGGCGAAAGCGGTGTGTATTCCAAATGAGCGCGACCACAACCAAACCACTTGCCTCCTCCAAATCGCTGCGGCTCCGGCCGGAACGGCCGGCCTGGGACGAAGAGCCGGGACGCCTGGCGAAAACCGTCAAGGCCGTGGTGCTCGCCGCCGTCGTCCTTGCTGTCCTGGGGCCGTTGTACACCATCGTGCTGACCAGCATCTCCTCGCAGGCCACCATCACACGCGCCGGCGGCCTGGTCCTGATTCCCGGCGAAATCACCCTCGCCGCCTACCAGCAGATCCTCAGCGGCGGCGTGGTCACCCGGGCCGTGCTGGTGTCCGTGGGCGTGACCGCCACCGGCACCCTGCTGAGCATGGTGGTGTCCGTGCTCTGTGCTTATGGCCTGTCCCGGCCGGGCTCCTTCGCGCACACCCCCATACTCTTCACCCTGCTGGTCACCATGTTCTTCAGCGCCGGCATCATCCCGGCCTACCTGCTGGTGTCCAGCCTGGGCCTGATCAACACCTACTGGGCGCTGATCCTGCCCAGCTGCATCTCCGTATTCAACATCATCATCCTGCGCGGGTTCTTCATGGGGATCGACAGGGGCATCCTGGACAGCGCCCGGATCGACGGGGCCAGTGAATGGCGCACGCTGACCCAGATTGTCCTGCCCATGTCCAAAGCCGTCACCGCCGTCATCGCCCTGTTCTACGGCGTGGGCTATTGGAACGCGTTCTTCAACGCCGTCCTCTACATCAACGACAGCGCCATGAACCCTCTCCAGGTGGTGCTGCGCTCCTACGTGCTGCAGGGCGTCTCGGTGCCAGGCCAGATCGACGTCGGCGACGGCGCCGCGGCTTCCCCCGCCCTGCAGATGGCCGTGATCGTCCTGGCCATGGTCCCCATCCTGCTGGTGTACCCGTTTGTGCAGAAGCACTTCACCAAGGGCGTGATGATCGGGGCGGTGAAGGGATGACCGGCGTGTGGCTACCCGGCCTGATGGGAGCCGGCTTGCTGTTACACGGCCTTAGCGGTTGTCTCGCCTTCCGCCAGGGTGGGCGCAATGAGCCGCAGCTCGGCTGGTTTGTCCAGGCTGAGCCGGTCCATCACCATCTCCACGGCCGCCCGGCCGATGTCCATCGCGGGAATGGAAACTGCGGTCCAGGGATGGGCCGCGGCCATGGCCACGTCCGCCGGTGCAATCACCGCGACCGAGATGTCCTCCGGGATGGACAGGCCGCGGACGCCAAGGTTCTCCCGCAGCATGGGGAGCAGGCCCTCGTTATGGACCAGGAGCGCGGTGATGCTTTCAGGCCCGGAGAACACCCGGTCCAACGCCTTCCCAAGGTCACGCGAGTTGGCTTCGCAGGCCTCGGCCACGTGGACGATTTCCGCGGCACGGCACGCATCCTGGAACCCATGCAGGGCCCGGTCAGCGTAGGTGGCATGCCGGCGCAAGGATGCTGGCGGGGAACCAATGAACGCGATGCCGCGGTGGCCCAGGTCCGCCAGGTGACGGACAGCGGTGCGGGACGCGGCGGCGAAGTCGAAGTCCACGCAGCTCAGGCCGCGCGGATCATCCGGCATCCCGATCAGCACGGCTGGTTTCTGCAGTTTGGCAAGCACCGGGATGCGCGGATCACGGGCCTCGATGTCCATCATGAGCAGCCCGTCCACCATGGACTGCGACGTCACGCGCTCGATGCTTCCGGCGTCGTCCTGGGTCAGCAGCAGCACATCCTGGTTAAACGTCCGGGCCGTGGTGACCACGGCGGTGACGAACTGCATGACGACGCCGACATTGACGTCCGCACGCAGGGGCACCACCAGGCCCAGCACGTTGGAACGGCTCGAGGCCAGCGCACGTGCGCTGGACCGCGGGCTGTAACGCAGCTTCCGCATGGCCGCTTCGACAGTTTCCCGGGTTTCCTTCGATATGGTCCGCTTCCCGCTCATCACGTAGGACACGGTGCTCGTGGAAACACCGGCCTCACGGGCCACATCATTGATCGTGGCCGCTGTTGAAGCCCTTCGATTGTCCATCCCCCTATTTAACCAAGGATTTCCATGTCTCCCAGCAGCCACAGCCTGAACAGCCTGACGGATCGAACCGGCTTGTTGTTCGGTGCTGACTACAACCCCGAGCAGTGGCCGGCCGACACCTGGCCGGAGGACATCCGGCTGATGCAGGAGGCTGGTATCAACCTGGTCACCGTGGGAGTGTTCAGCTGGGCCCTGCTGGAGCCCCGCCAAGGTGCCCGGAACTTCGGCTGGCTGGACCGGCTCCTGGATCTGCTGCACGAGGGCGGCATCCGCGTCTGCCTGGCAACGCCCACGGCATCGCCGCCGGCCTGGCTGGGCCGCGAGTATCCGGAAACCTTGCCCATGGACGCGGCCGGCAGCACGCTTTGGTACGGCTCGCGCAACCAGTTCAACCCGTCATCCGCCAAGTACCGGCAGGCCGCCGCTGCCATCACGGAGTCCCTGGCCCGGCGCTACGCGGGGCATCCCGCCCTCGCGATGTGGCACGTGGGAAACGAGCTCGGACAGGTGAGCTACGACGACGAAACCGCGCGCGCCTTCCGTGCCTGGCTGACCCGGCGCTACATCACGCTGGACGGACTCAACCGTGCCTGGGGTACTTCCTTTTGGAGCCAGAACTACGGCAGCTGGGACGAGATCCTGCCTCCGCGCAAAGCGCCGTACCTGATCAACCCCAGCCAAGCACTGGACTTCCAACGGTTCACCTCGGACCAGTTGCTGTCCCTGTTCTGTGCGGAGCGGGACATCATCCGCCGCTACGACACCGCCAGCCCGGTGACCACCAACCTGATGGGCTTCTTCCGCGGGGCGGACTACTTCGCCTTCGCGAACGAGACGGACGTCGTGGCCAATGACTGGTACACCGATCCGGCGGATCCGGAGTCGCACCGGTTTGGATCGCTGACCCACGACCTCTGCCGGGGACTCTCAGGCGGCACCCCGTGGCTCCTCATCGAGTCCGCCACCTCCGGGGTGAACTGGCGGGAGCACAACGTGCCGAAGCAGCCCGGCGAACTCCGGGTTGATGCCCTCTCTGCCGTCGCCCGGGGCGCCGATGGCGTCTGTTTCTTCCAGTTCCGCCAGTCCCGCTTCGGCGCCGAACGCTTCCACTCCGCGGTGGTGCCGCTCGCGGGCGAGCACACGCGCGTGTTCGGCGAGGCCGCGGCCCTGGGCAAGGACCTCCAAGCTTTGCGCCAGCTTGCCGGGACACCCTGCGCGGCCAAGATCGCGGTCCTGTTCGACTGGGACAGCTGGTGGGCCGCCGAATCACCGGACACTCCCACTAACCGGCTCCAGGTGCTGGAGCAGCTCCAGGCGTATTACGCGCCCCTGCACCGGAACGGCCTGGCCGTCGAAGTAGTCCATCCCTCGATGGACCTGGGCCGGTTTGAGCTGGTCCTGGCTCCCAGCCTGTTCCTGCTCAGCCAGGAGCACGCGGACGGGCTGGGCGCGTACGTCCAGGGCGGCGGCCACCTGGTGGTTGGGCCCTTCAGCGCAGTGGCGGACCGCAACGGCCACCTCGCTTCCGGCCGCTTCCCGGCGATACTCGCAGACCTGCTCGGCGTGGACGGCGAGGAATGGATCCCGCTTGGATCACCGGTGGGGATCCGGTTTGGGGAGGCACCCGCCGGGCAGGCCCGGACCTGGGCGGAAGACCTGGCACTGAACAGCAGCACCGCCGACGTGGTGGCGCACTTTGCCGAGGGCCGGCTGGAAGGCCGTCCCGTCGTCGTACATCACCAAACCGGTGCCGGGCACTCCTGGTATGTGGGGGCCGACCTTCCCCCGGAGGCACTGGAGCAGGTCGTGGCGGATGCGCTGGAGTCGGCGGGAATCCGGTATCCCCTGGCCGCGCCGTTGCCGGACCAGGTGGAGGCGGCAAGCCGCGGTGGGCACCTGTTCCTGCTGAACCATTCCGGTGAGCCGCAGGACGTCCGGCTCCGGTGGGCGTCCGTGGACCTGCTCGCCGGCGCAGCCCACGGCGACCAGCTCACCCTGCCGCCCTTCGGCGCGCTGGTGCTCAAGGAACCCGCATCCAACGAACTTCCCAACTTGAAGAACCCCCGAAACAGAGGAACAGCATGAAATTCACGGACGGCTACTGGCTCCACAAAAAGGGCCTCTCCGCACTCCACCCGCGGGACGTGTCCGATGTGGAGACCATAGGCGACAAACTCACCGTCTACGCACCCACGCAGAAGATCAGGTCCCGCGGCGACGCCCTGAACTGCCCGCAGCTGACCATCAGCTTCGAGTCGCCGTTACCGGACGTCATTGGTGTAACCATCGAACACTTCCAGGGCGGTGTGCAGAAGGGGCCGCACTTCGGGCTCAAGGAAGGCGGCGCGGACGTCAGCATCACCAACGACGGCGGCACCGCCACGTTCACCTCCGGCGGCCTCACCGCACACATCAGCACCTCGGGCGACTGGAACGTGGATTTCGTGGGGGATGGCCGGCTGCTGACAAGTTCGGTGCCCCGCAGCATCGGCGTCATCACCGACGACGACGGCCGGCACTTTGTGCACGAACAGCTGACACTCGGCGTGGGAACCAATGTCTACGGGCTGGGGGAGCGGTTTGGCCCGCTGGTGAAGAACGGGCAGTCGATTGACATCTGGAACGAGGACGGCGGCACCTCGAGCGACCTCGCCTATAAGAACGTGCCGTTCTTCATCACCAACGCGGGCTACGGCGTGTTCGTGAACCACCCGGAGCGGGTGTCGTACGAGATCGGGTCCGAGGTGGTGTCCCGCACGCAGTTCAGCGTTGAGGGCCAGCGGCTGCAGTACTTCGTGATCCACGGGCCCACCCCCAAGGACATCCTGCGCCGCTACACGGAGCTGACCGGCCGGCCGGCCCGGGTACCGGCCTGGTCCTACGGGCTGTGGCTGTCCACGTCCTTCACCACGGACTACGACGAGAAAACCGTGATGTCGTTCATCGACGGCATGGCTGAACGCAAGCTTCCGCTTTCTGTATTCCACTTTGACTGCCACTGGATGAGGGCGTTCCATTGGAGCGACTTTGTCTGGGACCCGGCCACCTTCCCGGACCCTGAAGGCATGCTGCGGCGCCTGCACGAGCGGGGCCTGAAGGTGTGTGTCTGGATCAACCCGTACATCGCCCAGCGCTCGCACTTGTTCCGGGAGGGTGAAGAGCGGGGCTACCTGGTCAAGCGGGCGGACGGCTCTGTGTGGCAGTGGGACATGTGGCAGGCGGGCATGGGCCTGGTGGATTTCACCAACCCGGACGCCGTGACCTGGTACCAGGACAAGCTGCGCACCCTGCTGAACCAGGGCGTGGATTCCTTCAAGACCGATTTCGGCGAGCGGATCCCCACGGACGTGGCCTGGCACGACGGCTCCGATCCGCAGAAAATGCACAACTATTACGCGCAGCTCTACAACCGAACGGTGTTCGACCTGCTCTCCAAGGAGCTCGGCGAAGGCCAGGCCGTGCTCTTTGCCCGCTCCGCTACCGCCGGAGGTCAGCAGCTTCCGGTGCACTGGGGTGGCGACTGCGAGTCCACGTTCTCCGCCATGTCCGAATCCCTCCGCGGCGGCCTGTCCCTGGCATCCTCAGGATTCGCGTTCTGGAGCCACGACATCGGCGGGTTCGAGGGGACTCCGGATCCCGAACTGTTCAAGCGGTGGATCGCGTTTGGGCTGCTGTCCTCCCATTCCCGGCTGCATGGCTCCAACTCCTACCGCGTGCCTTGGCTGGTGGACGATGAATCCAGCGACGTGCTCCGTCACTTCACCGGGCTGAAGATGCGGCTCATGCCTTACCTTCTGGCATCGGCCGAGGACGCGCACCAGACAGGATCACCCCTGATGCGGCCCATGTTCCTCGAATTCCCGCAGGACCCCGCCTGTGCCTACCTCGACCGGCAATACATGCTCGGATCGGACCTTCTGGTTGCACCGGTGATGGGCAAGGGCGGGTCCGTGGACTTCTACCTCCCTGCGGGAACCTGGACCCATCTGGAAAGCGGCGAGCAGCTGGCCGGCCCGCAGTGGCACCGCAAGGAATTCTCGGTGCTGGAGGCCGCGGTGTACGTCCGCGAGGGGGCGGTCTTGCCGATCGGAACCGTGACGGACCGGCCGGAGTACGACTGGGCCACGGACGTGGAGTTCCACGCCTTCGCCGCTGTTGAGGGCCAGCGAAGGACTGTGGTAGTTCCCAGGGCCGACGGCGGTTTTGCCCGGTTTGAGGTGACGGTGGAAGGCGGCCGGCCGGTCGCCGTCGCGCTCTGACATCCGGTGCCCGGGCGTCCATGTGTGGGCGGCCCGGGCACTCTTTTACCCGGATTCCGCGTCCCTTCCGCATCCAGTGCACAGCCTCTGGTCAGGGGCATCGGCGGTGCCTAAACTGGCAGGACCATCGTGCGGAGCCTGCCGCCTGTTGATGCCGTCTGTTGCCCCGCGCGGATCAGTCCAACCGAGGAAGCATCATGCGCCGAACAGTACAACGCCGTACCGCCATCGCGTTCATCGCCTTAATAGCACTGCTCACGCCGTCCCTGCCCGCCACCGCGGCGCCGCCTTCCGGCGTCATCGTGCTCGACGGCGCCAACTCCGCCGAGGGGATCGCCGCCGGCCGGGGAACCACCTTCTACGCCGGGGAACTGGCCACCGGCGACATCTTCCAGGGCGACATCCGCACCGGAATCGCCACGAAGATCATTGACGGTCCGGATGACCGAATGGCTGTAGGAATGAAGTTTGATGCCGGCAGCAATCTGCTGTTCGTAGCTGGTGGGGCTGGCGGCAATGCCTACGTTTACAACACCGCGACGCTGGAACTCGTAGCGGAGATCCCGCTCGCACCAGGCTTCATCAACGACGTCGCGCTCACCCCGGACGGGGCATGGTTCACGAATTCCGCCGCTGCCGAGCTGTACTTCGTTCCGGTCAGCCACCGCGGTGAACTGGGTGATGTTGTGACGCTTCCGCTGAGCGGTCCCGCGGCCGACGCAGGGGACCAGTTCAACCTCAACGGCATTGCCTCGGCCAAGGGCGGCCGGGTGCTGTTTGTGTCCCACTCGGGTAATGGGGAGATCTACACGGTCAACCCGGACACCGGCGCCAGCGCACTCGTTGAAGGGGTAAGCGTTCCAAACGTGGACGGCATCCTGGTCCAAGGCCAGCGTCTCTGGGCTGTCCAGAACTTCTCGGACCAGATCAGCCGGATCGACCTCGCCAATAATTTCTCGTCCGGCGTTGTCGAGGATGTCATCACCAGCACCAGTTTCAATACTCCAGCGACGGCTGCCCTGTTCGGCAACACGCTTGCGGCAGTGAACGCCCAGTTCCTGCTTCCGGACACCGAATATGAGGTGGTCCTGGTCCCGGCACGCCTGTAGGGCTGATTAGCCCCAACCGGCTGGCAGCAGGCGTCGTCAAGAATGGATTTCGTGACGTCTGCTGCCAGCCAGTTTTGGGTGTCCTGCCTGGATTGACCGGGCGCGCTAAATGGTTCGCGGGGCGTTAGCCAGGTTTTCCTTCAGCTCAGCCTCGGTCTGCCGGATCACGTAGGCCGGGCGGTCCCGCTCCACGCGCCAGCTCTCGGACAGCAGCCCGATGTTAACGGTGTCGAAGCCGAACTCGTCATATAGCCGGGTCACCAGTTCGGCGGCCTCGGGGTAGTCGCTGGCCGTGGCGAGGGCGCGGCGGTTTTCGGTTCCGGTAGGCGTGCCGTCCGTGGTGATGTCCTTGGCCATGATGTGGTTGAAGCCCTTGGCCACCTTGGATTCGGACAAGTGCTCCTGAAGCAGTCCGGAGGTGGTGGCCTCGCCGTTGTCCAGTGCGGGAATGTGCCCGTCCCGCTCCCAGTAGTAGTTGTTGGTGTCGATCACGATCTTGCCGGCCAGCGGCGCCACGGGAATGTCCCGGTAGTTCCTGAGCGGAACGGTGACGACGGCGAAATCACCTGCCGCCGCTGCCTCCGCCGGGGTCGCGGCCCGGGCTTTAGGGCCTAGTTCCGTTACCAGTTCCGTGAGGGTCTCCGGCCCGCGCGAGTTGCTGATGACCACGTCATAGCCGAGCGCCACCGCCTTGCGGGCAACCTGGCTTCCGATGTGTCCTGCTCCGATGATTCCGATTGTTGTCATGTCCGGGCCAACAGCGGTGCCCACGGAGATATTTCAGGCCCTTGGCGGGAATAATCCGGTGATGCCGTGAAACCTCAGACGAGGTCCGGGGCGCTGGCGACGATGTAGTCCGCGGCAGCGGGCCCGGTCATGTTCAGGTTGTTGTGTTCGGCAGTGATCCCATGGTCTTTGAGCGCCTTCCACAGGGAAGGCGGATCCTGGGGTTCAACGTGGTTGATCAGGCACCAGCTCGTATAAAGGCCATAGAGCTCATCGCGGCCCAATCCCGTTCCAGAGTCCCGCTGCGGCGTCACTGATTCAGCCAGGAAACGTTCAAAATGGGTGGCAGGCACAGTTGCTCACTTTCGGCGTTACGCGGGCGCCGTACTGCTTCAGCGCTGGAGCCCGTCGGGCAGGCGGGTCATGCTTCGACGCTAAGACAGTACCGGCCGCCGTGTCCAGTCATGGCGGCCGGGACTGTGGCAGGACTGCGGAATGAATGTGGTCCGCAGTCAGCCGGCCGCGGGCTGCAGCACCCCTGCGGCGGCCAGCCTGGCCGCGAATGCCGGCGCGGCGGCGTCGAGCTTTGACACTGCGAGCAGGCGTGCCTGCTCAGGATCGGAGCCCAGCACCGTGGGTGCGAAGCGGACATGGGTGGCATCCTGAATGCCCACGAAGTCCAGCCAGTCGGCGAAGAAGGTGCTGCTGAAGTCCCGGCCGAACGCCGGAGGAACGCCCGGCGCGTAGACCCCGCTGGTGTGGATGGCCACGGCCTGCCTGCCCGTCATGAGCCCGGTGTAGCCGGCCTGGGGATCGAAGCCGAAGCTCCAGCCCGGCTGGGTAACCACGTCGATCCACTGCTTGAGAACGTAGGGGATGCCGGAATTCCACATGGGGATGTTGAAGACATACGCGTCCGCGGCTGCGAACTGGTCGAACACCGCCCGGGCCTCGTCCCAGGCGCGCGTCTGCTCGCTGGTTTGCTGCTGCCCGGTGAAGATGGCCATCTTGGCGCCGGCGGCCGTGGTGCCGAACTCCGGGAGCGCACCGGAATCGAACAGATTCAGGGTCTCTACGCCGACGTCGCTGCCGGAGGACTCCCGGACGGAGTCGATGAACGTGCGGGCCAGCTTCAGCGAGCTGCTGTGGGAACCGCGGGGAGACGCATTGATATGGAGGAGGGTGGGCATGGGTGTCCTTTCGAAAGTGCCGGGATTGCTTAACTGATCTTCGCGGGCAGGCGGTGCCTTCGTAAGAAGGCACTTTGAAGTGCCTATGGCACCTGAACGTGCCTTGCCAGCGGGTCCGCAGCTAATCTGGTGCTTCACGCCGGAACACGATGGGGGACGTAGAGATGAGCCTCACGGCCGAACAGAAGCACCTGCAGCATCGGGCCACGTATAACGCCGCGCTGGAGCATTGCCCCGCCCGGCAACTCCTGGAGACCATCAGCAGCAAGTGGGTCACCCTGGTCCTGCTGGAACTCGCCGAAGGCCCGCGCCGGCATAGCGAACTGCGGCGCAGGGTTGCGGGGGCCAGCCAGAAGATGCTGACCTCCACGCTTCGTTCGCTCGAACGGGACGGCCTGGTGCTGCGCCACGTAACAGCCTCTGTCCCGGTCCGCACCGACTATGAACTGAGCCCGCTGGGCCGCTCGCTCCTTGGCGTGGTGTATGGGCTCAAGGACTGGGCCGAAGCTTCCATGCCCGCGGTGGAACTCGCCCGCCTCGAGCACGACCACCTGGCTGGCGAAACCCCAGGGCTACCTGAGGCCGCCCCCGGCAAGATCGAAACGAAACGGAACAATTTCTCCCATATTTGATCGTGAAGGCCTTGACCGACCTTCTCATGCCCTGATAAACCTTAGGGGCGGAAAGCGCTTTCTTTCCACTCCGAAACCTCCAGGGAAATCCGGAAGTGCTCGTTCGGCGTCGGAATGAAACGTTACAAAAACGACCGCGCGGCAGACTCAGCTGCCGCCAGCATCAAAGGAGATGTTCTTTGGCATACCCCGCGAAATATTCCCTACCCACGAGACCCAAAAAGATACGGAAAACGGCGCCCTTGGCTGCCGCAGCAACCCTGGCCGCAGCTGCCTTGGCCCTCACCGGTGTACCGCTGGCTCAGGCGGCTCCCACCCTCCCACCCCTGCCTGAACAGTCCGGGCTGAACGTGCAGAAGCGTCAGGTCGAAAGCCTGGACCGCGCCCCCGTAGCGGTCCTCACGGACCAGGGCGTCACCCTCAGCTGGCGGATGCTGGGCCTGGATCCTGACAGCATCGGCTTCCATGTAATCCGCGACGGCGTCCAGCTCACCGCGGACCCGGTCCGCAACAGCACCACCTACGTCGACCCTGCCGGAACGGCAACCTCGAAGTACGTCATCCGGGCGGTGGGAAACGGAGACGGACTGGATCAGGTCGTGACCGGGGAGTTCAGCCCGCTCGCCCAGAACTACCTCGCTATCAAGCTGGACAAGCCGGCGGACGGCGTCACGCCCGCCGGGGCGGCCTACACCTACACCGCCAACGATGCCACCGTGGCTGACCTGGACGGCGACGGCGCCTATGAGATCGTCCAGCTCTGGAACCCGTCCAACGCCAAGGACAACTCGCAGTCCGGCTACACCGGCAACGTGTACGTGGATGCCTACAAGATGGACGGAACCAAGCTCTGGCGCATCGATCTCGGCCGAAACATCCGTGCCGGGGCGCACTACACCCAGTTGCTGGCCTACGACTTTGACGGCGACGGCAAAGCTGAAGTCTCCCTGAAGACCGCCGACGGCACTCGCGACGGCGCCGGAACGGTCATCGGCGATCCGGCCGCGGATTACCGCAACAGCGCCGGTTACGTGCTCTCCGGCCCCGAGTTCCTGACCGTTTTCAAGGGCGAAACCGGCACCATCATGGACACCGTCGCCTACGATCCGCCGCGCGGCAACGTATCGGCTTGGGGGGACGGCTACGGCAACCGGGTGGACCGGTTCCTTGCAGGCGTGGCTTACCTCGACGGCGAACACCCCTCCATGATGTTCAGCCGTGGCTACTACACGCGCACGGTCCTGGTTACCTACGACCTGGTGGACGGCAAGCTGAAGCAGCGCTGGAAGTTCGATTCCGACGTCGCCGGCGCCGAGTACAAGGGCCAGGGCAACCACAACCTGTCTGTGGCCGACGTTGACCAGGATGGGAAGGACGAGTTCGTCTTCGGTTCCATGACCATCGACGACAACGGCGCGCCCCTCTACAACACCAAGCTGGGCCACGGCGACGCCATCCACACGTCAGATCTGGACCCGTCGCGGCCCGGACTGGAAACCTTCGCAGTGCACGAGAGCATGAGCCAGAGCGGCAACCGCGGAGCCACCTTCCGCGACGCCGCCACCGGCGAAGTCCTCTGGAGCATCCCGGCCATCAGGGACACGGGGCGTGGAGCCGCCGGCGACATTGATCCGCGGTACGCCGGGGCCGAAGGCTGGGCCGTGGGCGGCGACGCCTCCTGGAACTCCCCGCGGGGGCAGCTGATGTCAGCCAAGGGCGTGCTGATCGCGGAGAAAATCCCGGCCGCGAACTTCCTGGCCTGGTGGGACGGGGACCTGCTGCGCGAGATCGTGGACCATGACTTCGATGCCACTGCCGGTGTCGGCGTGCCCACCATCTCCAAGTGGAACTGGGAAACTGAATCCAGCGACCGGCTGTTGACGGCCACCGGCGCCCGCAGCAACAACCACACCAAGGGCAACCCGTCGCTGCAGGCAGACCTGCTGGGTGACTGGCGCGAGGAACTGGCCTTCCCGTCGTCGGACAGCACTGAACTGCGGATCTACACCACTACGGCTCCCACTGAAGTCCGTCTCCGCACGCTGATGCACGACCCGGTGTACCGTACGGCAGTGGCCCGTGAGAACGTGGCCTACAACCAGCCGCCGCACCCGGGTTTCTTCATCGGCGAAGGCATGAAAACCCCGGCGATGCCCGCCGTCACCTATGTAGGGGGCAGCGAGTAGCAGCCGTCAGCCCAAAAGCACCGCCCGCCTCCCTTGGGAAACGGGCGGTGCTTTTGCGCCTGGAACGCCCGACGGCGTGTGGCGGCTCGGGCAGGCAGGTTCAGAGCGATCCAAGGTTGGGATTGGGCGGGAGGAAGCGGTCGTCGCGGTCATGCCGGTGCTTCCGTTCCGAGGAGCTGTAGTTCTCGCCCTCGGCCGTTTCGTCCGACTCGCCCTCAAGATCCACCAGTCCGTTGGTTTGGTCGAACGGGTGCGCGAACCTGTTGAATTCGGGCCCTGCCGCACCCGTCCCGCCTTCCGCGGTTCCTGTCGCGGGGATGGACTTCCGCCACGCACCGGTGGCATGGCCCTCGTGTTCGATGAACTCCTTGAACTTTTTCAGGTCATGCTCCGCCTGCCGGGCCACCACGTGAAGCAGGTCGCCCACCTTTTCCACCATGCCCTCGGGCTGGTATTCCAAGGTGAGCGTCAGCTGGGTCTTGTTCCCGCCGGCATCCTGGAACTCCACGGCGCCTGAGTTGGTGGCACCTTCCGTGGACGCCCAGGCCACCCTGTGGTCCGGGATCTGTTCGATGATCCTGGCTTCCCACTGCCTGCGGACTCCGGCGATGTGCGCAACCCATCTCAGCCTGTCATCGCTGAGTTGGGTCACACTTTCCACACCGCCCATAAAATGGGGGAAGTCCTCAAACTGGGTCCACTGCTTGTATGCAGTGCCCACCGGTACCTCGACAACAATCCGTTTCTCCACTTTCGTGCCCACAACGTCTCCTTCGACTGGAACCGAATCTGATGAAGGTCCCGGGGGTCATCAGTAGGCTTAACATAGCGCCGTTGGAAGCCGTGAACCAGAGCCATGGATTGCCCCGCGGAGGCGCCCGTCAGTGCTGTCCGAGGCCTCCTCCTACGGGCGGAAGTCCGCCCGGGCGGTTGTCCTCTTCGCGACGTTCGCCTTCGCTGTACCGCTCACCTTCGGCTGTTTCGTCGGACTCGCCCTCGGTGTCCACCAGGCCGTTGGTTTGGTCGAACGCATGCCCGCTCCTGTCGTCCCCGAGATCGGCGAGCGAACCCGAGGAGGCGTCTGCCGCCGTCGTGCCCGCCGCGGGTGAGACGGGTGACATCGGTTCTGCCGGGATGGGTGTCACGGTGACTGGCTCTGCCGGAACGGCGTCCGGTGCGGTGACGTCGCGGGCCTCGTTGGCGTCCTTGTTCGTGCCCGCGCTCATGGCTGCGGCTGCGCCTGCGGCCGCCGCAACCCCTGCCGCTGCTGCCATTTTGCCGGAGAATCCTGCCTTGCCTGAATCGCCGCGGGAGGCCGCTGCGTCCTCCACGCCCGGGGTGCCCACAGCAGCGCCTTCGCCCACCGACCCCCGCCAGGCGCCGGATGCGTAGCCCTCGTCCTCGATGAATTCCTTGAACCTCTTCAGGTCGGCTTCGGCTTGGCGGTCAACCACGTGGAGCTTGTCGCCCACTTTTTCAACGAAACCCTCGGGGTCGTATTCCAGGGTCAGCCGCAGGGATGTTTGGCCGCCGCCGACGTCTTCGAATTCCACGGCGCCGGCGTTTGTGGCTCCTTCGGTGGCTGCCCAGGCAACCCTGCGGTCAGGGATCTGCTCCAGGATCTTTGCGGTCCACTGGCGCCGGACGCCCGCGATCTCGGCCACCCACTCCAGCCGGTCATCACTGAGCTGCTTAACGCTCTTGACGCCGCCCATGAAGTGGGGAAATTCCTCGAACTGCGTCCACTGGTTGTAGGCCGTGCTGACCGGTACGTTCACCAGAATGCGCTTTTCCACTTTCGTGCTCACAACGTCTCCTTCGATTGGAACCGGAGCTGATGAAAGAACAAAAAATTCATCAGCATGCTTACCATACCTTCCGGCGGAGCCCACGGCCAGACCCCAACTAGGTAGCAGCAGATGTCGTTATGAGGCGCCAAAACGACATCTGCTGCTACCTAGTTGGGATGGGACGACGGCGGGGGGCTGGGTTTGGTGCGGCGGGAAGTTGGGCGGAAGTATGACGGCGGGAGGCTGGGTTTGGTGCGCGGGGCCGGGTTGCTCAGCGGGGCAGGTGGTCGCCGATCAGTGCCAGGTTCTGGATCACTGCCAGGCCGAACTGGGAGGCGTCGTTGGTGGAGACTGTGGGTGCTTCGTCCACCGGGAGCAGCACGTGCGGCGGCGCGATGGTCTGAAGGGTAAAGGCGTTCTCGTGGTTGAGATGCTCGCCGCCTTCGGCGAAGCTCTCCCAGGCCCGGGCCGCCAGGTCCGGGTCACGGAGCCGGGCGGCTGCGTAGGCGCTGAGCCTGCTGTGGGCCTGCGTCAGGTAGATTCCGGGCAGCGGCTGCCCCACGGCGTCGATCTGTTCCTCCTCGGTGGCCAGGAACAGCCGGCAGTACTGCAGCCACGCCCGCTCGAAGGCCGCGTCCGGGACCAGGTCCACCAGTTCGCTGCAGATTTCCACCAGCCCGAACACCGCTGAAAGGTGGGAGACCTGGATCCTTTCCCGGCCGGCGTCGAACCTTCCCTGATCCAGGTCGTAGAGGGCCTCGCCCGTGAGGAATCCGTACTTCAGGGCGCCGATATCCGCCATGGTGCCCAGCAGCCGGTCGCGGGAGCGGGGATTCCCGGTGCGCTCCCAGTCGGTGAGCCACGTGGCCGCCAGCGAACCCCAATCCGTGCCCAGCCCCACGCCCAGGGCATTCCGGTCCGGCCGGTAGGTGTCGGCGTCGGGCCTGACTTTGCGGACCGGGTCCAACCCCAGGAAGTTCTGGTCGCTGTCCACCAGTTCGGATAACAGGTCCCCGGTCCGTTCGTCCGCCGTCAGGTAGTAGTAGAACCGGCGGTAGGCGGGCGTGCTGATGCGCAGCTGCTTGGCGCTGCAGCCCCAGTGCTGGACATTGTGGCGGGAGCCAAGGCCCTTCCACGGGCCGAGGTGGTAGACGTCCACCTCGCCGGTGTGCCTGGTCATGGCTTCGGCGAAGCGGAAGACCTCTGCCCGGCCAGAACGCAGGTACGAATACCAGAGCCACAGGTCCGGGGAGAGCTCCGAGTTGTCCCAGGCATAGCCGCCGACGTCGTACCGCCACACGTGCCGGTCGAAGTCGTAGGTGTGCATGACGTCCCCGTAGTTCCAGAAGCCGTACCAGCGGCGCTGCTCCACCTGGCCGGCGTAGAAGTCGAAGAGGAAGTCCAGCCTGTCCTCAAGCTCGGCCCGCGCCGGAGTGCTGCGGTCCACCGGGGCCCAATCACCGAAGACCCGCGCTGAGTGGAGGTATTCCGGGGTGGCCTGGAGCAGCGCAGGCACGGAGGCGGCCCGTGCATCGGCGGCGAGGCTTTCCGTGGCTGGCGTGGAGCCGTAGGCAAACAGAGTTAACTCATGTGTGCGGGCAATGCCGGTGGGGTTGCCGAAGCCGGGTTCATAGTCCTCGTACGTAATTTCCAGGCCTTCGAGCTGTTCCTCGAAGGTGTCCTGGCCCAGGCCGTCGTGATAGAAACGCAGGTCCATCGGCTGGGCCTCCGGGGAGTACAGCCAGGCCGTCAGCGACGCGCCGTCCGTGGCGGCGTTCCGGATGTCCAGCTGTCCCGGGTGCGACTGCCAGAAGTCACGGATCCCCACGCCCAGTCCACCTCGCGTATCGCTCAGGGAGCAGAAGCCCGCCGCCCTGGTTCCGCCGGAAATGCCCACCCACGCATGGCCCGCCGCGGTGCGTTTGCGCAGCTCGAAGCCGTCGGCACTTAGCTGGCTGAGCGTGAAGTCGTTCCAGGCGGGAATGAGGTGCAGCCTGCCCGAGACCTCCTCGTTCCATTCGGCCAGGGGAGGGGTGGGGCGGCCCGCCAGCTGCGCCCGGCGTACGTCCTCGCCGGGATCGCGACGGAGGCCGGTCAGCCCGCGCACGGCTTCGGCCAGGAAGCCGCCGTCCGCGCCGGCGATCCGGATGTGCCGGTCATGGAGTTCGCTCTGGAGCGGCACGGTAAAGCGCACGCCGAGCCCGGCGAGGAAGTCCTGCTCGGCGTCGCCGTCCCAGATGAACGAGTGGACCATCCGAACGCTCCGCGCCCCCGCGTAAAAGTAGAACCGAACCACGAACGGCAGCCAGTCCCGTTTGTCGCTCGTGGGCGAGTCCGGCCGGTGCATACCTTCAAGCCGCACCACTGCGCGGACGGGGCCGCTTTGTTCAAGCACGACGGCGGTGACCTCGCCGGTGAATCCCTCCCGGCTGACTGAGCCGGCGCCGTCCGCGATGCCGTCCTGGCGCAGGCTGACCAGGCGTCCGTCGGAAGCCACTGTGGTTCCGCCGCGGGAGAGTGAGCTGAATAGGGTGGAACCGCTGCGCTTGATGACCATTTCCAGCGTGCCTGTGGACACCGCGATGCTGTCATTGCGCTCCGCGACGGTGACCCCCGGTGAGGTGCCCGCGGCCGGTGCGGTGCCGGCGTCGTGCGTCACTTCGTACTCCCGGGACGGGGAATCCGTGGCCGGCAGGGCAATGCCCGCCCACTTGAGTGAGCCATCAGGCCACGCGGCCAGCGGCCAGGCCTGGCTGGCTACCGGCTGCCCGAAGGAGTCCCGGACCGCCACAGCATCGGCGCTGGCCACCGTTCCGCGGGCGAACGGCATGCCCCACGTGGTTCCGCCGCTGAGTTCCAGGGGTGCTTCGCCGTCGAGCCACCCGACAGTGGTGTTTACAGTCATCATGTCCAATTCCGCTGGGAAGCCGCTCCTGGCACGCGCCTCGATGCGACGTGGGAAAGCGGTTTCTTGTATCGATTCAACCTAACTGGAATGAACGCGGTACCGCAAGACCCACTCAGGAGTTGGTCGGGTAATTAAGGCTTGGCCTCAGGTTCGATGTCCGCGCCCTCGGCGGGTTCCTGGGAATGCATCCGGAGGTCGGTGGGATCCGCCAGTTCGTCCCCTTCGGCCGGTGCTTCGCTGTGGATGCGCTGTGCCGATCCCAATTTATCGTTCATGACCGCTGCTCCTGTGCTCCCGGTTGCTGCTGTGGATCCCCTCTTAAAGATCATTCAGCGCCTGCCCGGACGGGGTGTCAAGGACCTTCCCGAGGCTCTGGCCGCCGGGGGTCTTCTGTGCTGGACTGGGGGACGCATTGTGCTTTAAGTCCATGCTTGACCAACCACAGCACCGTCGGCCAGCCGGTCCCCCCGGCTGTTAGGAAGGATGTTTGTTATGGCAACTCACAAGATCGGCTACTTCGTCGGCAGCCTGGCACGCGGCTCCATCAACCGCACCCTCGCCAAGGCCTTGATCAGCCTGGCCCCGGCCGACCTCGAGTTCACCGAAATCCCCATTAAGGACCTGCCGCTCTACAGCTACGATTACGACGCCGATTTCCCACCGGCCGGCCGGGCCCTGAAGGAAGCGGTGGAGGCCTCTGACGGCATCCTGTTTGTGTCCCCCGAGTACAACCGTTCCATCCCCGGTGCCCTGAAGAACGCCATCGACTGGGGATCCCGACCGTGGGGGACCAACTCGTTCGCACGCAAGCCCACCGGGATCATCGGCGCCTCGCCCGGGAGCATCGGGACCGCAGTGATGCAGTCCTCCATGCGCAGCGTACTGAGCTTCCTTGACGCTCCCCAGCTCAACGCCCCGGAGGCCTACGTCAAGTTCAACCCGGCGGCATTCGGGGAGGAGGGCGAAGTCAAGGATGAAGCCACGGCCAAGTTCCTGCGCCACTACATGGAGGAGTACTGCGCGTTCGTCCAGCGGGTCACGGCGGCCAACGCGCCAGGCCACATCGGCGATCTCGAACCCGACGCCGAGAAGCTGTCGCGCTAGAGGTACGGAGGCCCGCCGCCCCCAAAGTGCGGCGGGCTTCCGTCCTAGTCCAGTGGAAGGGTAACGGTCACGCAGGTGCCGCGGCCGGGGCTGGAGTAGATGTCCACGGAGCCGCCGGCCTCGTGGACGGCCACGGACATCAGCCTGAGGCCGTAGCCGTGGTGCCGGCCGCTCACGGCGAGCTTGCAGTCAAAGCCCGCACCGTCGTCGGACACCACGAGGCGGATACCGTGGTCCACGGCCGCGAGCTGGACCGTGAGCTGGGAAGCATCCGAGTATTTGAACGCGTTGCTTAGCGCTTCGCGGGCCGACTGGTAAAGCAGGGACGCGCAGTCCGCCGGGATCTCGATGCCCCAGTGCGGAGTATCCCAGCGGACTGCTGTCCCTTGCTGACGGAGGGGCACGGTAAGCCGGTCGATGCAGCCGGCAAGCCCCAAGGTGTGGAAGTCGACCGGATGCTGGTCTGTGATCACGCCTCCCACGGCGATGACCTCATCCAGAGCTGATTCGTTCCCCATGACTCTTCCTGCTTCCCCGCAGATGGTGGTCTGATGCTTATAGCGTGGACCGCCAACTGCAGGGGATCCGAAGGGATGCCTCAAGATCGGCTCAAATTTCGTAGAAGATTCGGGCGCCTTTGCGAGCCCTGGCGGCGCCGCCGGCCTTCTCTTGTTTCGGATCGAGGGAAATGCACGACGGCGGCGCGCACCTCAGTGCGCTCTGCGGTCCCTCAGCCTCCTCAGGCTGCGGCCACGGTGCGTTGAGACGGTCTTTATCAAAGCTTGTGCCTTCGTTGTCAGTTCTCTGCCGATGGATTGAGTTGCCGCTGGAATGCTCGAAGGAAATAAGAATTCGAACTTTCCTGTGGGGACAATTTACTAAATGCGCAGTGCGTCACAATTTCATACATTCATTCACGCATCCGCCCGGGATTTTTTGGCTGCAGTTACAGCGGCCACCGGGCCGGTGTTCCTGTGATTACGGTCCTCATCCCGGCGCACAATGAGGCAGCCAGCATCGGTGAAACCCTGAAATCCCTCACATCGCAGAGCCGCCGCCCGGACAGGGTGATTGTGGTGGCAGACAATTGCACCGATGCCACCGAGGAAATTGCCCGTGCACGGGGCGCCGAAGTCCTCCGCACCGAGGGGAATTCCGACAAAAAAGCCGGCGCACTGAACTTCGCCCTCAGTGGACTCCTGCCCGCTGCCGAGGCCGAGGATATGATCCTCATCCAGGACGCCGATTCCCAACTGTCCCATGACTTCATCGAGCGGGCAGTAGCCCACCTGCAGCGCGATTCCCGGCTTGGCGCCGTCGGCGGTGTCTTCCGGGGCGGGCACGGAGGAGGGTTCGTAGGGCACCTGCAGCGCAACGAATACGCACGCTACGCCCGCGACGTGAAACGCCTCAAGGGCAAGTGCCTGGTGGTCACCGGCACCGCGGCCCTGTTCCGGGCCAGGACGCTGCGCGATGTCATCACGGCCAGGCTGGACGGGTCGCTGCCGCCGGGCAATGGCCACGGCGGGGTATATGACACCTCGGTCCTCACCGAGGACAACGAGCTGTCGTTTGCGCTGCTGAGCCTGCGGTACCGCATCAAATCACCGGCGGACTGCACGCTCGTGACCGAGGTAATGCCCACGTGGCGCGAACTGTGGGCGCAGCGGCTCCGGTGGAAGCGGGGCGCGGTGGAGAACTGCGTGCAGTACGGCTGGACCCGGGTCACGCGCCCGTACTGGGGCCGGCAGGTCCTGGCCATGGTGGGTGTCCTGGTGACGCTGGCCTACTTCGGCACGGTGGCGTTTGCACTGGGCACGGGGGCCGGGCTGGTCATTCAGCCCTTCTGGCTGGCCGTGACCGGTGTCTTCGTGATCGAACGTGTGGTCACGGTGCGGCTGCGGGGATGGAAATACATGCTCGCCGCCGCAACCATGTACGAGCTGGTGATCGACCTGTTCTTGCAGGTGGTCCATGCGAAGGCGTACCTGGATTCAGCCTTCAACAGAAAGAAAGCTTGGTAACAGATTATGTATGACAACCCAGCAGCTCCCGCCGCGGCCGGAATTGGTTCCGGAACCCTCGCCATGACCGGTGCGGGTGACGTGTTTTGGCTGGCCCTGGCTGCCTTTGCGCTCCTGGCGTTGGGGCTGGCGGTCAAGCGCATCATTCCGGTCCGGGGCGACAAGTCCTAGGCAGTTCCGTTTCAGTAGCTGACGAAAAAACACAAGTGTGGGGCGTCCGGTAATCCGGACGCCCCACACTTGTACTGGGGAAGAACGGGTCAGGTGACCACGCTCAGGACGTTGGAGCATCCGGCGGAGTCGCACACCTTGTAGGTTGTGGTACTGCCGCCCTTGAACTTGTGGACGTAGCTGCCCGTGTTGGGCACGGACTTCTGGACGCCGTTAATCCACAGCATGACGCTGGTGCCCGTGGTTCCGGTCCACTTCAAGGTGGTGGTGTTCACGCCGTTCGCTTTAGTGGTGGTGGCGGACAGTTTGATGGCCGACAGCGGCGGCGGAGGCGGTGTGGTGGCTGCGGGGACGAACGAGAAGTTCCGGACCACCACTGACTCCGGCTTTACATGGGCGGGATCCCCGCCACCGCCGCCCGTGACCCACAGGTTGAAATGGACCTGCTCCTTGGCCGGCACGGGAACCGTGGTGCCCTGCAGCACGGTGCGCTTGAGGAGGGCGCCGGCGAAGCCCTCGCCCGCGTAGGTTTCGAAGGTCAGCTTGCCTGGCTCCCACACCATGCGGTGCGTGGTCACGGGGCTGGCGGTGACATCAAAGGTCACCGTGTTGTTGCCCTGGCCTGGAGGCTTCGTGGCGTCGAACCAGTATCCGTGGCCTTGGCTGACCGGCCACGATTCGCCATAGGCGGCGCCGCCGCCCCAGGCCGACGCCTCGCAGAGGTCGATCTCGTTGTAGCCCGGCTCTGCGAGAGGATCGTAGGTGAAGAGGCAGCCCCAGACCACTTCCTTTTGCAGGACGCTGAGGTTCTTCTCCACGGTGGTGCTGTAGGTTCCGTAACCGAACCCCTGCCGGGTGGACTGGAATTCAGCGCCCACCGGAGCCTCGCCCGTCGGGTTGGTCAGCTTCAGCGTGACGTACCCGTTTGCGTCGGGGTTGCTGACGTTGGCGGCGTCAAAGGCCTTGTTGTACTGCGGCGCCCCGCCCCAGAACCGCTTTTCCCAGTTGAAGCCCTGCCAGGAAAAACCTCCGGCCGGGCCTGGGTCCGGTGGCGTGGTTTCGGCAGCTTGGGCGGATGGCATGCACGTCAGCATAGCCAAGGCCGACGCTGCCAGTATGGCCAGCGGCCTCAAGTGGCGGGTTGATCGTGAGACAGGTAACCGAAAAGGTGCCATGCAGTGCCCCTTACATCGTGCTCCCCAGCGAGCAGCTTTGCGCCCCCATTGAGCACAGGATGATCATCAGTCACATGAGTCACATAGCGCAATAGCCTAAATGCGATTAATTTGAGCGGACCAAACCCTCAAGAAATACGCAATATTGAGCAATTCTCAAGAAAGACGCAATAATCTAACAATTTGAAATATGCTTCGAAAACGGTGTGTAGGCTCACTCCATAGAACTTCCTCTTCCGAGCCCTGAAAAACCAATCCGCGTGGTTTATGTCTGCGAATAGAACATGAAATAGCTTGGATGGTGGGCTAGCGGGCGCAGGTAGTCAAGACTTATTTGGGGGCATGCATGGTGGAGCGGGGCGTTGCTGTTGTTGTTGAAGACGACGACGACATCAGGACATCTCTGAAGGAGGTTCTCCTGCAGTCCGGTTTTTCCGTTTTTGAAACTTCCTCCGGCCTGGAAGGCGTGGCAGCCGTGCGGGAACATAACCCCGTCATTGTCACCATGGACGTTGGGCTGCCGGATTTTGACGGAATCGAGGCCTCGCGCCGGATCCGGACCTTCAGCGACGCCTACCTCATCATCGTGACCGGGAGGGTGGAAGAAGCGGATGCGCTGATGGGCTTCGAGGCCGGCGCGGACGACTACCTCACCAAGCCGTTCCGTCCGCGGGAACTGCGTGCCAGGATCGCTGCGATGCTTAGGCGTCCGCGGGCCATAATGTCCGCCTCCGGGGAACGGATGCCGGCGTCCCGGCCCCGCGGGGGCCAGCAGGCGGCGGCACCTGCTGTTGCTGCCGCCGTCGTACCTCTGCCCCCGCACGCAGCGTCCGCCGTGCTGTGCGATTTTGAGCATAAGGGCCTGACACTTCACGAGGGATCCCGTTCCGCCGCCATCCACGGCGTACCGCTGGACCTGACCCGCACCCAGTTCGACCTTCTCCTGGTGCTGATGGAGAACGGCCGGGTGGTGCAGACCAAGGCCGACCTGGTCCGCAGGCTGCGGAACGAGCCGTATAACACCGGCTCGTTCGTCACGGCCGGCGAGGAGCGCGCCGTCGAGGTCCACCTGGGAAACCTGCGCAAGCGCCTGGGCGACAGCTCAAGGGCACCGCTGTGGATCGAAACGGTGCGCGGCGTGGGCTACCGGCTGGCGCCGTAGCGGCAGCGGGTGGGGCAATGGCTGCGGGCGGGGCGTTGGCTGCCCGGCAGCACCACTACGCCCTTTCCCAGGAATACTGGATCCACACTTGATACCCTTGGGACCGCTCGAACAGGCAGCGCGGATAGTGGCCGTCCGCTGCCAGCCAAAGCATTTGGCCATCGTCAGTGACTGCGTCCACCCTGCCCGCCCGAACCGTAGTGTTCCAGTGCCTGATCTCCACGATACGGCCCAGGACGGGAACCCAGTCGTGCTGCAGATGAAGTGCCATGTTTTGGTCCCTGCCTAACAGGCTTCGAAGTCCGCCAGGACTTTGAGCTTGCCGGCAGAGGCTGACGTGGGGTCGAAGGTGTAACCAATCCACTCCCGGACCAGCCTCCGGGCCAGTTCCACGCCAACCACGCGCTGGCCCATGGTGAGGACCTGGCAGTTGTTGGATAGCACGGAGCGTTCCACGGAGAAGGGGTCGTGCGCTGTGGCCGCGCGGATGCCCTCCACCTTGTTGGCGGCCAGCGCCACTCCGATCCCGGTGCCGCAGAAAAGGATGGCCCTGTCTGCCCGGCCGTCCCGGATCAGCTCGCCTGCCGCGATGCCCACATAGGGATAGGGCTTGGTGAAGTCCTCAGGGGAGTCGGAGGTGTTGACGCCGATGTCGAGGACTTCGCTGACGCGTGGATCGGCGCGCAGATCCTCCGCGATACGGTCTTTGTAACCAACGCCGGCTTCGTCCGCTCCCACGATGACGCGCAGCCCCATGGGTTGTCCTTCCATTTTCATGCCCTTGCTCCGACCGGTTTCTGGGCGGAGATGGCAGCGGCACTGGCGGCCTGGTCACCTGTGAGGTGCGGACCCATCACGGTGAAGATCATGGCCAGGGAGGTGGCGCCGGGATCGGCGGTGCCCACGCTCTTCTCCGCAAGGGGCCTGGCACGCCCCTTCAGCGGCCGCAGGAAGGCTGTTCCCTCTGCCGCCTCAACTGCCTTCCGGGCCGCAGCGGTCCAGGCGTCCGTCGCTGGAGCGCCTTCCGCTATGAGCGTCCGCAGGGTCTCGGCGAAAGGCAGCAGGGCATCCACCATGGTTTTGTCACCCAGGTCCGCCTTACCAAGGTCCGTGATCCGCGCCGCAAACGCGGTAACCGCCGCCGCCAGCCTGTCGGCGTCAGGTGAACTGTGGTTCCCCAGCGTTTCACCAAAGGCCCGCAGCCCGGCGCCCCACAGGACGCCCGACGTGCCGCCGGCCCTGTCTGCCCACGCATCTCCGGCGGCGACCAGGACCGAGCCGGCGCCTGCCCCCTTGGCAGCGGCGGCCGCACCCGCGTGCGCTGCGGCATCAACGCCGCGCACCATGCCACGTCCGTGGTCACCGTCTCCGGCTACCGCATCCATGGCGCCGAGATCCACCTCCGCTGTGTGCAGCCAGCTGCGGGCGGCTTCGAGCGCGGAGACGCAGCTCACCGCGAAAGCGCGGGAGTCGCCGTCGGACTCGAACAGAACGTCTTCAGCGCCGCCATCGAACGTTTCAGCACTAAATTCGGTGGTAGCCGAAGCTGCGCTGCCGCGGCGGTAGGCAGGAGTTTCCGCGGGGGCCGTCCAGAGCGCTTCGAGCTCATCGTCCAGCCAGGTGACCGTGAGCGAAACGCCGGACATGTCCAGGCTGGTGACCAGTTCGCCGACCTCAGGCATCACCAGCGTGTAGCCGGCTTCGCGCAGCAGCGGGGCCACCGTGAGCCAGAGGACAAACAGCTCCTCATGTTTGGTGGAGCCAAGGCCGTTGAGCAAGACCGCGATCCGGTCACCGGCGTCCGCTGGCGCCTCGGCCAGCACACGTGCAACGAGCTCCTGGCCGAGGACCTTCGCGGATGGCAAATCCGTGTCGAACAGCCCGGGCTCCCCGTGGATGCCCAGTCCGAGGCCCATCTGCCCGTCCTTCAGCGTGAACAGGGGAGCGGCTGCACCCGGGAACGTGCAGCCGCCAAAGGCGCTCCCCATGGTGCGCGTCCTGCCATTGGCCTTGCGCCCCAAACGCACGACGTCGGCCAGACTGGCTCCCGCCTCCGCCGCCGCTCCCATGATCTTGAAGACCGTGAAATCTCCGGCGATGCCGCGACGCTTTTCAGATTCGGTGGACGGTGCGCTGGCGATGTCGTCGGTGACCAGCACGTTCTCAACCTGGATGCCTTCCGCAGCAAGGCGCTCGCTGGCCATGCCGAAGTTCATGACGTCCCCGGCATAGTTGCCGTACGTGAACACCACCCCCGCCCCGGAGTCCGCGGCTTTGGCCACGGAATACGCCTGCTGTGCGGACGGCGAGGTAAAGATGTTACCCACCACGGAGCCGTCGGCGAAGCCGCTTCCGATAAGGCCGGCAAACGCGGGGTAGTGGCCGGAGCCACCTCCGGCAAGCACAGCCACTTTGGGCTGCGCCGGACGACGACGGCGGACAGCGCCGCCGGGTACCTGGCGCACGTACTCCGCATGGAGGTCGCAGAACCCGGCAAGGGCCTCTTCGGCGAATTCTGAGGGGTCGTTGAAAATCCTGGTCATCGTTGACTCTCTGGCTGGTCTGGACTGGCTCGTCGGTCTGGACTGGCGGGCCGGGACGGCGCTTAGTGGATGTGGCTGCCGCCGTTGATGTCGATGGTGGTGCCGGTCAGGTAGGCGGAGTCTTCGGAGGACAGGAAGGTGATGACGGCGGCGATTTCCTCGGTGGTGGCGTTGCGGCCCAGCGGGATGCCGGCGTTGATGGCTGCTTCCTGCTCCTCGGTGCTGCCCACGCGGATGTTGGTGTCCACGGCGCCCGGGGTGATGGCGTTGACCGTGACGCCGGTGGAACCGATTTCGCGGGCCAGTGCCTTGGTGAAGCCGAGGATGGCTGCCTTGGCTGCGGAGTAGGGGACCTTGCCGAACACGCCGCCGCCGCGCTGGGCGGAGACGGAGGACATATTCACGATGCGGCCCCAGCCGTTCTCGATCATGTCCGGCAGGAAGGCCTTGGTGACGAGGTACGTGCCGGTGGCGTTCACGGCCATGACCTTGTTCCAGAGGTCCAGGGTGGTTTCCAGGAACGGCACAGGGGAAGTGATGCCCGCGATGTTGGCGACGGCGCCGACGGCCGGAAGGGTCCCGGCGGTGATTTCGGCTTTCACGGCCTGATAGGCGGTGTTGACGGAGTCTTCGTTGGCGACGTCGATTTCGTAGCCGAAGGCCGGAACGTTGAACTCGTTGCCGATTTCTGCTGCGACCTTTGCGGACTTTTCGCCGTCGAGGTCCAGGACTACCACAGCCCAGCCCTGGGCGGCGTAGCGGCGGGCGGTGGTGATGCCGATGCCGCGCTCGGAGGTGGCTCCGGTGAGGACGGCGGTGCGCTGGATGGTGTTGCTCATGATGCTCCTTGGTTGCTTCTTTGCGGGGGTGTTGTGTCTGGTGATGGAATCGAGTGCTCCGTAAGCGCCGTTTTGGGGGTCCAAAAGGGCGTCTACGGAGCAGTCGACGGTTAGAGAAGGTCAGTGATATAGCTGGCGGCCTTGGCTGTGGCCGCGGGGCGTTCGTCGTGGGTGACGTCCCTTGTTTCCAGTTCGAGGGAGAAATGGCCGGCGTAGCCGCTCGCCGCGAGGGCATTGACGCCGGCTGCGAAGTCGGCGTCCCCGTTACCGATGCTGAGGTTGATGTTTCCGGGCACCGCATCGCGAAGGTGGACGTGGGAGATGAGCCCCTGGTGCCGGCGGATGTATTCCAGGGGGTCTTCCCCGGCAGCCACGATGTGGCTAAAGTCCATGACAATCCCGACGCCGGTACCCGCCAGTCGCTGTGCCAGCAGTTCCGCGCGCTCAAGGTTCCAGCAGAGCCGCAGGAAGTGCAGGGACTCGGTCCACAGTTCGACGCCGAACTCCGCCGCGCGCTGTCCGGCCCAGGCGAGTTGGGCGGCCACCAGGTCCAGGTCCTCGTCCAGGCCGCGGACGGGGTGGTGACTGAGCGCTCCGCATGGCAGGACCAGGGCCTTCGCGCCGGTGTTGGCCGTGAGGGTGAGCAACGCCTCCAGGTGACGTTCACGGGCGTCACGGGCACCGGCGTCGAGCACTGCGTTGAGGTCTCCGATGTCCCCGTTGACGGAGCGGACCAGCAGTCCTGAGGCCGCAACTTCGCCTGTAACGGCCTCGACGGCCGCCATATCCAGCTCATAGGGAACGTGGTTGCAGACGCCCGGGAGCGCACCGAGATCGATCTCGTGGAAGCCCAGGTCGCTGATGGTGCGTAGCGCCGTGGGCAGGTCCTGGTGCCGGAAGCTGATGGACGAACAGCCAATCCTGGGGTTGAACATCGTTGTTGATCCTCTGATGAGCGGTGGTGACATGAATCACTGTAGTGTGGGACAGTGTTAACAGTCAACCTCCAACATTGACTGTTGACATCGGGAATGATGCAGGTCACACTGGGCGTATCATGTGTTAACAGTCGACAGTGCCGGGGCGTTGACGCTCCGCTCGCTCTTCGAAAGGGATCCACTCCATGAGCAATGAAGCTCTGAAAATGCGCGGCCACGTCCACGGGACGAAAGACGCCAAGCGCGTCGCCATCGGCTCCGGTGTTGGTGCCGTCATTGAGACGTACGACTTCATCGGCTTCGGTACCGCCGCGGCCCTGTATTTCGGCACGGCATTCTTCCCCACAGGTGACCCGGTCACCGGAACCCTGGCTGCGTTCGCCACACTGGGCGTTGGCTTCGCGGCCCGCCCGATCGGCGGCATTATCGGCGGGCACTTGGGCGACAAGGTGGGCCGCAAACCGGTTCTGGTGGCCTCATTGATCCTCATGGGCGTGGCCACGTTCCTGATCGGCTTGCTCCCTACCTATGAGCAGGTGGGCCTCCTCGCGCCGGCACTCCTGGTCTTCGTCCGCGTTGTCCAGGGCCTGGCGTTCGGCGCCGAGTGGGGCGGCGCCATCCTGATGAGCTACGAACACGCACCGTGGAAGTCCAAGGGCAAGTACACCGGCATCGTCCAGGCCGGTTTCCCCGTCGGACTGCTCCTGGCGAACCTCGTCTTCCTGGTGAGCGTGAACCTCGGCGGCGAGCTTGCCTGGCGCGTCCCGTTCCTCGCGAGCATCGTGCTGGTCGCAGTTGGCCTGATCATCCGCTCCAAGGTTCCGGAATCCCCGGTTTTCGACGAGGTCAAGGACAGCGGCTCCATCGTCAAGAACCCCATCATGGAAGTCATCAAGACCGACTGGCGCAGCATCGTCCGCGGCATCGGCCTGCGCATCGCCGAGACCGCCGGCTACGCGGTGTCCATCACCTACATGATTTCCTACCTGCACACCCAGCAACTCGCGGACAAGACCCAGACGCTCGTAGCCCTGTGCATCGCTTCCTTCATCGGCATCTTCGCCACCATGGCCTGGGCCCGGCTCACGGACAGGATCGGCCGCCGGCCGCTGTACGTCTGGTCCACCGCCTTCGCAGCGCTGTTCGGCATCCCCATGTTCCTGCTGGTCAATACCGGACTGTTCATCTTCGTCATCGCCACCATCGTGATCTCCTACGCCGTGTGCCAGAACTCCCTCGCCGGTGCCCAGGGCCCATGGTTCCCTGAGCTGTTCCAGGCCAAGACCCGCTCCTCCGGCGCCTCCCTGGCCTACCAGATCTCCGCCATGGTCTCCGGTTTCACCCCCTTCGTCACCACGCTCCTGTTTGTCACTCTGGGCTGGATGGGCCCCGCGCTCCTCTTCAGCTTCTACGCCGCCGTCGGCCTCTGGGCCGCCCTCGTCACCCGCGAAACCTGGGGCAAGCGCGAGCGCCAGCTCGCGGATGAGGCCACCAAAAGCACCCCCCAGTCGGTGAACGTCTAAATGACCACCACTCACGAAAAACCCGTCATCGAAATGCAGGAAACCATGGGAACCACCCCCACAGAACGTGTCGCGGCCACCGCGGCAGCCGCCTACCGGATCCGGCACCACGCGCTGGACATGGGCGAGGTCCAGGGCCAGGGCTACGTGGGCCAGGCCCTCGGTGCAGCCGACATGCTGGCCACCGTCTATGCCGACCAGCTCCGTTTCCGGGCAGCCGAGCCGGAGTGGGAGGGCCGGGACCGGTTCCTGCTCTCCACCGGGCATTACGCCATCGGCCTGTATGCCGCGTTGGCTGAGGCCGGCATCATTCCGGTACAGGAACTGGAGACGTACGGCTCGGACGATTCCCGGCTGCCGATGTCCGGGATGTCCACCTATACCCCGGGCATGGAAATCTCGGGCGGGTCGTTGGGACACGGCCTCACCGTTGCAGTGGGCATGGCCCTGGGCCTGAGGTACCAGGGCTCCGGGGCCAGGATCTACAACTTCCTCTCTGACGGTGAACTGGACGAAGGCTCCACCTGGGAGGCGGCGATGGGCGCCTACCACCACCAGTTGGGAAACCTCACCGCCATGGTGGACATCAACGCCCTGCAGGCGGACGGGAAAACGGACACAGTGCTGCGCACCGAGCCGGTCACCGAAAAGTGGGAATCGTTTGGCTGGTACACCCAGCGGGTGGACGGGAACGACGTCGGCGCGCTGCTCAGAGCGTTCGACAATGCAGCTGCCCAGGCCGCCGCCGTCGGACGTCCTTCCGTGATCCTGTGCGATACCAAGGTGGGCCGCGGCGTCCCGTTGCTCGAGGAGCGGGAAAAGGCGCACTTCATGCGCATCGAAGAACACGAATGGCAGACCTGCCGCGAGCAGTTGACCGCCGGATACGAAGGAAAGGACGCCCGATGAGTACCCTTACAGCTTCGACAGGCACAGCCGCACCCAAGCTGAAAACCTCGGCCATGATCGCGTCCTTCGCGGACGCGGGCCAGAAGACGGCGTCAGCTCCGTTCGGACACGCCTTGGTCAAGGCCGCGCAGGAAAACGACAAGATCGTTGGGCTCACCGCGGACCTGGGCAAGTACACGGACATGCACATCTTCGCCCAGGCCTTCCCGGAGCGGTTCTTCCAGATGGGCATGGCAGAGCAGTTGCTGTTCGGTGCCGCTGCGGGCATGGCAGAGACCGGGCTGGTGCCGTTCGCGTCCACCTATTCGGTGTTCGCCGCCCGCCGGGCGTACGACTTCCTCTGCCTGGACGCCGCCGAGCCCAACCTCAACGTTAATATCGTGGGCGGCCTGCCGGGCCTGACCACCGGGTACGGCCCCAGCCACCAGGCCACCGAGGACATGGCGATTTTCCGCGGCATGCCCAACCTGACCATCGTGGACCCGTGCGATTCGATCGACATCGAGCAGGCCGTGCCTCAGCTCGCCGCCAGCGACGGGCCTACCTACCTGCGGCTCCTCCGCGGAAAAGTGCCCACCGTCCTGGACGAATACGGGTACACGTTTGAACTGGGCAAGGCCAAGGTCCTGCGCCCGGGCAACGATGTCGTCTTCATCTCCTCCGGCCTGATGACCATGCGGGCGCTCCAGGCAGCCAAGGCGCTGGAGGCACACAACGTGGATGTCGCCGTCGTGCATACCCCCACGATCAAGCCGTTCGACGCCGCAACTGTCCTGGCGGAGATCAACACGGACCGCCTCGCTGTCACGCTCGAAAACCACAGCATCATGGGTGGCCTGTTCGAGACCGTGGCATCCGCCGTGGTCACAGCCGGGCTCGGCAAACGCGTGGTGCCTGTGGCGTTGCCGGATGAATTCCTCGACGCCGGCGCCCTTCCCACCCTGCACGAACGCTACGGGCTCTCGGTCCAGAAGATTGTGGCGAAGGTGCTGGCCGAACTGGGCTGACGCAGCTGCCGAAGCGCGGAGCAAGTCCAAGCTGCTCCGCGCTTCTGCCGTAGAATCGACTGTTAACACGCCACTGTAAACAGTCGACCCCTAACACTGAGGATCCTCCGATGACTGAACTAGCAGCATCCCTTCTGGGGCTCGAGAAGAAAAGCCTCCGCGAGCAGGCGCTTGCCGCGCTGCGCACAGCCATCACCAGCGGCGAACTGGAACCCGGCAGGCACCTGGTGGAGACCGAGCTCTCCGAGATGCTGCGGATCAGCCGCGGCACCCTGCGCGAGGCGCTCCGCCAGTTGGAACAGGAAGGACTCCTCTCAGCCGGGCCGCGGGGACGCCTCTCAGTCAGGCACCTGGATGAGAAGGAAATCCGCGACATCTACGCCGTCCGCGCCGCACTGGAATCGCTCGCCGCCCGAACCCTGTGCGAACTTCCCGACCGGCAGACCGTGATCACCGCCCTGCGCGCGGCCATCGACGCGATGAAGGCCGCCGAAAAGGAAAGCCTGCAGAAGCGGGTGGAATCAGACCTCGAATTCCACCGCACCCTCTGCCGGCTGACCGGGAACGAGACGTTGCTGCACACGTGGGAGTCGCTGGAAGGGTCAATCCGGATGTCCATCATGTTCGCCGGCTTGGAAAAGGGCGTCAGGAACATGAGCGTGGACCGCCACCATGACATCGTGGCTGCGATCGAAACCGGCGACGCCTCGCTGGCCCGCAAGACCATCCGTGAGCACATGGACACCGCCGCCAGCAACCTCGTGGCGTAGGTACCGGCCGGCGGTCAGCCCAGTTCGCCGGTCCCGGCCTCTTGAATGTTGTTTCCCAAGGCTGGCAACAGGACGAGTTTCGAGGCCACATCGACGTCGGGGCGGAGGTCGCGGTCCTGGCTGGCGGCCGGCAGCGTGAATCCGGTTTCGAGGGTTCTCCTGAGCCGTGGATTGCTGAACTCGGACGGTTCGCGTCCCTGCATGCGCAGGGCCCGCGCTGAACACACCAGTTCCACGGCCATCATGGTCGTCAGCGCCTGGACGGTGGAGTTCAGCCGGGAGGTCGCCAGGCTGGCGAAGCTGGCGTCCTCCTCGGCGCCCAAGGACAGGACCACCGTCTGCAAGCTTGCGGGCTGGGCGTTGGCGCGCACAAGCCCCGCGGCGGCGGCCGCAACATATTCGAGCATCATGACGCCGGACTGGCCGGCATCGTCGGCCGCAAGGAACCGGTGGAGACCCGTGAACGAGGGGTCGCAGAGCAGGTCTATCCGGCGGAGGTTGGTTGCGCAGGCCGTTCCCAGGGCCAAATGCAGGGCGTCCACCCGCCTGGCAAGGGTTGTCATCTGGAAAAGGCCGTGATGGGCCACCCCGTTGCTCCCGTCCGCGTCGGAGCCGAAGACCAACGGATTCTCGTGGCCAGCAACCACAAGCTGGTCCAGGAGCAATTTAAGGGCGGCAAGCTCCTCCGAGACCGCCCCGAGGACTTGCGGCAACGTGCGCAGGGAGTACGGATCCTGGATCCGGGCGGGCACGCCGGTCCCAGCCACCAGCCCGTGAAGTGTCATCGCCATATCCGCCACGGCAGGCGAATCGGACGCCCGGGCCACCTCGGGGCTGAACGCCTCCGGATTGCCCGACATCGCGGTGAAGGATAAAGCGCTCACAAGCGTGAGGTTCTCCAGCAGGACCGCAAGCTTCTGATGGCCCAACACGGCCTGGGCGACGGTGAGCGCGCTGGAACTGATGAACGGCAGGGCATCCTCCGTGGCCCAGCCGTCGAGGGCGCCGGAGATGAGGCTGCCGCCCATGGTTGGCCGCTCGCCAAGGAGCGTCAGTGCCGTCCCGGCGAGGGCCGGCAGGTCGGCCGTGCCGATTCCGCCGAATTCCCGGACCTCCGGCAAGGCGTCTTGGTTCAACATCCCTACCAGCGCCTCGGCGATGGCCGGATTGATTCCGGAGGCACCTGCCGCCAGTTGGGAGAGCCTGATCACCAGCATCGCCCGCACGGTTTCGCGGTCGAGGCTCCGCCCGGCGTCCACGGCATGGCTGCGGAGGAGATTCAGTCCATGGGTGTCCGCTCCCGTGCCGGTTGCATCCAACGTGACGGAGCGGTTGGCGCCAACGCCAGTGGAGCGTCCGTAGACGGGCCGGGTCCGGGCGGTTGCCCGTGCCGACCTCTGGGATGCGGCCATCCGTTCAGCGGCCGACGGCGTCAGTGTCACCTTCATGCCCCCGGCCGCCACCTTGGCGATGTCTGCCAAAGCCAGTTCGCGGCCGTCGATTTCGATCACAGAATGTCCCCTTCAAAGTCGGGCTGCCCCAACTAGGTAGCAGTAGATGTCGTTTTCGCGGCCCATAACAACACCTGCTGCTACCTAGTTGGGGGTTGGGGCCTGGTTAGTTTGTCTCGTTCATGGGGATGCGGACGCCGCGTTCTTTGGCGACGTCGAGGGCGCGGTCGTAGCCGGCGTCGGCGTGGCGGATGACGCCCATGCCGGGGTCGTTGGTGAGGAGGCGTTCGAGTTTCTGGGCGGCAAGGTCCGTGCCGTCGGCCACTGAGACCTGGCCGGCGTGGATGGAGCGGCCGATGCCGACACCGCCGCCGTGGTGCAGGGACACCCAGGTCGCGCCGGAGGCGGTGTTGAGCAGGGCGTTGAGCATGGGCCAGTCCGCGATCGCGTCGGAGCCGTCAGCCATGGCCTCGGTTTCCCGGTACGGGGAGGCGACGGAGCCCGAGT
>NZ_JBBCBT010000024.1:0-34650 GCF_037203985.1 Pseudarthrobacter sp. CCNWLW217
GGGCTTGAGGTTCTTGTGATAACCCTTATCCTCCGCATGCAACGCCGACTCACTGGCATGCGCATGCCCGCCGTCGATGAGGTGGTCAGGGATGGGGGAATTTGTCATGGGGTGTCCTTCGGGAGAGCGGTTGGTGGGCCCACGACCGCAGGGATCCCTGGCTGAGCTTGCGGGACCAGGGGCGGTGGGGGATTACTTGCTGAGGTTGGCACTGCCCGGATGGGTGTTCAGGGCGATGGCCAGGCCGATGGATGTGTGCCACCGTGATCCGGAGATGTTCGGGGTAGGTGGTGGCAGGTCGTGCTCGGACCGGGTCAGCGGTACGGGCATCAAGGGCGGTCAGGCCGGTGGTCACCGACTTCCCGCAGGGCTTCATTGGGCGTGGACAGGAAGTCTGTGGGCTGCAGCAGGCCAACTTTGTGACCGCCGCCCAGTATTGGGGAAGTGCCGATTCCGGCCAGCGGCGCTACGTCCACTCCCAGGTAATCGAGCAGGCGGACGGTGGCGGGCATCCGTGCTCGGTCGCCGCCGTCGGAAATCTTGACACCCACGGCACGGCCATCGGGCAGGCCTACGAGCTGAATACCTTCAAAACCGTCTTTCGCCACGGATCCGGGAAGCAGCCGCATCAGATCGGTGACGTCGCGGCGTTCGCCGGCCACCATGTCCGGGTGCTGGCGCATGGCCAGTCCGACGGCGGCTTCCGCCGCAGGTGCGGCGGTTGCGGCGTCGTCGGAGGTCCTTCCGGCGGCGTTTCCGGCGGCGAGAGCTATGCGGCCGAAGGCGCGGGCCATCCCTCGAAGGGTGAGGGCGAAGAGCGGGGTGCCGCAGCCGTCCGTGCTGCGGGCAAAGGGTACCTCGCCCGTCAGCTCAGTGATGGTGGCGGCAACGAGCTGCTGGAGTGGGTGGGACGGGTCCAGGTAGCCCTTGACCGGCCAGCCGTTGATGACGCAGGTGGCAGCCATGGCGGCATGCTTGCCGGAGCAGTTTTGGGTCAGCTGGGTGGCGTGGAAACCGGATCGCAGCCAGTCCTCGCGCTCTGTGCTGCCATAGGGGAGGTCTGTGCTGTTCTCTAGGTCGCGGGTAGTGAGCCCGTGCATAGCGAGGATGCGCTGGGTGCCGCCGCGGTGAATGGCAGCGCCGGAGTGGCTCGCTGCGGACAGGGCCAGCAGGTCGGCGGGGAGGTTAAGGCCGGCGCGGACCATGGCCACGGCCTGCAGGGGCTTAAGGGAAGAGCGCGGGTAGAACGGTGCCATGGGATTTCCCGCCGTTGCCACGGTTGAGCCGTCCGGTGCCGTGGCAATAGCCGAGCCGTAATGGACGCTCTCCACCAGGCCGTCGCGGGTGGCGACCACCAGGGGAGCGTGCTGCGGAAGTGTGCCGGATGCTGCTTCGGCGGTGCCGGGGGCAGCGGTGTGGGCAGCGGGCATGGCGGGGGCTGGCATGAAGTCCTTGGGGTGGCTGGTACTTGTTAACGCGGTTATTTATTGAGGATGGAATCGAGGGCAACGCCGACGGCGCGCAGGTGTTCGGCCATCGCTGTGCTCGCGGCGTCAGCGGAGCCCGCCTCGATTGCGGCGAGGATGTGCTGGTGTTCGATGTCCGACGCGTGCTGGCGGTCGGCCACCATGTTCAGCGTTTCTGACTGGAACGCCAGGGCGCCCCGGATATCGGCGACGACGCTGGCGAACACTTTGTTGCCGCTGGCGCGGGCGATGGCTTCGTGGAAGCTGGAGTCCAGGGCAACCCATGATTCCGGGTCCGTTTCGGCGGTCATTGCTTCGACAATGTGCCGCAGGGTCTCCAGTTCTTCCTCACTCCGACGCTCGGCGGCCAATCCTGCTGCAGGGACCTCGATATGCGGACGGGCCTCGGTGAGGTCCCGGGCGGAGTACTGGCCCAGCGTGAGGTCGTTGGCTACCTTGTCGGCCACTACAAAGGTGCCTTTGCCCGTCTTGGTAACGGTCAGCCCCAGCGCGGTGCAGGAGCGCAGGGCTTCCCGGATGACTGAGCGGCTGACGCCGTACTGCTGCGAGAGCATGGCCTCCGAGCTCAGTTTGCCGCCGACCGGAACCTGCCCTGATTCGATGTCGCTCCGAATGGCGTTGAACACTGCTTCGGCAGCGCTGAGCCGGGCGAGAGGCTGGGGCAGGCGCGGGATGGCGCTGGTGCCCGGGGCCATTGGCTCCGCGGCGGACTCGGCAGGCTGTCCTGCTGTCCGGCTGTCTGACAGGTTCACGCTTAAAATATGGCACGGGTCACAAGGGGGTGTCAAGATCCGAGCGTGGCTCACCTGCGGATGTATAAACCCAGCGGCACGTTCGTGCCGATTGCGCCCTTTCCCCTGGGAAAGTATCGGCGTAGGCTCTTCCCAGGACATTGAATCGGCGCGATCGTACCTATGGGAGTGTTATGGCGGCATCGATCAGCGATCACTTGGCCAGAGAGGTCCGCTCGCGCCGTATAGGCATGCGCCTCACCCAGCAGGATCTCGCGGACATGGCAGGTGTATCAGAGCGTTTTGTCCGGTTTGTTGAACAGGGCAAGCCGAGTATTCAGCTGGATTCCCTGACCTCCCTGCTCGAAACCCTGGGGCTGGAGCTGCAACTGGCCACCAGAACCAGCCAGGCCGCCCGCGCGCTCAGCGGCACCGCCAGGGAACAAGAACCAGCGCCATGAAACACCGCATTGCCGATATCTATAAGGCCGGTGTGCTTGCCGCGAGGCTGGAACGGCACGACGGCGGCACGCGGTTCAGCTATCTGCCGGCGTACCTCGCGTCCGGGGGACCCGCCGTCGCCAGTTCCCTGCCGCTCACCAGCGTCCCCGTCCTGTCGGCGGCAGGAGCGGCGCCGCCCTATTTCACCGGGCTGCTGCCGGAGGGCCGCAGGCTCAACGCGCTCCGGCGCTCCATCAAAACAAGCGCCGACGACGACCTCTCGCTGCTCATCGCTGCCGGCGGCAATCCGGTGGGCGACGTCCAGATTGTTGGCCACGGCGAACCGCTGGACCCGGACGAGCACGCCGTCCAGCTGGATCCGAAGCTGCCGGTGGACTTCGACCAGCTGCTGGGCGACCCGGACCTGATCGACCCGGTGGCGTTGGCAGGCGTGCAGGACAAGCTCTCGGCCGGCATGATCTCGCTCCCCGTGGCCAGCGCCGGCAGGCGGTTTATCCTCAAACTCAATGCCCCGGAGTTTCCGCACGTGGTGGAAAACGAGCTGGTGATGTTCCGGTACGCCGCCAAACTGCGGCTCCCGCTCAGCCGGGTGCAACTGATCCGGGACGTAGCGGGCCGGCCGGGCCTGCTGGTGGAGCGTTTCGACCGGGTGCCCATCGCGGGCGGCGGTCCGGACGAGGTTCGGCGACTGGCTGTGGAGGACGGGGCGCAGGTGCTCAAGCTCTATCCGGCGGACAAGTACAACGTGGGCTATGGCCAGGTGTGCCAGGCGCTTGCCGACTACTGTTCGGCGCCCCTGCCCGCCCTGAGGAACCTGGCCATCCAGGGCGCGTTTGCGTGGCTCAGCGGCAACGGCGACCTCCACGCCAAGAATGTCTCGATGGTTCAGCAGCCGCACGGCGAGTGGACCATCGCCCCGGTCTACGACATCCCCTCCACCGTGGTGTACGGCGATAAAACCCTGGCGCTGACATTGGCGGGAAAGCGGAGCGGGATTTCGCGACGGCACTTCCTGGGCTGGGCCACGGCGCTGGGGCTCACGGACCGCACAGCGGTCCAGGTGGTGGAACTGGCCCTGAAAGCGTCAGGCCCGTTGATTGCAGACCTGGAGGCGGGCATCGCCTTCGCCGGTGTAGGTGGCTCGGGAAACAACGACGACGGCGGCTCGCCATTCCCCGACATGGTCACCCGGGCGTGGGTTAAGGAGTTGAAGCACCGCCGAAGGTTGCTCGAGGGCTAAGCGGGTCAGGGTGGCGCATCGTCACAGCCCGTCGTACCACCTGAGTATCCGCAGGGCGCGGAGGGTGTTCCAACGGCTGGGATTCCCGTCGCCGTCCTCCAGTTGGAAGTGGACTTTGCCCGCGTGGGTGTTTTCCAGCAGCCACTGGCCATTTGGTTGCCGCTTGGAACGGACTACCTCCACGGCTTCTTCCAGCCGTTTGTCGGGAGCGCCGCCAGCAGCCCGGAAGTAGTCCAGCCCGCGGAGCACGTCGTAGAACCAGCGCGTGGGGTAGGAGAACTGGAGCCATTGACCGTTGATTAGCTCGCCATTGCTCTTTCGCCTCAGCAGGCTTCGGGCCAGGAGGTATTCTTCGCCCCGCCGCCGTGCTTGCCGCGATCGGGAGGTCCCGCCGGTGGAACGTTCGTGCTCAAGAAGCCCCTCAAGCACGCAGATGGTGGTGTGGAAGGACGAGCGTGTGGAACCTCTCTCGGCCTCGCAGTTCCATCCGCCGTCCGAGAGCTGTTCCCGAACCAGCCGCTCCACCACCGGGTCCACGTTCTCACCGAAATAGGCGCCGAGGGCTACGACCATGCCGTTGATGCAGGGCTCCACCTCGCCATCGAAGAAAGGCTGGTTGCCTTCCTCCCAGCGGCTGTTGTCGCGGACCAGACTGATTGCCTGCCGGGCTTCAGGGCCGGCAGGGTCCAGGCCGAACCCGCGCAGCAGCAGGAGGCTGTAGGTGGTTGCTGTCCACGGCTGGCTGTCCGGGTCATCGTCCTGCGCCGGCCAGTATGTGCCGCCGTCCCATTGTCCGTCGGTGCCCTGCAGTGCAAGGAGCCGGGCGCCCCAACCGGATGTGGCAACACGGTCCCGTTCGGCGGCAACCTCCCGGGCGGGGGCATCAACGAGGTCACACAGGACCTGCCAGCGGATGGAGGGATCGGAGTCGAGCAACCAGTCGAGCACTTCCATTGGCCCAACCTACACCGCAGTGGCTCGCACCACAGGGGATCACGCCGTCGTGCGTTCCCGGCTGGCTAGAGGTGCTGGATGCCTGCGCGCTGCATGGCGTCCTTGTAGACCTCGACGCTCTTCGTGAGCAGCTCTTCCTGCTTGGCTTCAGAAACAGCAAAGGCCCGCCCGCCGAGCGCGCTGGCCTTGTAGATCTTGATGCCGCTGTTCTTCAGGGATGAGTGGTAGGTCTTCTCGAAGAGGGTCAGGAACGTGGAGGCATCGGTGCCGTGGGCGATGATGGCCGAAACACGGGAGTTGATTTTGAGGAACTGGCGGAAGGGACGCAGACCGTCGGTCTTTTCCTGGACGTTGAGCGCGGTGGGGAGATCGGGGTCGCGCACCCACGGGTAGGCGTTCCAGGGCATCACATAGCGGGGGTCAAGTTCAGCGAGTTCGTAGATCTGGGTAGCGCGGCGGGCGGCTTCGTCGTCGTTGTAATGGGAGACGAAGCCGGATTCCGTGCCTTTGCCCGGGCTGACCTGGAGGCTTACGATCCGGCATTCATCCTCGTCGTGGACGGGGTCGATATAAGGGACGATGGACCCTGGCTTCTTTTCCATCAGTTCGTCACAAAGCTGCGTCACGGCCGCGATGTTCGGTTCCTGTAGCAGGGCCTTTTTTTCGTCCCAGTCAATCGTCACGGTTTCTCCCTCAGCAGCACGGCGTCCAGAATCAGGCGTCTTAGGCCACTCTACGCTTTTGGACGTGGGGGTGCGCGGGCGGGAATTATTCTATTCCCTTGAGTTCAAGGATGGTGCCGCGTTGGGGAACAATGGAAAGGCATCCCCACACCGCGGGCCTCCCCGACTTAAGGAACCGTCGCCATGGTCAGCAGGGCATCCCTTAGGGCCGAGGGGTTCGCAGGATTCAGGGCGGTCGGCAGCCTCGAGATCATGCGGATCCCGCAGGGCACGGGAGTCTTCGCCGTGCTCCGACCGGACGGCTTCGAGCCGAGGTTCCTGAAAAAGAGCACGGCCGGCATCTTCAAAAAGAAGGACCCCTCGCTACCGGAACCTGCATTGGCTGCGGAGTGGGTTCAGGACGCCGACGTCCTCTATCTCGGCAAGGCGGGTCCCGGCAGCAAGGGAAACCGTGGACTCCGCCGGCAGATCCAGGAGTTCCTTGACTTCGGCAAGGGTAAGCCGCCGGGCCACTGGGACGGCCGGCTGGTGTGGCAGCTCGCGGCACCCGAATCGCTGGTCATCGCCTGGAAAGAGGTCCCCGCCGACCAAGTGAACAGCACCGAAGCCAGGCTCCACGCGGACTTTGTGGCGGAGTTTGGGCGGCTGCCGTTCGCGAACCTCATCCAGGCCCGGACCAGGAACTAAGCCAGGCCGCCGTCGTACGTGAAGCGGCCCGCCAGCAGCGTTGCCGCAACTGGTAGGGCGCCGAATTCCGCGTCGGACACAGCCAGCGGATCGGCGTCGAGCACCACCAGGTCCGCCAGGTCCCCCACCCGGATCCGGCTCCTGCCCCTCGCGGAGGCCGCCAGCGCCTGCCTTCTGCTGATGCATTCCTGGGGATGCCAGGGCCTGCGGCCGTCCTGCCGGGACCTGGTGGTGGCCGCCGACATCCCAGCCCACGGATCCAGCGGCGCAACCGGTGCGTCCGAACCCAGCGCCAACGTGGCCCCTGCGTCGAGGAGCGAGCTCAGCGGAAAGGCCCGCTGCGTACGGCCGCTCCAGTTGGACTCTGCGGCGTCGCGATCATCCAGTGCATGGACCGGCTGCACGCTGGCAGTAACCCGCAGGGACCCGAAGCGCGCCAGATCCTCCGCCCCGACAAACTGCGCGTGCTCAATTCGGCCACCGATCCCCGCGCGCTCAAACGCATCCAGGGCCACACGGTTGGCGGCGTCGCCGATGGCATGGACCGCCGGGACAAAACCGTACTCCCGCCCCCGCCGAAGCAGGGACAGTAACTCGCCTTCGCTGACGGTCAGCAGCCCGTAGCTGCCGTCGGGGTAAGGATCCGAACAAAAAGCCGTCCGGGTATTCAGCGAACCGTCGATGAGGACTTTCAGCGGGCCGACCCGCAGGAGCCCCCTGCCGCCGTCGAGCTCCAATCCTGTGCGCATGCCATCGTTGCGTGCCCGCTCCAGGTCCTTGGGGTAGACGCCGGCGTCTACGCGGACGGCATCGAAGCCATCAGCGATGCGCCGCAGCCAGACATCACGGTTCCAGGTCATCTCGAAATCAACGACGCCCACGATGCCCCGGGCTGCAGCTGCCTGGGCGGCATCGCGGACCCAGCCGTCCACCAGTGAATCGGGAAGTTTGCCCAGATCGCGGGTGACGGCAAAGGCAGGTTCCTCCCGGAGCAGGCCACTGGCGTCAACCTCCACCCCATATCGCCGGGCAGCAGCGCTGTTCAGCCAGACACAATGCAGGTCGTGGCTGATCAGTGCGGTGGGCTGGTTCCCTGTGGCGGCGTCGAGCATTTCCAGCGTGGGGACGTCGGGCCACAGGGCGTCGCGGAAGCCCACCCCCACGCTGGTGACCGACGGATCGGCGTGATGAACATAAAGTCCGACGGCGGCGGCGGCCTCGTGCGCGGACGCCGCGGCGGACAGGTCCAGCCTGTTTGAGTGCAGCGCCCACTGGGTCATATGGACGTGCTCGTCCCAGAGCCCCGGAATGACATAGCGCCCGTCCAGGTGGACCACGCGCGCGCCGCGCGGGATTCCGCCGCCGGCACTGACCCGGGTCACCACGCCCTCAGCGATGTGCAGGTCAGAGACGGTATCCTCGCCAGGCTGGCGGATGGAGGCCAGAATGAGTTCGGTCATGGAGCCAGCCCTATAAGTTCGCCGGCGGCGCAGGTTTCCGATTCGACTGGAACGCTGAACGCCAACTCGACCCAGGTCCGTCCGAAAATACGCACCCTCGCTCCCTGGGCGTTGCCCGACGTGACTGACCACCACCCTGGGAGCCCTCGTCGAGAACTGAGACGGGGCTGAAGCCGTTTGGTTCCAGGACAGGGTTGATGGCGTCCGTGACCTTTTGGAACTCTTCCGAGGCTCCCACTATGTCGCCGTCGCTGCGCAGTGTTGGCAGGCGAAGAGAGCATTGGCCGTCGGTCCGCTCTCCGATGGAGTAGGGATCTCCTGCGCGCCAGCCCAGCCCGGCCTTGACGCGCGGATGACCGTTGACCCTGAACGGTTTCGCAGCAGTCCCCATGATTCCCCTAGATTCGCGGCCCACCTGCGCTCGCAGCTGCATTTGTCCAACCCAAGCGCCGGGCCTGTCCCCGGCCCGCCTACCAGCCTAGCCATTCGGCTCGCATTGACCGATGGGCAGCGCTGCCCATCACCGCCGACCCGGCCGTGGGACTACGTGGCGTCGCCCCGGAGCCGCTCCATCTCGCGGCGGTCCTTCTTGGTGGGGCGCCCAGCACCACGGTCCCGCTGCGGGAGGCCAAGGGCCGGGGCAATGGGACGCGGCGGAGTGTGATCAGTGAAGCAATGGGACGCCGGCTCGGCGCCGACGCGCTTGGCGATCAGGCGCCGGACCTCTAGAATCCGTTCGTAGCCGGACATCCGGACGGTGACGGTGTCGCCTGTGACCAGGGTTGCAGATGCTTTTGCGGGACTGCCGTTCAGCCGAACGTGGCCCGCGCGGCAGGCGGCAGTGGCGGCAGAACGTGTCTTGTAGGCGCGGATCGCCCACAGCCACGCATCGATGCGGACGCTGGCGGGTGAGGAAGGAAGGATGGTCATGGCTGGCACTGAGTATACGGCGTGGATCTTGTGCGAATCTTCCCTGCTCCCGCCAGCCGTTCACGCCAGCCCGCTTAGTCGACGGTGACGTGTACCCGCTGCACCACGTTGTTGCCCATCCCCTGATAATTCCAGTTTTGCTCAAGTGGCTGGGTGGCTCCGGTGGCGTCCGTGGCCCGGCAGGCCAACTCGTGTTCGCCCGGATCAGCCACCCACGGCAGCGTCCACTTGCACCAGGCAAAGGGCCCGGCCGGCTTTTCGAGCTGGGCGGCCACCCACTTGCCGTCGATCCCCACCTCAACACCGGTCACTGCACCCTGGCCGGACCAGGCCCTGCCCTGAAGCATCACCGGCCCGTGCGTGAGCACCCGGCGGCGCGTGAAGAAATCCGGTATGCCCGGCGGAACCATCAGCGAACGGACCCTGATCCGCGAAACCGGTGTGCCGGCGTCGTCCGCGTTGTCCTGGTACCGGTACGCCGGCTGCTGCTGGAACCCAGTGAACGGGTGCGTCACCACATCGATGAACTCCAGCCACTTGACGCTGGTCATGCCGTACCAGCCCGGTACCACTAGGCGGAGGGGGTAGCCGTGCTGCGGCGGCAGGTCGGTGCCGTTCATACGGTAGGCGAGCACGACGTCGGGACGCATTGCCTCGCGGATCGGAAGGCTCCGTGCGTAGTGGTGCCGGACGCCGCCCTGGATGCCGGCGTCGGCCCCGGTGAACACCACTTCCACGGCCTCGGGCAGCACGCCGGCCTTCGCGAGCAGGTAGGCCAAGGGCACCCCGGTCCACTCCGCTGTCCCCACTCCTTCCATGATCCAGGGCTGGCTCAGCGGACGTGGCTTGAGCAGGGACCTGCCATTGCCCGCACACTCAAGCGTGACCGGAAGGGTGATGGCCGGGTCCTTCCTGAGCGCTGCCAGGCTAAGCTCCAGTGACCGCTCCACAGCACCCTTGACCTGCAGGTGCCAGGAGGCGGCCTCAAGGTCGGGGATGTCGAAATGCGTGAGGACATAGTGGAGGCCGGGTGGCGTGATGTCACGGCGCAGCGCCTCGAGCGGCATCGAATGGTTCCGCGCAGCCAACTGGAGCTCCTCGGGGGTCAACGGCCCCGACGTGGGCGCGCCGGCCTGCGGCGCGGGGCGGGCTGACTGGCGTTGCCGGTAGATCTGCTTCATGGCCGTACGATTCTGCTCGATGAGGCTGGAGGGTCCCCCTCTGACAGGTTTACGCCCGGGCGGACGGCCCAGTCAACGGCAGTTCCCGGCCGCTTAGGCTTCGCGGGCCGCGGGCGACTTGGTCTCCGCCGGATCGCGTTCGGCGAGGGATCCGATCGCGTCGTCGATGTTCTTCAGGACCTCCGGCTCGAGGACCACGCCTGCGGCGGCCACGCTGTCCGCGATCTGCTCCGGGCGGGATGCGCCCACGATGGCCGAGGCGACGTTCGGGTTCTGCAGGACCCAGGCCACCGCGAGCTGCGGCATGGAGAGACCAGCTTCCGCGGCGATCGGCTTGAGCTTCTGGACGCCGGCAAGCACGTCGTCGCGCATCCAGCGCTGGATCATCTTGGCGCCGCCCTTGTCGTCCGTGGCACGGCTGCCTTCGGGGGCAGGCTGGCCCGGAAGGTACTTTCCGCTCAGCACGCCCTGCGCCATGGGGGACCAGACGATCTGGGACACGCCCAGTTCTTCCGACGCCGGCACAACCTCTGCCTCAATGACCCGCCAGAGCATGGAGTACTGCGGCTGGTTGGAGATCAGCTGGAAGCCCAGTTCCCGGGACAATGCGTGGCCTTCGCGGAGCTGTTCGGCCGTCCACTCGCTCACGCCGATGTACAGCGCCTTGCCCTGCCGCACGATGTCCGCGAATGCCTGCATGGTCTCTTCCAGCGGCGTCTCGAAGTCGTAGCGGTGGGCCTGGTAAAGGTCAACGTAGTCCGTCTGGAGCCTTTGGAGCGAGCCGTTGATGGACTCCATGATGTGCTTGCGGGACAGGCCCAGATCGTTCTTGCCCTTGGGGCCGGTGGGGCCGTAGACCTTCGTGAAGATCTCCAGGGACTCGCGGCGCTCGCCCTTAAGCGCCTCGCCGAGGACGGTTTCCGCGGCCGTGTTGGCGTAGACGTCCGCGGTGTCGAAGGTGCTGATGCCGGCGTCGAGCGCTGCCCGCACGCACTGGGTGGCGACGTCGTTCTCTACCTGCGAGCCGTGGGTCAGCCAGTTGCCGAAGGTGATTTCCGAGACTTTGAAGCCGCTGTTTCCGAGGTATCTGAATTCCATGGTCTTCAGGCTAGCGGAGATGGCGGCTCACGGAAAGGGCTTTCCAAAAACCACGACGGCGATGCCGGCGCCTCGGCGCCTCAGCGGCGCCTGAGCTCCGCGTACTCCAGAGACGGGACGATCGCGCCGGCATCGCGTTCCACGAAGTTGGTTCCCGGAGGCACCAACTCGTCGATCGCGTCCAGCACGGATTCGCCCAGCAGGGTGTCTGCTGCCTTGAGGTAGGCGTGAAGGTGCTCCTCGGTCCGTGGGCCGATGATCACGCTGCTGATGGCCGGGTGGTTCAGCGCAAAGCCGATGGCCAGTTCCACCACGGAGATCTCCAGCTTGTCCGCGAGCCGCGCCAGCGCATCCGACGCCAGCAACTTCCGTTCACTGGCAGGCCCGGAAATGTCGTAGCGGCCCGGCAGGGAATGCACCCGTGCCGGGGGTTTGCCGGCATCCAGCACGAAGTCCCCGGAGAGCCAGCCCCCGGCCAGTGGTCCGTACGCAAGCACGCCGAGCCCGTACTGCTGGGAGATGGGGAGTACGTCGCGCTCGTTGCCGCGCACCAGCATGGAATAGGGCACCTGGTTGCCCACCGGCGGGATGAGGTGGTTGGTGGTGGCAAGCCACTGTGCCTCCACCAACTGTGCAGGCGTGAACACCGAGGTGCCGTAGTAAAGGATCTTGCCTTGCCGGATGAGGTCGTTCAGGGCGGTGATGGTCTCCAACACGTCGGTGTTGTAGTCCGGCCGATGCGCCTGGTACAGGTCGATCCGGTCCGTCTGGAGCCGTCGGAGGCTGCCCTCCACGGCCTGCATGATCCAGCGCCGGGAATTCCCCGAGTGCGCGGGGTTGGCGCTCATCTGGCCGTGGAACTTGGTGGCGAGGAAGACGTCGTCGCGCCGGCCGCGGAGTGCACGGCCCACCACCTGTTCGGACTCTCCCTGGGAGTAGACGTCGGCGGTGTCTACCGCAGTGATGCCAGCGTCCAGGGCGGCCTGGATGATACGGATGCTTTCGTCTGCTCCGGTGGGCGGGCCGCCAGGTACGCCGCCAGGTCCCTCGCCAAAGTTCATGGTGCCCAGCGTGAGCGGGCTGATCGGCGTGCCGGACCGCCCGAACACACGAAGTTCGCTGAGGCTCATCCCCTGCTCCTCACGGTCGATTTCCCACGGCGGATTGCTGTGGATCGTCACGACGCTACACAAATTCCGCGCCGTGCCGCGGGAAAGCGCCATACAGCTTCGCTTTTCGTAGCACGGGGTAACGCGGCCGGCGGTGATGACGGTTTGTGAAGACCGCGCTGAGGTCGGGGCCCGTCAGAATGCCTTCGGCGGGCGTGGCGCCCGGCCTCCCTCAACGCCGGTCGGCGGGCAGCTTGCCTTTAATGACCTTGGCGTGGGCGGAGAGTGACACGAGGGAGCCGGTATCCAAAGGGGAAAGTGGCGGAGCGGCGGAGGGCTTCTTGAAGGACCGCGGTACATCCCGCGCCGGGTGGTCCTGGTGCAGTGCCGACTCCACCAGCGGAGCCACGGCCACTACTTTCTCTGCGGGCACTCCGGGATCCGGCAGGTCCCGGACGGAGACCTTGATTTGCGGTGCGGCGGCGCGTGCGCGCGCAAGGGCCCGGGCATCGGCTTCCGCGACGGCCGCGGCCCAGTCTTCTGCAAGCACCGGCGGTACACGGCGTGCGGCCGTGAGCAGCGGGTGGTGTTCGACGGCGTGTTGGAACCGCGGCTTGAATTCGGACGGTTTCAGGGCAGTGCGGGCGTCGCGCAGCACCTTGCGCCAGTCGCGCGGCGCCCTCAGGGTGGCGACGGCGGCACTCCCGTGGGTGCGTGCGGCCGACACGGCAGCGCCGGTCGTCGTCCGCGTCTTCGTCTGCAGGGCAGCGGCTTTGGCGCGAAGCACCCCGGCGCTCGCCGTTTTCGCGGGGGAAGTGGCGGCAGCGCCGTCGTCGTGACCTGGCATTGCCGCATCCGCGGCCGAAGCCGATGATGCCGTCCCCGATGCCCCGGTCAGGCGCACGAGCGGCAAGGTTTCATGCCGGGGAAGCTTGCCTAAGAGGACCATGACCGTCAGGGCAATCAGCCGGCCGACCCCCGCCAGGACAAGGGTGGCTACCACCAGGAGGAAGAGGCCAAGAAACATCAGGAATGCGAGGCCGAGCGTGCCAAAAAAGGTCAGGTTCAGAGCGAGCGTCGTTGAATCTCCCACGTCACCTCTCCTATCTGCCAGCAGCGGAGTCCGTGCCGGCACTCATCACCACGGGCAACAGCCCCTCCACTACCTTACGGACTATTTGAGGCCCGTCGCGCCGCAGGAAGGGGTGCGTCCGGTGTTGTTTCAAACCTGTTACCGGATATGACAAGACCGCAGCCGCCTATAGTCGGAAGGAGACCCCAAAAGCCCTGTGGACTGCGGGCCCGGACCAGCCTGACAGGAGCATCATGCCCGAGAATCCAGCCGCCGCACGACGTTGTTTCTGCTTGTCGGGTGAGGCGTACGCGCAGTGCTGCGGGCGGTTCCATACCGGCCAGTCCGAGGCCGCCACCGCCGAGCAGTTGATGCGGTCCCGGTACAGCGCGTTTGTCCTGCTCGACGCCGCCTACCTCATGCGGACCTGGCATCCTGACACCGCGCCGTCGGAGCTGGAACTGGACCCCGCCATGGAATGGCGCCGGCTCGATATCGTCTCCACGAGCCAGGGCGGACCGCTGGACACGGCGGGGACCGTGGAGTTCAAAGCCCATTTCCGGCACGACGGCGTACGCGGAGTCCACCACGAAACCAGCCGTTTCGTGCGCGAGAACCGCCGCTGGTACTACGTAGATGCTGTGCTCCTTGCCTAGCCCTCGCTGTACGTTTCGTCCGGGGTGAAGCCTGCCCTGTCCACCTTGCGGTGGAAATGCATGCCCGCCAAGCCGCCCAGGACGGCACCAACGAGCGCCACCAAAGCCACCACCACGGCGGCAATGATGCTGGTGATAGTCAGTTCGCCTTCGTTGATGGGGATCCGCGGGAAGGTGTTCAGGTTGGCCAGGACGTTGAACTGCTGTCCGGCAACCAGGCCAAGGATAGCGATGACGACGGCGGCAATAAGGGCCCAGATCCACACCATGAAACCCTGTTTGGCGCCGTTGAACCGTGCCATCCGGCCTGCCACGTACCCGCCGGAATAGTACGAAGCGAACAGGATCACCAGCAGGACGATGATGCCCACCAGCCCCACAGTGCCGTTGGTTGCCACCTGGTTGACCGCCTCGTTGACGTCTGTGTTGTTGGCCAGTCCCACGGCGGTGCCCGCTGCTGCCACGAACGCGGTGAGCAGCACAGCCATGCCCATGGCGGCCAGCCAGCCGAAGAACGCGGAGCCCACCTTGATTCCGCCGAACTTTTCCTTTTCCCGTGCGACGGCGGTCTGCCGGTCGGTGACGTTCGGGTCCGCCACGCTCGGGTAGGCCGCGGTGGTGTCGGCTGCGTCAGTGTCCGCTACGTATGCGCGCTCGCCGTACGTTGGCGGCGTCTGTTGATAGGCCTGCGTAGGCTGCCCGCCGGCGAAGGTTTCATCACGAGCAGTCTCATTCCGTAGATTCTCGTTCCGGGCACGCCGCGGAAGACTGTCCTCTGGGTTCGTTTGGTTGCTCATGGCTCAACTCAACCACCGCTGACCTGCGATAACAAGGGTGCTTATTAGTTGCTAGCGGTATCGGCGGTGCTGGTTTTCCTTCGTAGAGGCCCCGGGAGTAGCGTCCGCGATCCATGGCCCGGTGCCCTCGGACTGATCAAAGACACCGGCCTCAAGCCACGTGTAGTCCCCGGCCAGGACCTTGCGCGAGAGGTGGTGGTCGCCGTCGTCGGTGTTGCGCCAGAGCTGGTCGAAATACTCCTCGACGCGGACCCGGGCCTGCTCGCAGTACGCCTCAGCAAGCTCATAGGCACTGGCTGCACGTTCAGGCGCGGTGTGGAGCATCATCTCGGCCCGTGAACAGCATGCTGCCATGGCGTAAAGCTCCGCACCGATATCAACAATTCGGCCCAGGAAGGCCTGCTTGTGCTCGAGCCTGGCCTGCCAGCGGCCCATACCGTAGAAGGTCTGCCGGGCCAGCTTGCGCGAAGACCGCTCCACAAAGCGCAACTGCTTGGCGAGCCGTCCGAACTCGCTGTAGGAGCGTGGGTCCATTCCCGCGCCCGCCACCAGCTTCGGCAGCCACCGGGCATAGAAGCCGGAAGCTCCGACGGCGGCCTTCGCCTTGTCCTGCAGGCTTGCGTCCAGCGATGCGAGGTCGCCGGCAGCCGCCAGGTGGGCGTCCACGGCTTCCCGGGCGATCAGGAGTTTCATGATCTCCGATGAGCCCTCGAAAATCCGGTTGATCCGGAGGTCGCGCAGTTGCTGCTCGGCTGGAACCGCGCGTTCGCCGCGGGCTTCCAGTGACTCTGCCGTCTCGAAGCCCCGGCCACCGCGGATCTGCACGAGTTCATCGGCAATCCGATAACTGATCTCCGTGGACCACAACTTGGCCAGGGCGGCTTCGATCCTGACGTCCTTCTGCCCGGCGTCGGCGAGTTCGGCCGATAGTTCAAAGACTGCGTCCAAGGCAAAAGCAGTGGCTGCGATGAAGGCGATCTTCTTACCCACGGCTTCATGCTTTCCCACCGGCTGGCCCCACTGGGTGCGTGCATTGGACCACTCGCGGGCAATCTTCAGGCTCCAGCGGCCCGACGCGACGCACAGGGCCGGAATGGAGAGCCGGCCGGTGTTCAGCGTGGTCAGCGCGATCTTCAGTCCCTGGCCTTCACGTCCCAGGCGGTTGGCCGCGGGAACCCGCACCTGATGGAACCGTGTCACTCCGTTTTCGATGCCGCGCAGCCCCATGAAGCTGTTGCGGTTCTCCACGGTGATGCCGGGGGAGTCCATTTCCACCACAAAGGCGCTGATGCCGCCCTTGTGCTTGGTGCCGTCTGCGTCGGTGTGGGCCGGCACCAGGGCCATCACCACCACCAGCTCGGCGATCACGCCGTTGGTAGTCCAAAGCTTCACGCCGTCCAGGATGTAAGACTCGCCGTCGTCCGTGGGAACTGCCGTGCTGCCCATTCGGGCGGGATCGCTGCCCACGTCCGGTTCCGTCAACAGGAAGGCGGTAATGGCCCCGGCGGCGCAGCGCGGCAGGTATTCCCGTTTCTGTTCCGGGGTTCCGAACACCTTTACGGGTTCGGGGACGCCGATGGACTGATGGGCGGACAGGAGGGCCCCGATGCTGGGGTGCACGCTGCCCAGCAGGGCCAGGGCGCGGCCGTAGTAAACCAAGGACAACCCCAAGCCGCCGTATTCCTGCGGGATCTTCATGCCAAAGGCCCCGAGGTCCGCCAGTCCCTTGAGGTATTCGTCCGGAATCCTGTCTTCGCGTTCGATCACGCGGCCGGACATCGTGCGGGCGTAGGCCTCGAGGCGTGCCATGAAGGCTTCGCCGCGTTCAACGTCGTCCTCCTTGGCGGTTGGCCAGGGGTGGACCAGGCTGAGGTCGAAGTTGCCCAGGTACAGTCCCTTGGCGAAGCTTGGCCGATCCCAGTCCGTCTGGCGGGCTGCCTCGGTTATTGCACGGGCGTCCGCCGCGGTTGCTTCGGATCCGATGTTGCTCGCGGCAACGGGAACATCCGCGTCCGGGGCGTCGGAGGCAAAAGCGCTGGCGGCGGGACTGTCAGTGGCGGAGCTCATGGGGTATCTCCTCTGCCCGGGATGGCCGGTTCAAGCCATGGATCCGCCGGGTTGGAGAACCCTTTAGCTGTCTCTCAATATTACCCGCGGGTAGCTTCCGGTGCTAGGGGATGGCTGGCCCGGGAAGTCCCCGGGAATCTCCACTGCCGACGCATGGTGCACCAGCCTGTCCCAGCCGTTATTGATGCCATGGACCACGGCCAGCAGCGTGGTGGAGGCGAGGAACCAGCCGAGTTTGCCGATGCCGACCAGGACCAGGGCCAGGAACCCTGCCGCCAGGACGAAGGCTGCCAGGACCAGGGCAATCACCAGCGTTCCGGTGAACACCATGGTGGCCGTTTCCACTGCACTTAGGTCGAACTGCATTCTTCCCCCTGCTGCGCCATTGCTTCGGTTGGATCAGTAGCACTGAGCGTAGGGGCTTTGGGGCGAGTCCAACCAGACCCGCCCCGCCAGCAACAACGGGTTGATATGGGATCGCAATGCTACCGGGAGGTAGGTCACGGAGCGGTCGCGGAACGGTTGCCGTTAGGGGTAGGAAGGCTCTGCGTTAACCTTGTAGTTGGCAGTTTTCGTCTTTCGTCGATTCTCGCTGCCCAACCATCCCCCATCAGCTGAAGGAGAGTGCGTGCCCCGCTCCGCCAGGTCATCCGCTGACGCGATCAGTGCCCGGCTCAGGGACCTCGAACTCCTCACCCAGGGACCCGCCTGGGCACTCACGCGCTCCGCGCCCTGGGTGATCGCCGTGCTCCAGGCGTCCTTTACCCGCACCCGCCCGCAGGTTCAGCTCGAAGAGTTCCATGCCGACGTCGACTCCTTCCTTGAGCAGTTGCGGCGCGAGGAGCCGGCGCTGGGCGGTGCCGCCGGGGCGCCGTCGGGAAAAAAATACGCAGACGAATGGACCCGGAAGCACTTCCTGACCCGCCGCAACCAATCGGGGCAGATCGTCTACGAGGTCACCGAGCCGGCCGCCCGTGTGCTCGCATTCCTGGACAGCCTCTCCAGCGAGCGGTCCACGCTGAACGGTTCCAGGCTGGGCACGCTCCTGGGCGACGTGGAAAAGCTGGCCAACGAGACCAACCCGGACCAGAGCGCCCGGCTGGAATCCCTGGAGGAAGAGATCGGTGAGCGCCAGCAACTGATCCAGGACATCAGCTCCGGCGATTTCGATGGCCTGCTGGACGACGACGAAGCCGTGGAGGCCGCCGGTAACATCCTGGACCTGGCCGCGAGCCTGCCCGCCGACTACAAGAAGATGCGTGACCGGATCGAGGAGCTCGTGGGCGAGCTCCGCAACCAGATCATCGAGGAGTCGCTCAGCAAAGGTGCCACGATGGCCCAGGTGCTTGAGGCCGATAAGCGGCTCCGGCAAAGCCCCGAAGGCAGGACGTTCCGCTCCTTCACCGCATTCCTGGAGGACCCGCAGCAGCAGCTGCGTTTCCGTTCGGCAATCGGCGAGGTGCTCAGCCGGCAGTTCGCCGACGACCTCTCGGCGGAGGACCGCGAAACGCTTAAGAACCTCGTGGCCGAGCTCCGCCACCAGCACAGCCAGATCCAGCGGATCTACGGCAAGCTCAGCGAAAGCCTGAACACGTACGTCCAGAGTGATGACTTCCGCCAATCCGTCCGGCTCCGGAAGGTGCTGCGCGAGGCCGAGCAGGCTATCCGGTCCCTGCCCTATGAACGTGAACGGCCAGGCCTGGTCCGCGGTCCGGTGCTGTTCAATGCGGGGTTCGAATCGCTGGCCATGGTCAAGCTCTATGATCCGGACGAGTTTGCCGTTCCGCCCAAGCTCGCGGACCCCATCGCGTTCAGCGACTCCGACCGCGTGCGCTCGCCGAGGACGGGCAAGGCCCGGCCCGAGGCCATCAAGGCAGCTGCCGCCGGTGCCGCCACGCTGGCCGAGGCCTGGGCCCAGCTGCCGCCCGAGGAGCAGCACATCAACTCCATCCGGGCGCTCCTCTCGCACGCCCTCCAGGAAGGTGCGGCCTTTGACCGTGACGCCTGGGACGGCCTCGACTACGAACAGATAGACGGCACCACCCGCAAGGCATACCTGCCGGTGGTTACCCTCAAGAAGGATTGACGATGACTGAAGAAACCACGACGGCGGCACCTTCCGTTGCGGAGGAAGCCACCCTTGCCGAGGCCCCGCCGCACGCAGAGCGACCTTTCTCCGTCACACCCAGGGACACGTTTGTGGACGGTGCGGCCCTGTTCCCCGGCGACACCGGCGTGCTGTCGATGAAGGTGCGCCAGGCCCTGGTGAAGCTGCTCAAGGGCCCGTATGTCGACGGCGGACGGGACGAAAAACTGTGGACCACCCTGCTGGATCACCAGCTCATCCTGCGCAGCCGCCTCTCGGAACTCTTCCTCACCCTGCAGCTGGACCACGAACGCAAGATCGCCGTCCTGCGCCCGGTGGACCCGGAGGCCATCGGCGGCAGCACACGCTCCAGCATCCTGCGCCAGCAACGTGCCTTGAGCCGGGTGGAAACCATTGTGCTGCTCCGCCTGCGGCTGCTGCTGGACCGCCACGTCACGGCCCAGACGGACCCCACCATCACGCGCGAAGAAATTGCAGACCTCGTGGCCCACTACCAGCCAGCCGGGCAGCAGGACGCATTGAGGGATTCGGACGTGGTCACCCGCGCCATCACCAAACTCCTGGCCCGTCAACTGCTCCTCACCACCGGCCTGGACGACGTCTACACAATCTCCAACGCACTCCCGCTTGCCCTGCCCTTCGAAAACATCGGCGATATTCCGGCCCAAATCGAAGCCCTGGTAGCAGCCACAGCAGACCCGACGGGTACCGAAGCGCTGATAGAGCTCGACGGTGACGCGGGTGCGGAGGACGGTGGGGACGACGACGCCGATGCCGGAGGGGCGGGGGCGGCAGCACCGTCGTCGTACTCGGCCACGACCACGGAGGAGGCCAAGTGAGCATCGCATCCATGCTGCCGATGGGCGAGCTCACGAATCCGGGCCAGATGCGCCTTGCCTTGGTGCAGGTGGTCAACTGGGGCACGTTCCATGGGGCGCACACGATGCACGTGGACCGCAACGGAACCCTGCTGACGGGTAACTCCGGCGTAGGTAAGTCCACGCTGTTTGATGCCATGCTGCGCGTCTTTGATGCCCGGCCGCGCTCCAATGAGGCGGCGGCCCAGCGTGCCGGCGGTGCGGTGGAGGACAAGAGGACCACGTTCACGTACATGCGCGGCAAGGTGGGTGACAAGGCCGTGGGCGAAGGCTCCGCCAGTGCCTTCCAGCGGCCGGGTGCCACGTGGTCCGCCGTCGCCCTGACGTTCGATAACGCGGCTGGTACGCGCGTCACGGTGTCGGCGCTGTTCGACCTGCCCAAGAATGGCACGGAGTCCAGTGTGGGGCGCTTTTACCTGATCGACAGCAAGCCGCTGGACTTGCCGGCCATCGAGGACATCGCGGAGAAACGCTTCACCAAGGCCTCGCTGGAGACCGTCTTCCCGGACGCGCAGATCTTCGACGTCCACAAGGCATTCGCCGAGCGTTTCCGCCGGCTCCTGGGCATTAGTTCGGACCAGGCCCTGCCACTGCTCCGCGTGATCCAGGCGGGCAAAGGCCTTGGCGGAAGCGTGAACACGTTTTTCCGCGACCAGGTCCTGGACGCCCCGGCAACCCTTGCCGCGGCGGATGACGTGGTGGAGGAATTCAGCAACCTGATGTCCATCCGGCAGCGGCTGGAGGATGTACGGCAGCAGCGGGACCAGCTGGCCCCGGTACCCGGACTGAACAAGGAGTATGCGCAGTCGCTGCTGGACGCCAACCGGCTCCGTGAGCTGTCAGGCGAGGAGTTCGAAGCCTATAGGCAGCAGCTCTCGGTCACGGTCCACCAGAAGACGCTGGCCCGGTTCAAGGACCTGGCCCAGGTCAAGGCCAAGGAACTGGGCGCGGAACGTTCTGTCCGCGACGGGCTGGCCAAGGAACTGCGCGAGCTTGAGGCCGACTACAACAACCAGGGCGGCAACGCGATCTCCGCGATCGAGCAGTCACTGGAAAACGCCCGCGTTGGCCTCCGGCTCCGCGAGCAGGTGGAGGAAGCGGCCCGCAAGGCACTGTCCGACGCCGGCCTGCAGCTTGAGTGGACGGCCAAGGGCTGGGAGCAGGCCCACGAGCAGGCGGCCGCCCGCTCTGCCGAGCTCAAGGATGACTCCCAGGCGCTGCAGGAACTCCGCTTCGAGGCATTCGACGGCCACGCCACGAAAAAACGCGAGCTGGCCGCAGCCCAACAGGAGCTGGTGTCGCTGAAGACGCGCAAGTCCCTGCTGCCGCCGTCGAGCATTGAAAACCGGGCGGCGATCGCCGCAGCTACCGGCATTCCCGAAGACCGGATGCCGTTTGCAGGCGAACTGATCGACCTCGCCGAAGGGGAGGAGCAGTGGCGGCCGGCCGCCGAGCGGGCACTCCGGAACCTCGCCACCACGCTCCTGGTTCCCGGCGAATACTTCGCCGCAGTGACCCGCTACTTGAATGACCACAAGGTGCGCGGCGCCCTGCGCGCCGTGGACGTGTCCAAGCCGCTCGCCGGCGGCGCGCTTGCCGTTGAGGACGTGCGCGGCGGCGACCTGCTCACCAAGCTGGACATCCTCGCCAGCGGCGCGGTGGCGGACGCCGGCGAGTGGATCCGGGAGCGGATCGCGCTCGATTTCGCCTATCCGTGCGTCGAGGACGCCGACAGTCTGGCCACCCTGGACAAGGGCCTGAGCCTGGGCGGCGTGGTCAAGCGCAACCGGCACACGGTGGAAAAAGATGACCGTTTCACTGGGCGCCAGGACTACGTCCTCGGGTTCGATAACGCCGCCAAGCTGGAACTCGTGGCCGCCCAGGTGGAGGACCTGCAACAGGAGCTGGCCAAGGCGGCCGAACTGGCGCAGAGCCGAGAAGAGTCGCACCAGGGCATGAGCCGGCAGCTCGATGCCCTGAGGTTGATTGCGGAGGACCACCGCCCCTGGGAACAGGTATCGGCTGCAGTCGCCGCAGAGGAACTCACCAGGATAGAACAGCGGCTTAAGGACGCCCTCGCAGCACAGGCGGATCTGGAACCGCTGCGCGCCAACATCGAAGCGGCGCGGCAGAAACACCAGGCCAGCACTGAAGCTGCGGCTGTCCTGCAAAGCGAATACAAGGCACTCGACCGGCAGCTGAGCGCCGCCGATTCACTGCTGGAAGCCGCGCGGGCCCGCCTGGAGCAGGCGCCGCCGTCGGACGCTACCGTCACAGCGCTGGAGCCGTACTTCACGGACTTCGGCGACATCACCGAAATGCATGAACTGGACAACCTCGCCAACCGCGTCCGGACTGCGCTGTTGGGAGAGTTGCACGCCGCCGAGACGCGCGGGCAGGCAACCTCCGAGCGGCTGACCCGGATCTTCGAAGGCTTCGTCCGTGAGTGGGGGACCGCAATCTCTGCGGACCACGGCACCTCAATCGGCGCAGCGGGGGAGTTCGAATCGCGCTACCACGCCATCGTCAGTGACGGCCTTCCCGCGCAGGAGACTGAGTTCCGGCAGTTCTTCAACCAGCGCACACACGAGTCCTTCAGCACGCTGCTGCACCTGCTGGATGAGGAACGGCGTTCCATTACCAGCCGCATCCTGCCGCTCAACGGCATTCTGTCCGAGGTCAACTTCCATGAAGGCAGCTTCTTGGAACTGGACATCAAGCAGACCCTGCCTGCCACGGCCAAGCAGTTCAAGGACGCTATCCAGAACGCCCTGAAGGCCCGGCACACGCGTCCGGCCCGCCCGGGTCCAGGCGCGGAAAATGGAGCGGACGACGCCGAGCTCACTGCCCGCTACAAGACCCTGGAAACACTAGTGAAGAGACTGGGCTCGCAGAGCCCCGAGGACCGGCGCTGGCGTGCCGAGGTGCTGGACGTTCGCGGCCACCTGTTTATCCAATGCAAGGAGCACCGGGAGGTGGCAGACGGGGCTTCGGGCAAAACGGGCGGCAAGCGGACCGATGTCTACATGCACGCCGACACCGGCTCCATGTCCGGCGGTGAGCGGCAGCGCTTTACGGCGTTCATCATGGCTGCGGCCTTGAGCTACCAGCTAGGCATTGCGGAGCAGGGGTTCACTACCTACGGCACGGTGATGATGGACGAGGCGTTTGTGCTGGCGTCGGAGGAGTTCGCTGGCGCGGGCATCAAGGCGCTGCACGAATTCGGATTCCAGCTGCTGCTGGCGGCGCCGGAGAACGTGATCGACCTGTCGCGGCACCTGGGCTCCGTGACGGAGATCCTGCGGGACAAGCGCACCAACCGTTCCGGCGTGCTGACCGCTCCGGTGATCCGGCCAAGGCCCGGTGCTGAGGGTCAATGGCGGTCGGAGGCCAACCCGGTGGACATCGTTTTGCGCTAATCGTGACCCCGTACGGGTTTTTATAACAAATCGATGGATTTATAGCTGGAAGTCTGGTGAAGGGCCGGAGCTGCGTGCCAAGGTTATGGGCACCATCACAACTCGCCCCCACGCTCCGCCAAGGGTGATCGCGGAATGCTGGGTCCGCCTTACACCTGTCGAGCCTGCCGGCGTCTTCACGAAAGGCACCATCATGCGCCCTGCATTTCGCGCACCGTTCACCGCGGCCCTGGCATTCACAGCCGCACTCACCCTTACCGGCTGCATGGCAAGTGCCTCACCAGGCGGCGCCGGAACGCCGGCAGCCGGGAGCGCGGCCACGACGTCCGCGAGCACGGCTCCAAACCCCAGCAGCACAGCAAGTCCTACAACGGAGGGCGGGCAGCCAGCATCGTCCGCCCCGGCGCCGGCGGCCCTGGTGACGTATACGTTCCCGGACGGAATCTCCTTCAAGCACCCAGCGGACTGGCGCGTGGAGCTCTTCAAGGCGGCGGGCTCGCCGTTCGTGGGGACGGCCACGGTTTACGACGCCGGCGGCGCCAAGCAGGCCACCGTCTACACCGGGCAGATCGCCGACGGTGTGACCAGTCCCGTGACCAGGACTGTGTTCGAGTCCGCGCCTGTTCCCGGGCTGCAGGGGCAACCTGCTCCCACGGCCCACTACTCGTTCTACGTTGACAACGTCAACGACATTGCGAAGTACCGGATGCACCTCACGGCCGGGGTGCCTCTTTCCGGCGCGGAGATGGCCCTGGATGGGATCATCCGTGTCGGCGACCGCGTGCTGGTTGCCGACGTCGAGTTCGTCGACAAGCCCTTCGCCAGCGACGATGCCGCCAAGGCCTGGCTCGCCAGCGCGGAAGGCCAAGCCCTCAAGGCGCTGCTGCTGAGTATGTCCCAAAGCTAAGCCGCCGCTTTCCCGGAGCGCTCCTTCACGCTGTGTGGGGGCGTTTCCGCTGAGCGGCTGTGTGCTTCGTCACGTCGGCGAATTAAGTTACGCAAACCTTGCGTAATGCAGAGGAGGGTAGGCTAGCCTTACTTAGGTTCGCTTCATTCACCTAAGGAGTTCCGTGACTTCCCCCCTCTTTTCCGGCCCCAGTGCCACGCGCCGCACGCTGTTCAAGTCAGCCGGCAAGGCAACGGCCGTCCTCGCCGCAGCGGCACTCACCCTCTCCGCCTGCTCCACCGGACCCGCGTCCTCCACATCGGACGCCAGCACCTCCAGCTCCAGCAGCTCGCAGTTCCCGGTCACCATCAAGCACGTCTTCGGTGAGACCACCATCAAGGAACAGCCCAAGCGCGTTGTTACGGTCTCCTGGGTCAACGACGACGTTGCCATTGCCCTTGGAGTTGTCCCGGTAGGCGTCCCCAAGAACGAATGGGGCGGCAACGAGCAAGGTTCCACGCCGTGGAAGGATGCAGCCCTGGAGGAACTCGGTGCGGGCTTCGGTTCGGACAAGGCTCCGGTCCAGTTCTCCGAGGCAGACGGCGTCAACTTCACCGAGATCGCCAAGCTCACCCCGGACGTCATCCTGGCCGCCTACTCGGGCCTGACCGAAGAGGACTACAAGAAGCTCACCGAGATCGCCCCAGTGGTGGCCCACCCTGAGATTGCGTACGGAACGTCATGGCAGGATTCCACTTCCATCATTGGCAAGGCCTTGGGCAAGGAAGCCGAAGCCACCAAACTCATCTCCGACACCGAGGCCACCATCAAGGAAAAGGTCTCCAAGTACCCGCAGCTCGAAGGCAAGAGCTTCATCTACGGCAACCTGGAGCCCGCATCGGCTGAGGGCGTCAACGTCTACACCGCCAACGACAACCGCCCCCGCTTCCTGAGCGAGATTGGCATGAAGCTGGCCTCCGTTGTCGAGGAGAACTCGAAGGGCTCCAAGGAATTCTTCATCCCGTGGTCCGCAGAGAAGGCCAACGAGCTCGAATCCGACATCTTCGTCACCTGGGTCCCGGACGCCGCCACCACCGATTCCATCAAGTCCGACCCACTGCTCGGCCAGATCCCGGCCATCCAGAAGGGCGCACTGGTTGCCGATTCGGACAACACCCTGACGCTCTCCATCTCGGCTTCCTCCCCGCTGAGCCTGCCGTGGTCCCTGGACACGTTCCTGCCGCAGTTGGCCACTGCAGCGGACGCAGTGAAGTAAGCACCGTCCCATGACGGAAAGTACGACGGCGGCACCCGCCGAGGTGCGACATCCCGGCGCTTTGGTGCCGCGGAAGGCCCGAGATCTCACCCCTCGGAACCGTGACGCCGCCCGCCCGCGCCTCGCAGCCAGGCAGACCGCCTGGCTGCTGGCCGCCGTCGTCGTACTTGCTTTGCTAACGGCCGCGTCGCTGGCCATCGGTGCCCGTGGACTGACTCTGGCCACCGTATGGCAGGCCCTTACGCAGTTCGACCCCGCCAACGGCGACCACGCCGTGGTCCACGCCCGTATCCCTCGCACCGCCCTCGGCATCCTGGCCGGCGGCGCCCTGGGCCTTGCAGGCGCTGCCATGCAGGGCGTCGCCCGCAACCCGCTGGCGGATCCGGGCATCATGGGCGTCAACGCCGGAGCCGCGCTGGCGGTAGTCACCGGGATCTACCTTTTTGGCGTCACCTCCCTCAGCGGCTACATCTGGTTTGCCTTCGTCGGTGCCGCAGCCGCCGCCGTCGTGGTTTACCTCATCGCCTCCATGGGCCGGGATGGTGCGACGCCGGTCAAGCTGGCCCTCGCCGGGGCCGCCCTCAGTGCCGGGCTGTACTCCCTCATGAGCGTTATCCTCGTCTCCAGCCAGGACACACTGGACCGCTTCCGTTTCTGGCAGGTCGGCGGGATCGCTGGCCGCGAATGGTCCGTGGTGCTCCCGGGCTTGCCGTTCCTGGCTGTCGGGGCCCTCATCATTCTGGCCACCGGCCGCGTCCTGAACAGCCTGGCTCTCGGTGACGACATCGCCCGCGGCCTCGGCCAGCGGGTTGGCCTGACCCGGGCCGTGACGGCCCTGGGCATTGTGCTGCTGTGCGGCTCCGCGACGGCGCTGGCCGGGCCCATCGGCTTCGTTGGCCTGGTCATTCCGCACGCGGTCCGGTCGCTCACCGGTCCCGACTACCGCTGGATCCTGCCGTTCTCCCTGGTGCTGGCCCCGGCACTGCTTCTGGGTGCAGACGTCATCGGCCGCGTGGTGCTGCTCCCGGGCGAGGTCCCGGCCGGCATCATGACGGCACTGGTGGGTGCGCCAGTCTTCGTCTGGCTGATCCGCCGCGGCAAGGGAGCCGGATTGTGAACCTCGTCGAAACCAAACCCCCCGTTGACCTATCACTTCCGGTTGCTAAAACAGGGTCTAAGCGACCAAAACTGATAGCGCAACACTGGCGGACCGCCGTTCTGGCCTTTGGCGTCGTCCTCCTGTTCGCCGCAACTATCCTGCTGGGCAGTTACACCGTGACTGTGCCGGACTTTTTCAAGATCCTGATCGCCCACCTCACCGGCGGCGAAAGGATACCGGGCGCCAGTTTTATCGTGATGGAGAACAAACTGCCCCGGGCGGTCATCGGCATCATGATCGGCGCCGCCTTCGGCCTGTCCGGCGGACTGTTCCAGACCATGCTCCGTAATCCGCTGGCCAGCCCCGATGTGATCGGCATCAGCTACGGCGCCAGCGCGGCAGCCGTCACTGCCATCGTGGTCTTCGGCGCCACCGGGCCGGCAGTGTCCGGCGCGGCGCTCGGCGGCGCGCTGGGCATCGCGGCGCTCATCTACGCCATCTCCCGTGGACCGTCGCTGGGTTCCGGCGGCGGCAACCGCGGCAATGCTGCCGGCAGCCGCCTCATCCTTGCGGGAGTGGGCATCGCCGCCGCCCTGCACGCGGTGGTCAACTTCCTGATGACCCGCGCGGACATCCGCACGGCAGCGGACGCGCTCGTGTGGCTCAACGGATCGCTCAATTCGGCCAACTGGGAGCGTGCCGGCATGCTGGCGCTGGCGCTCCTGGTCCTGGTCCCCGCCGTCATCGCCCTCGCCGGACCGCTCCGGATCCTGGAACTCGGCGACGACGCCGCGGCCGGGCTGGGTATCCGCGTCGGGTTCACCCGCCTCGCCGTGGTGATCACCGCCGTCGGACTTGCAGCGGTGGCGACGGCGGCCGCCGGCCCGGTCTCGTTCGTCGCCTTCCTCGCCGGTCCCATCGCCCGGCGCTTTACCCGGAAAGCCAGCCTCCCGGCGTCGGCCCTGGTAGGCGCTCTGATTGTCCTCGCCGCCGACTACTTTGCGGCCAACCTAGCTCCCTTGCTGCTGGACGGCACCGTGCTGCCCGTCGGCGTAATCACCGGCGCGCTTGGTGCCCCGTTCCTGCTGTGGCTCCTGGTCACGGCCAACCGAAAGGATGCCTGACATGGCGGTTCTTAGCGCCCAGGACCTCACGCTGAAGTACGACCAGCGCTGCGTCGTGGACGGCCTCACAGCGGAAATCCCGGAGGGGAAGGTGACCATGATCGTGGGCGCCAACGCCTGCGGCAAATCCACGCTCCTGCGGGGCCTGTCACGCCTTCTCAAACCGGCGGGCGGCGTGGTGACGCTGGACGGCAAGGACATCCACTCCCGCCCGGCCCGGGAACTGGCGCGCACCCTGGGGCTGCTGCCGCAGCATCCCACGGCGCCGGACGGTATCGCCGTGCGCGACCTCGTGGGCCGCGGGCGCTATCCGCACCAGGGCTTCTTCCGCAACTGGAGCCCGGGTGACTTGTCACACCATGATCTCGCGGTGCAACGGGCGCTGGAAGCCACAGAAACGCTGGAACTCGCTGAGCGGAACGTCGACGAACTCTCCGGCGGCCAGCGCCAGCGCGTCTGGATCGCGATGGCCCTGGCCCAGGAGACCGACGTCCTGCTGCTGGATGAACCCACCACATACCTGGACCTGGCCCACCAAGTGGAAGTCCTGGACCTGGTCACGGACCTGAACCGCAAGCGCGGCACCACGGTGGCCATCGTCCTGCACGACCTCAATCTTGCCGCCCGCTACGCGGACCACGTGATCGCCATGAAAGGTGGCGAAGTGGTGGCCTTGGGCGACCCCACCACCGTTGTCACCGAAGAGCTGGTCCGTACCGTCTTCGGCCTGGAGTCCCGGGTGATTCCTGATCCGGTCTCCGGCACGCCACTGATCATTCCCATCGGCCGTCACCACGCCACCGCCACCGAATTGGAGCTCGTTTCATGAAAACCCGCGAAGTCGCCGCCACCGAGCCCATGACCCTGGCGTTCGAAGTCACCGTCTCTTCCGTGGAAGAGCTGAGCCCCAACTTCCGCCGGATCACCTTCGGCGGATACTGCCTGCGTGACTTCGGCGTGAACGGGGACACCCTGGACCTGCGGATCAAGCTGATGATTCCTTCACTGGCCGAGGACGGCACGGAGCTTCCCCTGCCGGCCTTCGAAATGACGCAGGCGGGCTGGTACCGCGAATGGTTGGCCATGGACCCAGCCGTGCGCGGCTCCATGCGGACCTACACTGTCCGGAAATCGCGGCTGGATTCGGTCTACCCCGAGATCGACGTCGATTTCGTGATGCATTTCGACGCAGACGGCCACGGAGGTCCGGCCGCCAACTGGGCCCAAAACGCCAAGCCGGGCGATGCGATCACCATCATCGGCCCCAACAACCGGGCCGCCCAGTGCTACACCGCCGAGATCTATGGCGGCATCGAATGGCGGCCCGGCATGGCCCAGCGCGTCCTGCTCGCAGGCGACGAAACCGCGGTCCCCGCCATTTCGGCCATCCTGGAAAACCTCCCGCCGTATATGACCGGCCACGCCTTCCTGGAAGTGCCGCAGGCAGGGGACTTCCTTGACCTCAAGACGGACGCCAACGTCGAGATCACTTGGCTGGCCCGCGGCGCGGCGATCGGCCGTTCCCGCCCGCACGGCGAACTGCTGCAGCAGGCAGTGCGCGCGGCCGTCCCCGTTCCGGGCTGGGTGGGCATCAAAGAGTCCGACGGCGGCGCAGGCCCGGAGCCCGAGGACGTCAATGTGGACGTGGACATCCTCTGGGAGACTCCCGCGCGGATGGAGACTGCCGAGATCGAGGCCACCAAGAACCCCGATATGCCAGCTGGAGCCATGCCGTTCTACGCTTGGATCGCCGGGGAGGCGGCCGTTATCAAGGACATGCGGCGGTACCTCGTGCGGGACGTTGGGATCGACCGCAAGCAGGTCGCGTTCATGGGTTACTGGCGTCAGGGCAAGGCCGAGCTCTAGCCTCGCTTCCAAGACCCTCTCTCACTTCCTGTCGCTTGCCGTTAACCCAGGCGTTGTCTTCGTTGCCTAGGGTGGCGGGGTGTGCGCTGATTCTTTGCTTCCCTCAAGTGGGCGGCGTGTCTTTGTCGCCTTGGGGGACTCATTTACGGAGGGCGTGGGGGACCGGGACGAACGCCTGCCCAACGGCGTGCGGGGCTGGGCAGACCGGGTAGCCGAGAAACTGGCCAAGGCTGAGCCTGGCTGGAGGTACGCCAACCTTGCCATACGGAGCAAGCGGCTCCGGCAGATCATTGGTGAACAGCTCGAACCCGCCCTGGCGATGCGGCCCACGCTTGTCACGTTGTACGCCGGCGGAAATGACATCCTGGACCTGGGTACAGACATGGCGGCGCTGATGGAGGACTACGAAAAACTGGTAGCCAGCCTCGCCGGGACTGGTGCCACGCTGGTGCTGTTCACTGGGTTCGACGTCAAGGTCTCCGCCCTCCTGGAACCCCTGAAGAAGCGGAACACTGTCTACAACCAGGGTGTGCGGGAGATTGCTGCGAAGTACGGCGCCGTCCTGGTGGACTACTGGTGCCTGGACGCTTTCCACGACCGGCGCATGTGGGATTCAGACCGGTTGCACATGTCTAAAGCAGGCCATAAGTATCTGGCCGGACAGGTCCTGGATCAGCTGGGTATTCCACACAAGATCAAGCCCAAGGAATGGGACCCGCCCGCCAGGCCCAGCCTGCGCGAATGGGAGAGGCGCCAGCGCCGCTGGGTCAATGACTGGGTCCTGCCACTGTTCGGACGCAAGATCAGGGGCATTACCTTGGGTGATGCCCTCAGCCCGCGCTGGCCCGAGCCGGTGACGGTGCCGCGGAAGGGCGGCCTGAAGAAAATTGCTGGGGAACAGCCGGCGCAGGCCCGTCCTACCTAGGCTTCCAGCAGGTTCTCGAAGCCTTTTGCCACGCTGGTGGCTTTGAATTCGATGATTTCGAACTCGGCCACACCGTTGCTGAAGAAAGGGTCCCGGGCCAACGATGCATCAAGGGTGGCGCGGTCCACGCTTGAAAGCAGCACGCCGCCCACCGCAGGAACCCGGCGTCCGGACGCAAGGAAGATGCCGGCGTCGAACGCTTCTTTGACCCAGGCCATGTGGGCCGCACGGTGGTAATCCACGATGTCCTGGGGCACCTTGTAGGTCAACGAGACAACAAACATAGGGTCAGCCTACCGGGACGCGCCCACCGCACCCGTGCGTCAGTTGAACTCTCAACCACCTGCAGCTTCTACAATGAGCACATGACCGAACCGCGCTGGCTCAACGCCGATGAACGCCGTGCCTGGCTGGCCCTCCTGAGCATCAACACCATGCTCCCGGCGGCCTTGGATACCCAGCTGCACGCCGCAGGCAAAGTGTCGCTGTTCGACTACAACGTCATGGCGATGCTCTCCGAGGCCGAGGGACGTTTCCTCCCCATGAGCGAACTTGCGGCCCGCACCAGTTCCTCATTGTCACGGCTGTCCCACGTGGTCACCAAGCTGGAGAAGCGCGGCTGGCTGGAGCGGAGGCCGCACCCGGGAGACGCACGAGTCACCACGGCGCACCTGGCCGACGCCGGCATGGCAACCTTGGTGGCGCTCGCACCTGGACATGTGGAAGCTGTTCGGGTGAAGTTCCTCGACGCGCTCACGGAGCGGGACGTGGCGGACCTGGCGAGGATCGGCGAGAAAATCGTGGCCCGCCTGGATGACGACCACTGGATCCTCCGCGAATCCTGAACGTTACCGGCAATCCAACTTCTCCCCGCTTACAAACTCTGAACAGAGAGCTTCTCCATGCACGCACAAAAGCCTGGTCCCGTCGACTTCTTAGCTAGAAAAAGCAGCGTCCTGGCCGCCTTTGTCGCCATGCACTTCCTGTTCCTGCTCTTGCTCACTCCGCGCATCGCGGCGGGGGAGACGTACGAGGACGTCAGCCTTTACCGCGACTGGGCTTTCCTGGGCCTGGACGAAGGGACCTGGCAAGGTGTCGACGTTCCCTGGGTTTACCCGATCGGAGCAATGTTCCCCATGCTTGCCGCCAGCGTTTTTGGGCCAGGCCAGTACATGCTCGGGTGGTTTCTTTTGTGCACTGTCCTGAACTTAGGGGCCGTGGCGTCGCTCCTGGTACACCCGGCAATCAAATTCGGCTGGCAAGCGGCGTATTTATGGATCATCCTGACCGCCGTGCTGGGTCCGCTTAGCTTCTCGCGGGTGGACGGCGTATCCGCCCCCATAGTGGTAGTCGGCCTGGTACTGGCAGTCAGCCACCCGGCGATAGCCTCCGCCGTGCTTTCCGTGGCGACCTGGATCAAGGTCTGGCCCGCGGCTGTGGTGCTCGCCCTGGTCTTGTCCAGCAAAGCATGGCTCAAGGTTGTTTTGGCTGGCGCAGCAGTGTCTGCATTCATGGTGGCTGGAGTTTTAGCCGGCGGAGGCGCCCGCAACCTGCTTGGCTTCATCCAGGCGCACGGCGAACGGGGTATGCAGCTTGAGGCTCCCCTGACCACCCCTGGACTATGGCAGGCCGTCCTGGGCCTCGGAACTGTTGTGCACCCGAACTTTGCGATCGTGACGATGGAAATTCGCGGCGAACTGGCGGATCAAGTGGGTGCTTTGATGAACCCCCTCCTTGCCGCCAGCCTGCTGCTCATCGCCATCCTCATCCTTGCCGCTGTCCGTCGGGGCGCTCCCCGCCAGGAGGTCCTGATGGTCGGTGCCCTGGCCTTGGTCTCCGCCATGATCGTGTTCAACAAGGTGGGCTCCCCGCAGTTCATGTTGTGGCTCGTTGCTGTGGTGAGCGTTGGCGTTGCCATGAGTGGACGGAAATGGGCCGTGCCCGCAATCTCCGTCGGCGCGATTGCGGTCCTCACCACCCTTGTCTATCCGTTGCTATACAAACAGCTGATTTATGCCTTGAATCCCGGGGCCGCCCTGCTGCTGACGGTACGCAACGCACTGCTGGTCATGCTTTTGTGGTGGACAGTGGTGGCTCTGTCCAGGATGGCGCGACCACTGCAAACGGGCAGGCGCAGCCAGCCGGCCATTACCGAACCCGGATCGGAACAGCACTTGGTTGCTCCCAGCAACTGATGGCACACTGACGCTATGGACTTTTCGGCCCGGTACGTAGCCCTTGGTGACTCCTTCACGGAAGGGGTAGGCGACGAGGACGCCACCCGGCCCAACGGCGTCCGCGGGTGGGCCGACCGAGTGGCAGAGCAACTCGCCGCAGCGAACCCGGACTTCGGTTACGCCAACCTTGCCATCCGCGGCCGGAAACTCCGCCAGATTATGGTCGAACAGGTGGACGCCGCCGTCGAACTTCAACCCACCTTGGTGACCATCTATGCCGGAGCCAACGACATCCTTCGGCCGCGGATCGACATCGACGACCTGCTGGCCGAGTACGACGACGGGATCCGCAAACTGAGCGCCACGGGTGCCACTGTGGTCATGTTCACTGGGTTCGACGCCCGCGGCTCCAAGGTCTTCAGCACCATGCGGGGACGCACCGCCATCTACAACGAGCTGGTCCGGGGAATAGCGGGGGACCACGGCGCCCTGCTGGTGGACTACTGGCGCTTCAACGAGTACTACGACTGGGGTATGTGGGCCCAGGACCGGATGCACATGTCGGCCGCCGGACACGCGAACATGGCCAGGCGCGTCCTGGATGTGCTCGAACACGACCACTCCATCGAGGTCCCGCCCATGACGCCGGTACCCGAACTCGGCCGGGTGGACGCCCTCCGCGCCAATGCCCGCTGGGTCAAGGAATTCGCCGGCCCGTGGGTGGTCCGCCGCGTTACGGGCAAGTCCTCCGGCGACGGCCTGGCGCCGAAATATGCCCAGCTGATACGCCCCTAAACGGGGGAATCCGGGATGGTGTGGCAGGAGGCGCCTATACACCATCGCGGCCGGGATTGGTCTTTAATTGCCTGAACTCGTAGACTTGGTAGGCGCTAAGTGCGCGGAGCGTGCGCAATTGCTCCGGTGGCCCGGTAAATTTCTCCAGGGTAGCCGGTAGTTAGGGGCTCAAGTTGCGTGACTAACCGTTCACCCTGATCACTTTGGGTCGCACTTACACGCATGATCCTGCAGCAGATATGCGGATCATTACATTCAATTCTTTGAGGAGAAGTCATGGCAGCACACTGCCAAGTGACCGGAGCCGAGCCGGGCTTTGGGCACAGCATTTCGCACTCGCACCGCCGCAACAAGCGTCGGTTCGATCCGAACATCCAGAAAAAGCGCTACTGGGTTCCGTCCCTGCGCCGTAATGTCACGCTGCAGGTTTCTGCAAAGGGCATCAAGACCATCGACGTACGCGGCATCGACGTAGTCGTCGCCTCTATCCTTGCTCGGGGAGTGAAGCTCTAATGGCTAAGGACAAGGACGTACGTCCGATCATCAAGCTCAAGTCGACTGCGGGCACGGGTTACACCTACGTAACCCGCAAGAACCGTCGTAACGACCCGGACCGCATGGTTCTGAAGAAGTACGACCCCAAGATCCGCCAGCACGTCGAATTCCGAGAGGAGCGCTAAACCATGGCTAAGAAGTCCAAGATTGCTCGCAACGAGCAGCGCAAGGTCATCGTTGAGCGTTACGCTGCAAAGCGCCTCGAGCTGAAGAAGACCCTGGTTGACGAAAACGCAACCGACGAAGCACGCGAAGCTGCACGCCTCGGCCTGCAGAAGCTGCCCCGCAACGCCTCCCCGATCCGTCTGCGTAACCGCGACATCATCGACGGCCGTCCCCGCGGTACCTTCCAGAAGTTCGGTATCTCCCGTGTTCGCTTCCGCGACATGGCTCACCGCGGTGAGCTCCCGGGCATCACCAAGTCTTCCTGGTAATCCAGCACCGCTGATTCCAGCTGCTTGAGAAGGGCCGGCAACCATTTGGTTGCCGGCCCTTCTGCGTTTAAGCGCTGCCCGCCCGGGCTGTACGCACACGGCTGGATTGCTGTGTTGCAGCACACAGGAGGAAAGTGCGACGGCGGCTGGGCGGCCGGGTGCACCAGCGGGCCGTCCTGCCGCGCAACGGCGGGGTTTAAGACCCCTTCGAGGGTGGATTTGCGGTGGGGGTTGAGTGGGTGTATTGTTTTCTAAGTCGCCGCGAGGGAGACAGCGAAGAGCTGGTTACCGCGGGCGGCCAAACCCCCAAATTCAAGACCAAATTCTGGTAGCTCATTAGAGCGCCTCAATGAGGTGGGAATCGGGTTCCTGCCGATATAGATCCTGAAATACGGATTTGCATCGGGGCTGGAAACCGGGTAAGTTTGAAAAGTTGCTCCGGAGCGATCCATGGCTGTTGTTTGGTTGTGGTGGTGCCGGGTGTGTCTGTTGTTT
>NZ_JBBCBT010000025.1:0-34222 GCF_037203985.1 Pseudarthrobacter sp. CCNWLW217
ACCCTGCACATCAACCCCGTCATCACCCACGACTACCCGGTGGACCAGGCCCTCGAAGCCTTCGACGTCGCCCGCAAATCCGCCGAATCCGGGAAAGTACTCCTCAGCTTCGGCGGGGCCTAGAAAGTGTTCGTGCTCAGTCCCGGCGGACGGGGATAAAAACCCTGGGCTGGTCCGTCCAGGTGTCCGACATGCGCGACATCGTGCGGCGCATGATCCTTTCCGAGGCCGCCCGGGCCGCAGGGGCATCCCCGGCGGCTACGGCCTCGGCCAAGTCAACGTGCCACTGCAGCGCGCCCTCATGCGGATGGTCCGGCATGAGGCCGTGCACTGTCCGGCCCGTCAACGTCTCGGCCACCTGGCCCATCAGGTTGGCGAACATTTCGTTGCCGGACCCGGAGAGCAGGACCGAATGGAAGGCGATGTCCAGTTCCAGGAACCGCGGTACGTCGCCCGAGTGGCCGGCATCGCGCAGGTCGTGGGCAATGTCCACCAGTTCCCGGCGGAGGTGTGCCGGCGCGTTCTGGGCGGCCAGTTCCGCCGCTGCCGGTTCGACGGCGGAGCGAAGCTCGGCAAGGGAGCGCAGCTGGGCTCCCCTGCCCTCGCCGGAGAGCCGCCAGCGGATCACCTGCGCGTCGAAGGGGTTCCAGCGGTTCGACGGCAGGACCTTTATTCCGACGCGTTTGGTCGTCTCGACAAGCCCCAGGGACTGCAGCACGCGCACTGCTTCGCGGATGACTGAACGGGAGACCCTCAGTTCGTCCTCCAACTGCTCCGCCAGCATGATGTGGCCGGCAGGAAGTTCGCCGGCGACAATCCGGGTGCCGAGGTTCTCAATGGCACGGTGGTGCAGGCTGGTCGACATGAACATAAGCCTAGTGTGATTCCTGCCGACCGATCTGCCAGCCAGGACAGCCGGGGAGCCCCGCGAGAGCAGGCGTCCTACACTGGCTGTGATACCCGGCATTCCACAAAGTGGGCGCCACTTTCCTGAATGGCGTCCGAATATATATGCTTTATTCGGATCCCTTGGTTCGTAACTGCATGCTCCGCTGCCAAACGCGGGGCCACCTGCACATCCATTGCACAGAAATGAATTGGAGTTTTTGATGTCAGCACACATCGGTGTCACCGGCCTTGCGGTGATGGGAGCCAACCTGGCGCGTAACCTGGCCCGGAACGGCTTCACGGTTGCCCTGCACAACAGGTCGGTAGAAAAGACTGACGCACTGCTGGAGAAGCACGGAACGGACGGCGATTTTGTCCGGACCGAGACGCTGCAGGAACTGGTCGACTCCCTGGAGAAGCCGCGCCGCGTCCTCATCATGGTCAAGGCAGGCAAGCCGGTTGACTCTGTCATCGAGCAGCTGGAGCCGCTGCTGGAAGCCGGCGACATCATCATCGACGCCGGCAACTCCCATTACGAGGACACCCGCCGCCGCGAAGCCGCCCTGGCCAAGAAGGACCTGCACTTTGTGGGCGTTGGCGTTTCCGGCGGCGAAGAAGGCGCCCTGAACGGACCGTCCATCATGCCGGGTGGTTCCAAGGAGTCCTACAAGGCCCTTGGCCCGCTGCTGGAGAAGATTTCCGCGAAGGTCGACGGCGAGCCCTGCTGCGCCTGGGTTGGCACTGATGGCGCCGGCCACTTCGTCAAGATGGTCCACAACGGTATCGAATACGCCGACATGCAGGTCATCGGCGAGGCATTTGACCTCCTTCGCTCGGGTGCAGGCATCGAGCCCGCCGAACAGTCCAAGATCTTCACCGAGTGGAACAAGGGCGACCTCTCCTCCTTCCTGATCGAAATCTCCGCCGAGGTCCTGGGCCATGTCGACGCCAAGACCGGCAAGCCCTTCGTTGACGTTGTCGTCGATGCCGCAGGCCAGAAGGGTACCGGTCGCTGGACCGTCATCTCCGCCCTGGAACTCGGCTCCCCGGTCTCCGGAATCGCCGAGTCCGTGTTCGCCCGCGCCCTGTCCTCCCAGGCTGAACAGCGCAGGCTCGGGCAGGAACTGCTGGCCGGCGAGGAAGCCGCCGTGGAAATCCCGGACACCTTCGTCGAGGACGTCCGCCAGGCGCTGTACGCTTCCAAGCTGGTCTCCTATGCCCAGGGCCTGGACATGCTGACCTCCGCCGCCAAGGAGTACGGCTGGGACCTGAAGCTGGACGAAATTGCCTCCCTGTGGCGCGCTGGCTGCATCATCCGTGCTGAACTGCTCAAGGACATCACCAAGGCCTACGCCGCTGACGAAAAGCCCGCCAACCTGCTGTTCGCGCCTGCTTTCACCAAAGCCATCGCTGAGGCTCTGCCGGCGTGGCGCCGCGTGGTCGCCACCGCCGTCCAGCTGGGCATTCCCGTGCCGGTGTTCTCCTCCTCGCTCGCGTACTACGACGGCCTGCGCCGCAAGCGCGTCGCTGCCGCCCTGATCCAGGGCCAGCGGGACCTCTTCGGAGCCCACACCTATGGCCGTGTCGACGCCGAGGGCACGTTCCACACCCTGTGGGGCGAAGACAAGTCCGAGATTGAAGCAGTAGACACGCACTAGTTTCGGCAAGCGCCATTGCGTCACGCCATGGCACCTCCGGCCGGCAGTTCCCGCTACTCTGGGAGCTGTCGGCCGTTGCTGTTTCCGGGGGGCAACTGCGGTATCCGCCGAGCGAGGGAGTCCAGCATGGCCCAGCCAGTAGCATTCGTTACCGGAGCTTCCACGGGGATCGGCTTCGAAGCGGCCAGGAAACTGGCCGGCCACGGCTTCACGGTCTATGCCGGAGCCCGCCGCGTGGACCGGATGGAACCATTGACAGCCCTCGGAGTCCATGTCCTGCCGCTCGACGTGACAGACGAGGAATCGATGAGTGCCGCCGTCGGCCGTGTCCTGGAGGAACGTGGACGGATCGACGTCCTGGTGAACAATGCCGGGTACGGCTCATTCGGCGCCCTGGAAGATGTCGAACTGGCCGAAGGGCGGCGCCAGTTCGACGTCAATGTCTTCGGGCTGGCGAGGATGACCCAACTTGTTTTGCCGGCGATGCGGAAGGCCGGCCAGGGACGGATCATCAATATCTCATCCATCGGTGGCAAATTCTATGAGCCGCTCGGCGCCTGGTACCACGCAACGAAGTTCGCGGTGGAGGGCATGAGCGACGCACTGCGGCTCGAGCTGAAGCCGCATGGTATTAGCGTGTCCATCATTGAGCCTGCGAGTACCGTTTCCGAATGGGGCGGGATCGCGGCCCAGGGGCTGCTGGCCACCAGCGGAACAGGGCCCTACGCCGCACAGGCGCGGCAGATGGCCGGCGCGCTGGATTCCACTAACCGGCCCGCGACGTCCACGGCCCCGGAGATCATTGCTGACGCGGTGCTGCACGCAGCCCATTCCGCACGGCCGCGGACCCGCTACCCCGTGGGGCGCGGCGCCCGGGCCATCCTGACGCTGCGGCGGATCCTGCCGGACCGGCTGTTCGACCCCGTGGTCATGCTCGTGCTCAAGCGGGTGGCGGCCCGGTAACCGTCAGATGAGGTATTCGATGTCGTACTCGGCCGGATCCACCGCAGGCGTGGTCTCACGCTGGGCGTCCCGGTGGCGCCACTTGGCCGGCACGCCGGTAACGATTGATTCGGGCGGCGCGTCCCTTACCACAACTGCGTTGGCACCGACGGCGCTGTCCCGTCCGATGGTGATGGGTCCCAGGATCTTGGCTCCGGCCCCGATGGTCACCCTGTCTTCGATGGTGGGGTGACGCTTGACCTTGGCCAGGGATCGGCCGCCGAGCGTCACACCGTGGTAGATCATCACGTCCTCACCGATTTCGGCGGTCTCGCCGATGACCACCCCCATGCCGTGGTCAATGAAGAAGCGCCGTCCAATGGTGGCGCCGGGGTGGATTTCGATCCCGGTCAGGAAACGGCCCAGCTGGGAAACGAGCCGGGCCGGAAAGCGCAGCCCGGGGTTTTGCCACAGGCGGTGCGTCAGCCGGTGGATCCAGATGGCATGCAGCCCTGAATAGGCGAAAAAGTTCTCAAAAGAACCTCGAGCCGCCGGGTCGTGGGACCGGGCGGCGTCGAGGTCTTCCTTTAGTCTTGCGAAAAAGCCCACAAAGTTCTTTCTACAGGAAACGGGCGGAGAGCGGACTAATCAGCCGCGGATGTCGTCATAGAGCACGGTGGAGATGTAACGCTCGCCGAAGTCGCAGACAACGGCGACGATCAGCTTGCCGGCGTTCTCGGGACGCTTAGCCAGTTCCAGGGCGCCCCAGACGATGGCGCCGGAGGAGATGCCGCCCAGGATGCCCTCCTTGATGCCGAGGTCACGGGCCACCCGCACGGAGTCCTCCAGGGTTGCGTCCAGGACTTCGTCATAGACGTTGGTGTCGAGGATTTCCGGCACGAAGTTGGCGCCGATGCCCTGGATCTTGTGCGGGCCGGGGGCGCCGCCGTTCAGGATGGCGGAGTCCTTCGGCTCGATGGCCACGATCTGCACATCGGGATTGCGTTCCTTCAGGACCTGGCCGACGCCCGTAATGGTGCCACCGGTGCCGATGCCGGCTACGAAGATGTCAACCTTGCCGTCAGTGTCAGACCAGATTTCCTCAGCCGTGGTGGTGCGGTGGATCTCGGGGTTGGCCTCGTTGGCGAACTGCTGTGCCCAGATGGAGTTCTCCGTGTTGGCCACGATTTCCTGGGCTTTCTCCACTGCACCGCGCATGCCCTCAGAGCCGGGTGTCAGGACGATCTCGGCACCGAACGCCCGGAGCATAACGCGGCGTTCCGTTGACATGGTTTCCGGCATGGTCAGGATGACCTTGTAACCGCGGGCAGCGCCCACCATGGCCAGGGCAATGCCGGTGTTTCCGGAGGTGCCTTCCACGATGGTTCCGCCGGGCTTGAGGGCGCCGGACTTCTCGGCGGCGTCTACGATGGCCACGCCGATACGGTCCTTGACGCTGTTGGCCGGGTTGTAGAACTCAAGCTTGACGGCGACAGTGGCACCTAGGCCTTCGCTCAGCCGGTTCAGGCGGACCAGCGGAGTGCCGCCGACCAGCTGCGTTACGTCGTCATAGATCCGTGCCATGTAGGTATGCCTATCTCTCAAGAGTGAATACTGAGGTCAGCCTAACGATGGCGGCGCAACCGTTGCTAAGCATTAAGCCATGCAGAGTAATATTTCCTGGCCTTGGCCAGCTTGGGATTGATGATCACCTGGCAGTACCCCTGTTCCGGGTGCTTGGCGTAGTAGTCCTGGTGGAAGTCCTCTGCCACGTGGAACCGGGGCAGGCGGCTGACCTCGGTGACGATGGGGTGGGACCACAGCGCCTGGTTCCGTTCGATCGCCTCCTCGAACAGTATTTTTTCCTCGGTGGTCTCATAGAACATGGACGAGCGGTACTGAGTGCCCACGTCATATCCCTGCCGGTTGAGCGTGGTGGGGTCGTGCAGGACAAAGAACATGTCCAGGATGACTTCGGCGGGGATCACGTCCTCGTCAAACGTCACCGCCACCACCTCGGCATGCCCGGTGGTCCCGTTGCAGACGGAGTAGTAGTCGGGATTCGGATCGTGGCCGCCGGTGTAGCCGGAAACCACTGAACTGACGCCCTTGGTTTTTTGATAGACAGCGTCGAGGCACCAGAAGCAGCCCCCGCCAAGAACAAAAGTTTTCATGACCTCTTCAATGGTTGGGAGCCCCGGATGATTCCCTGACAACCCTATAAGGACTCTGCCACATGCAGGGGAGGGCGCCGAATGGGGTAAAACTGAGACTATGGAACCTGTAGACACCGGCGTTGCAGATGCGGAACCGCACGACGACGGGACCTCCCGGGAGGAAGCCCCCGCGGCAGAGCAGACAGTCCCGCCCACGTTGGGGCAGGTGTTGCTGGCGGTAGAGGAACTGTGGCCCGAATCCCTGGCAGAGAGCTGGGACGAAGTGGGCCTGGTGGCCGGACGGCCGTCCTCGCCGGTCACGCGGGTGATGTTCGCCGTCGATCCCACGCTGGAAGTCATTGAGGAAGCCGTGGAATGGGGAGCCGAGCTGCTCATCACCCACCATCCGCTGCTTTTGAAAGGCGTCACCTCGGTGGCCGCCACCACGGCCAAAGGCAAGGCAATCCACCGGCTGATCGAGTCTGGAACCGCACTGCTGACCGTCCATACCAACGGTGATTCCGCCGTCGGCGGTGTTTCTGATGTCCTGGCAGACGCACTGGGACTGGAGGACGTATCGCCCTTGACCCTCGCCAGCAACGGCCTTCCCGAGGAGGGCATCGGGCGCGTGGGTCACCTGGCGGAGGTAATGAGCCTCGGAGACTTCGCCGCACGGGTTTTTGGAATCCTGCCGTCCGTGGCCGGGGGAGTGCGGGTCTCAGGTGACAAGGATGGCCTGGTGCGCCGCATCGCGGTGTGCGGCGGGGCCGGCGATTCGCTGTTCAACGAGGTGCGCGCCAGCAATGCGGACGTCTTCGTCACCGCTGACCTTAGGCACCATCCGGCATCCGAGGCCCGCGAAGACGCCGTGAATGGCCGGCCCTACCTTATTGACGTCTCGCACTTCGCCAGTGAGTGGCTGTGGTTGCCGGCCGCAGCGTCTGCGCTGGGTAACGTGCTCGCCGACCAGGGCCACGATGTGGAGATCCAGGTGAGCACCACCAACAGTGATCCATGGGACTTCATACTGACTCCGGGCTAAGCCTGGAGTGCGAAGCGAGCCAGGGGAGCAGGCCACGCGCTAGAGTCTATAGAGCGCCGGTTCGGTGCCCGGCTCCGGCCGGTGGGATCAAGCGGAGGTAACAGTGGCCAAGGCAGCACCGGCGGAACAGTTGAAGTTGCTCGAATTGCAGGGACTGGACGCCAAGCTGAAGTCGCTCGCCAACCGGCGTCGTGCCCTGGACACCGACCCCCGGATCACGGATCTCCAGTCGGCGCTGTCGGTTGCCAACGGTGAGCTGGGTGCCGCCAAGATGGCCGTGCACGACGCCGAGGCTGAGCTGAAGCGGGCAGAGTCCGACGTCGAACAGGTCACCACCCGCATTGAACGCGACGAGGCCCGGCTCAACAGCGGAACGGGGCTTTCCAAGGACCTCGTGGCCCTGCAGAAGGACATCGCGTCGCTGAACAGGCGCCGCTCAGACCTCGAGGACATAGAGCTCGAAGTCATGGAGCGACTGGATTCGCTCCGCGCCAGGCAGGCGGCCCAGCAGCTGATCGTGGACAACATCCAGGGCTCATTCGGCGGCATCCGCGCCGAGCTGGACAAAGCCCTGGCTGAAGTGGATGCCGAGGCAGCGGAGGTCAAACGCCAACGCGCTGAGTTCGCCGCAGGACTGGACGCCGGGATGTTGGCCGTTTACGAAAAAACGCTGGCCAAGCGAGGAGTGGGCGCCGCACGGTTGTTCCATGGAACGTCCGAGGCTTCCGGAATGAAGCTCAGCCCCGGCGACCTCGCCGAAATCAAAGCCGCCGCCGAGGACGACATCGTCTTTTGCCCGGACTCCGGTGCCATCCTGGTGCGCTCCGCCGAGTGGAACACGGCCAGCCCGACCAACTAACCCAGGATGATGTTCAACGCGTGCGGCTTACGGGCTGCACCGTCAACCAGCTCCGCGTCCCACTTTTCGCGCGCCGCCTTCAGGAGCTGTGCCGGGGTCTGCGGGGCGTTGCCGCGGCGGACCAGCAAGTGCCGGGCCAGTTCCCCGCGCGTGTGCTTCGCAAAGTGGCTCACCACCTTGCGCACGCCATCCACTTCAGTGAAAACGTTGACGGCGACGGTCTGCGCCGGCGGGGGTGCCCACGCCGCGGCGTACGTGCTTGAACGGCAGTCCACCAGCAGCTGGCCTGCCGCAGCCTCCGTGAGGGCCTCCGACAGTTGCGGCTTCCAGAACGAGGCGAGGCGGCCGACGTCGGGCAGTGCAGTCCCCATCGACAGCCGGTAGGCGGGCACCCGGTCGGCAAAGCGGATGGCACCCCACAGCGCGGATACCACCAGCACCGCCTCGTCGGCCTTCCGGCGCTGCGCGGGCGTCAGCGTTTTGTAGCCCAGGGCGTCGTACAAAACCCCCGAGTAGATCTGGTGGGCAGGCGCCGCCGGTTCGGCGTGCAGCCGGGTGTTCCGTTCGACGTCGTCCCGCAGCGATGCCCCGACGCCCAGCAGCGCGAGGGCGTCCTCGTGTGCACTCACCGTTCCCAGGGCATCCAGGACTTTGGCCCGGTAGGTGTTCAGTGCCGGGAAGCTGAGGGAAGGCCAGTCGACGGCGGTTCCCCGGGCTGCGGGAGTCTTGCCTTCGGAGGGGGGAAGCAGAATCAGCACCGTACGATCTTACCGGCGACTTGGGCGCCCCCTTGCCCGGTAGACTGGGTGCCGGATGGGTTGACCAGGCGGCCGCGCGTCACGCAAGTGGCTCGAGGAACGTCCGGGCTCCACAGGGCAGGGTGGTGGGTAACGCCCACTCGGGGTAACCCGCAGGCCAGTGCCACAGAGAACAGACCGCCTGTGTCGCGCCGGTTTGAAAGCGGCACGAAACAGGTAAGGGTGAAACGGTGGTGTAAGAGACCACCAGCTTCCCGGGTGACCGGGAAGGCTAGGTAAACCCCACCCGGAGCAAGGCCAGACAGGACACGTTTGAGGGCTGCCCGCCCGAGTGTCCGGGTAGGCCGCTGGAGGGCGTCGGCAACGGCGTCCGTAGATGGATGGCCGCTACTCCCGCGCTGGTAACGGCACGGGAGCACAGAACCCGGCGTATCGGTCAACCCATCCACACAACGTCAGCTCAAGTCATGTGAGTGACTTCACGCCGGACGGGGCAGTCCAGGGCGCCCCTCCCGCCTAGAATAGAGAGCGAACGTAGAAGTTCTGCCACCGGGTCTGCGTTCGCAGCCGGTGGTTTTTCTTCGCGCTTCTCCAAGGTGTCCGGGGTGGACCGAATCCCCGCCGACGCTTGCGCCCCGGAACACCTCCGGCGGCCGCCCTCCGCGTACGAGGACGTATGTGGTTGACCCAAGGAAGGTAGTTCTGTGAGCCAGACGTCAGATTCTTGTCTTGATACGTGGATGGGCCGGGAGGCCCTCGCCGAGGCCATGATTCCGGTGATCGGCCGGCTGTACCGTGAAAACAACGTGGTGACTTCCATCCACGGCCGCAGCCTGATTAACAAGTCCACCATGAACATCCTGAAGGCGCACCGGTTCGCCCGCCGTATGAGCAAGGATGAGCTGCTTCTGGAAGAAACAGCCCCGCTGCTGAACACCCTCGCCGGCCTGGAACTGGGCGCGGCCGCGATCGACATTGCCCGCCTGAACCAGAAGTTCAAGGCCGAGGGCGACGGCGCCACACTGGAAGAGTTCCTCCGCGCCGAACTGGCCGAGGTAGTGGGCAAACGCGGCGCCGACGACCGCACCAGCACTGACGTTGTGCTCTATGGCTTCGGCCGGATTGGCCGGCTCCTTGCCCGCCTCCTGATCGAAAAGGCTGGTGGCGGCCACGGCCTTCGCCTGCGCGCCATCGTGGTGCGCCGTGGATCGGACAAGGATCTCTCCAAGCGCGCCAGCCTGCTGCGCCGCGATTCGGTCCATGGTTCCTTTGAAGGCACCATCCGCGTGGACGAGGAAGCCAACACCATCACCGCGAACGGTGTCCAGGTCCAGGTCATCTACTCGGACAACCCCGCGACGATCGATTACACGTCCTACGGCATCCACGACGCCTTGGTGGTGGACAACACGGGACGCTGGCGCGACGCCGAAGGCCTGTCACAGCACCTTCAGAGCAAGGGTGCTTCGCGTGTTCTCCTCACCGCTCCGGGCAAGGGCGCGCTCAAGAACATCGTGCACGGCATTAACCACGGCAGCATCGAGGATACTGACCAGATCGTCTCCGCGGCGTCCTGCACCACCAACGCCATCACCCCGGTCCTGAAGGCCATCAACGACAAGTTCGGCGTGATCCACGGCCACGTGGAAACCGTCCACTCCTTCACTAACGACCAGAACCTGATCGACAACTTCCACAAGGGCGACCGCCGCGGCCGCTCCGCCGCGCTGAACATGGTCATCACCGAAACCGGTGCGGCCACTGCTGTGGCGAAGGCGCTGCCCGAACTTCAGGGCAAGCTTTCCGGCAGCTCCATCCGCGTCCCCACCCCCGATGTCTCCCTCGCCATCCTGAACCTGAGCCTTGAAAACGGCACCACCAAGGACGAGGTGAACAACTACCTGCGCCAGATGTCCCTGCATTCGGACCTGCGCAAGCAGATCGACTACATCGATTCCCCCGAGGTTGTGTCCACCGACTTCGTCGGTTCCCGCCGTGCGGGCATCGTGGACGGCCTGGCCACGATCTCCAACGACAAGAACGTCATCCTCTACGTCTGGTACGACAACGAATTCGGCTACTCCTGCCAGGTGGTCCGCGTCATGGAAGAGATGGCAGGGGTCAACCCGCCGTCGTTTCCCGCCAAGGAACCTGCCGCGGCACTGGCGGCCATCGCCGTCTGATTCCCTCCTCTGAGGCAATTTCCCGGCTGGTTCTCTGGAATCAGCCGGGAAACGGGACCACACTGGTGGCATGAATAACGAAACTCTCCACGAGACCACGCTCGAACACGCCCTGGATGTAGCCAAGGCCAACCACAAACGGGCCATCCGCCTCCTGGAGGAGGCCCAGGCGGGTTACAAGGCCGGAGATGTCAGCGAAGATCGCGTGCGCCAACTCGAAGAGCTGCTCCAGGTTGCCGCCGAAGATCTCCGGAGGGTGACCCGGGAACAATAAGAAGCTCTTTCCCGGCTTCCCACTCCTCCCCAACACTGTGGATATCGGCCACGTTGTCCGAGGAGTGTCCTAGGCTCTTCTGGTGCACTACGTTTCCGGAAGGGCAGGCTGCCCGTGACCGTCAGCTGGTCTGCTTACAGACGGGCACGCCGCCGCTCGCGGCAGGCATGGGCCCTGGTCATTCTCCTGGGAGTATCCGCTGTAGCGTCGGTGGCGTGGTTCTTCACTGCCGGCCAGTTCGCGGCGGCGGAACCGGCCATTGCAGGACCTACGGAGGCGCCGGTTTTCGATCCGGGCTTTATGAAACCGGTGGCCCCGGTGCATGCTGTGCCGCGGGGGAGTGCCCGTGAAGCCCTCGACGGGCTGCCGGTCAAGGGGCGTGCACCTAACGACAACTATGAGCGCGAAGCCTTCGGGCAGGCGTGGCAGGACCTGGACCGGAATGGCTGCGACACCCGCAACGACGTCCTTCGCCGTGACCTCACGGGCGTGGTGTTCACCGAAGGCTCCACATGCCGAGTGGCGGCCGGCCATTTCCACGAGCCTTACACAGGACTTCCCGTGGACTTCCGGCGAGGCTCGGAGAGCAGCAAGGCGGTCCAGATCGATCATGTGGTGGCCCTGGGCGACGCCTGGCAAAAGGGCGCGCAGAGCCTGACACCGCTGCAGCGCCAGAGCCTGGCCAATGACCCCCTGAACCTTATCGCCGCGGACGGGCCCGCCAACCAGCAGAAGAGTGCAGGTGACGCCGCCACCTGGTTGCCCAAGAACAAGGCCTTCCGCTGCCACTATGTCGCAAGGCAGATCTCGGTGAAGGCCGCCTATGGGCTTTGGGTGACGCAGCCGGAGAAGGACGCCATGAAGAGGGTCCTGGACAGCTGCCCCCAGCAGCTGACTGTTACTGCGGGCTGACGTCCGACTCGTGGACTAGTGGCCGAAAGGATCCGGGTCGACGCCGGGCATCCAGGTTAGGCCCGGAACGCCCCAACCGCTCTTCTTGGCCTGCTTCATCGCCTTGCGTGCATAGCGGTCGATCAGCCGGTTGACGTAGAGTTTTCCGTCCAGGTGGTCATACTCGTGCTGGATTACCCGCGCGAACCACCCTGTGGCCTCAAATTCAACCGGCTGCCCATAGCCGTCGAAGCCGCGCACCCTGGCCCACTCGGCACGCTTCAACGGGTACTGTCCGCCCGGAAAAGACAGGCAGCCCTCCTCTTCCTCATCGGGATCGGGAAGGGCGCCAGAGATTTTGGACAGGGTCAGGACAGGGTTGACCAATACACCTGCGGGAGGTGCGCCGTCATCGTTGGCGTATTTGTAGACAAAAATCCGCTTGCCGACCCCGACCTGCGGCGCCGCGAGTCCGACGCCGTTCGCGGCGTCGTTGGTTTCGAACATGTCCGCAATCAGGGTCCTGAGTTCGTCGTCGAACACTTCCACCTCGGAAGCCCGGCGGTGCAGCACCGGTTCCCCCCAAATGGTGATTGGCATAACTGTCATGTCAGACGGGTCCTTCGGGATGCGGCGCGATGCCGGCCGTTGTGCGCTAAACAAGGATGCAAAACAAAGGAGGCCGCACCGGATATCCGGTGCGGCCTCCTTCTCGAACGGCTGCTAGAACCATCCTGTGCGGGTGAGCTACGGGGGTTGAACCCGCGACCTCCTGGACCACAACCAGGCGCTCTGCCAACTGAGCTAAGCCCACCATGTGCCTTGCAGGTCTACCGGGCGACCGGCTCTCTGGAAAGGCAACTCAAATAGCTTACCTGCTGTTCGCGTGTGCTTTTGCCACTTTTCCCGTTTTTGGCCAAAATTCGAAGCAAACGTGGTGCAGATTACGTCCCTGGGACCGCTGGGTCTGCATCAGCGGCGGTGGTTTCCGCGCCGGCGGCGATCCGTTTGGAGATGGCCTGGGCCGTTGCGCTGTCCGGGCCTGGCGCCGGGACAAATACGGCTTCCCGGTAGTAACGGAGTTCGTCGATGGAGTCTTTGATGTCACCGAGGGCGCGGTGACCGCCCTTTTTGGCGGGGGATTGGAAATACGCTCGCGCAAACCACCGGCGTGAGAGTTCCTTAATGGTGCTGACATCGATCACGCGGTAGTGCAGGTGTTCCACCACTGAGGGCATGTCCCGGGACAGGAACACACGGTCCGTGCCCACCGAGTTGCCGCCCAACGGCGCCTTACGGGGGTCCGGGACCCACTTTTCGATGTATTCCATGACGGCGGCCTCGGCCTCGGCCATGGTCTTGCCGTGCGGCAGTTCCGTCAGCAGCCCCGAGCGCGTATGCATGTCGCGGACGAAATCATTCATCTGGGCCAGCGCGGAATCCTCCGGCTTGATCACTACGTCCACTCCATCGCCCAGGATGTTCAGTTCCGAGTCCGTCACCAAGGCCGCCACCTCGATCAGGGCGTCGTTCTTGATGTCCAGGCCGGTCATTTCGCAGTCGATCCAGACGATGCGTTCATTAGATATAGGCACTTGACAAGCCTACCGTTTAGCTCTGTCCGGGCCGTCCGATGCTAGGATTTCGGAAACGCGGCGGTGAATTTTCCGTCGTTGTACTATGCCCCGGCCGGCCCGGTGAGGCCCGCAGGGCGGAAGCGTGGAATGCAACAGATTGGACAATCCTGAGATGACGGGGCCTGTGCCTGCAGCGGGGGAGAAGGCCGCCCCGATCCTCAAGCTGCCAGAGGCCGAGGTCGACAACGCACGGTCTCCGCTGATCGCCGGCTTTATCGGTTCGGTGTTGATGATGGTCGGTTCCCTGGGAGTCGGTTGGCTTGCGCCCGTCTCGGAGTTGCGGCGGATGCCGCTCTTCATCTGGATGCGGACCGAGGCCATCGGTGTTGCGCTGTCCATCATCCTCCTGGCCGTCGGCGGCATGCTCCTGGTCCGCGCCTGGCTCAGGCTGGGCCAACGCGTCCGGATCTGGGGCCTGGCGGCGCGCAAAGCCACCCTTCAGGCCGTGGTGCTTTGGGGCCTGCCGATGATGTTCACAGTGCCGTTGTTCAGCCGGGATGTGTACGCCTACATCGGCCAGGGCAGGCTGATGGTGGAAGGCTTCAATCCCTACGAAAACGGCATTTCCGCGCTGTCCAACTATTTCCAGCTCGGCGCCGACAAGATGTGGACCGAGGCCCCGGTCCCATATGGCCAGCTGTTCCTGTGGATTGAGCAGTTTGTGGTCTGGTCCACCAACGTGCACCCGGAGGCCAGCGTGATGCTGTTCCGGCTGGCTGCTCTGGTGGGCATCGTGCTGTGCATTATCTACGTGCCCAAGCTGGCGGACCTCCATGGCGTCAACCCGCACCGGGCACTCTGGCTCACCGCAGCCAATCCACTGTTCCTCACCAACTTCATTGCCAGCGTGCACAACGACGCCCTGATGATCGGGCTGGCCCTAGCTGGCCTGTACTACTGCGCCACCCGGCGCGTGGTGCTGGGCATCGTGCTGGTCACGCTGTCCATCTCGGTCAAGCCGATCACCATCGTCTTCCTGCCCTTCATCGGCCTGCTCTGGGCCGGCAAGGACGCCAGCTGGCCGCGGAAATTCCTGTACTGGGCACTCACGGCCGGCCTGAGCGTGGGGATTCTTTTTGCCATGAGCCGGGTCAACGGCTTCGGTTTTGGCTGGATTAATGGCCTCTCGGCTCCCGGCAGCATTTGGATCTGGTACGCGCCGATCGGGCTGATGGGCCTGGTGGTCGCTTCCATCGCCAACGCGTTCAGCCTCGACGGCTGGGGGCTCGCCAAATGGGTGTACGACGCCGGGAAGCTGCTGGCCGTGGGCATCGTCGCCTGGCAGATCTTCAAGGGAGACCACGACCGCCTCATGCGCCGGCTGACGTTGGCATTTGCCGCCATCGTCCTGCTGGCCCCCATGATCCAGTCCTGGTATGTGGTCTGGCTGATCCCGTTGTTCGCAGTTACAGGCATCCGGGACGACTGGCAGGTCAAGGCCCTCTACTTCATCGTGTCCTTCTTTATGGTCTATGCGATCTCGGACCAGCTGGAAGTCTTTCCGTACCTGCAGACGGAGGACCTTGGCCTGGCGCTCGCCCTGGCGCGCAACGCTGCCGCTGTTATCGCCCTGATGTTCGCGCTCTACCTGATTTTCCTGGACCCTCGCACCAAACAGCTCTTCAGCAAGTCGGACCAGCCAGTTACCTCACGCCCCGTCATCTGACGGGAGATTCCTGATCGCTTCCCGGTGGGACAGCGGACTAAGGTGTTCGCCGTGCTCGGCGACGAAAGTCCGGACCCATTCCGGGTCGGTTTTGCCAAACTCGCGCAGTGCCCAGCCAATGGCCTTGCGGATGAAGAACTCGCGATCCGCGAGATTGGCTTCAAGGACGTTCCTGAGTAGCCTGCGGTCAGTGTGGGCCTTGGCCTTGAGCTGGGCGGTGATGGAGGCCCGCCTGATCCAGAGGTCTTCGTCCCGGCTCCAGCCAAGCAAAACCTCAGTCATGGCCGGCCGGTGTGCTTGGAGCAGGGCGCAGATCCGGTCCGACACGCCGTCCACAAAGTCCCACCAGGCGCCGGTCCGGATGATTTCCTCATACACAGGGAGCATCGCCAGGTCCTTGGCTGCCATCTTCACACCGGTGAGGTCTATGGCCGCGTAGCGTTCCTCCCGCACCTTGGCGTCGCGCCAGAGCTCAAGCACCGTCGCCCGCAGCTGCTCGGGGGATTCGAACGGGTGGGCAGCGGCTGCGGCCTTTGTCAGGCGCCTGACCTCCGGCACCCTGACGCCCAGCGATGGGATGGACGATTTCATGTAGGCCTGCGCGCCCGCCCCGCGTTCGGCGTCGGCCTGTTCTTCCAAGGCCGCACGGATAGTGGCCAGCACCTCGCGGTTCACCATCCTGCAACTTTAGCGAGCCGGATCCTCACTGTGACGTAACAGGAGGCGAGAACGAACCTGGATACAATAGGCTAGTTAGCGCTAACAACCAGCTGGAACGCAGAGGATCCATCATGTCGGGTACGGAACACAGCATCGCCTTCGGGTCTTACTCGGCCATCGTCACGGCCCGCGGCGGCGCGTTGCGTGAACTTCAGTACCAGGGACGGCACCTGGTGGTTACCTTTGGCCCTGACGGCGGGATTCCCGACTACCGCGGCGTCATTTGCGCCCCCTGGCCCAACCGCCTCGCCGATGGCACATACAGCTACGGTGACCGCTCCTTCCGGGCAGACATCAATGAACCGGAGCGCGGTACGGCACTCCACGGCCTGCTGACCGGAGTGGACTGGGACGTGCTGGAGCACTCGACGGATGCCATCACGCTCGCCGGCAACGTCCAGGCCAATGCCGCGTATCCGTCCGGCCTTGAAGTCTGCGTCACCTACCGGCTCTCTGATGACGGCCTCCACTCCATGGTCCGGACGCGGAACACCGGCACCCAAACGGCGCCTTACGGAGTATGTCCCCACCCCTACCTCGTGGCCGGCCCCTCGCCGCTGGACCACTGGACCATGGAGCTTCCCGCCCGGGAGTTCCTGGCTGTGTCTGCTGACCGGCTGCTGCCCGAAGGCATTCATCCGGTTGAGGGCCATGAGTTCGATTTCCGCACCCCCCGCCCTCTGGGCACCATCAAGATCGACCACGCCTTCACAGGGATCATCCGCGGGAAACATGGCCTCGCAGCTGTCCGCGTCCTTGATCCGGCGGGAACCGGTGTCGAGCTGGAGTGGGACGGAACCTGGCCCTGGGTTCAGGTCCACACTGCCGACAAGCCCAGCGGCAAGGACAGGCTGGGCCTTGCCGTGGAGCCCATGACCTGCCCGCCGGACGCGTTCAATTCAGGGACGGACCTGGTGCACCTGGCGCCTGGGGAGTCCCACGAGGCCGGCTGGACCATCAGGGCGCTCAGTTAGCCGGGCCTCCGCGAAGGTCCAGGCGCACCACGGCCCGCCCCGGAACGGCGGAGCTGACAGCCTGGAACCCTGCGCGCAGGAACAGGTTCAATGTGCCGTGATACAGGTCGGCAGCTGATGCCTTGGGCCTGAGTCCGCGGTCAACCGGATAGCCTTCCACCACGTCCGCACCATGGATCCGGGCGTGGTCGACGGCGGCGCCCAGCAGGGCATCCGCAACACCGCTGCGGCGGTGGCCGGGAGCGACCACAAAGCAGGTCACGGACCACACGTCGCGTGGCGCGGGATCAGTAGCCACGGCGTCGGCCCCGGCATCGGCCGGTGCTGATGCTTCCGCGAGCCGCAGGACCCGGGAACGGAGCACCCGCGGGTAACACGTTCGCGGTTCAACCGCGCACCAGCCCACCGGCCGCCCCGCCCGGAAGGCGAGCACACCGGGGGCGGGGGACCCGGCGTCGAACTTTTCCCGCAGTTGCGCCTTGCGCGCGGCTGGTTCCAGCGCGGAGTACTCGGGACCGGTGAGCGCGAAGTACCGGCACCAGCAGCGCGACGGTTCACCGGGCAGGCTGAAGAGGCTCTCGACGTCGGCCCATTCTGCAGGTGCCGTGGTCAGGCCATGAACCGGCTCGTCTTCCATGCCTACAGGGTAGTCCGCCCGATGCGGCCTGCTACGAAATGATTAACGTGGCAAACGCCTTCCCGCTACGCTGGGAGGCAATCCCACCCCGGCCCAGAAGTTGATCGGGCCGCCGCAACGGAAAGAATGCCAATGACCCTTGGACAGCAGACGGAACTGCCGGACTGGAACCGTTCAGCGCTCACCCCTGGCCTATGTTCGGTGACGCTGCCGAACAGCAGCATTGCAGACGTTGCCCGGATAGCGGCCGACGCCGGCCTGGCCGGAATCGAGTGGGGAACAGACGCGCATATCCGCGATGGCGCCTCTGCAGACGAAGCCCGCGAAGCTACCCTGGCCGCAGGCTTGGAGATCCTGTCCCTGGGCTCCTCTTACCGTGCCGGCAGCTTCACTGATTTTGAAGCCGCAGTGGAACTGGCCGTTCGCCTGGGAGCGCCAAGAGTCCGGATCTGGGCGGGCGAACTCGGCTCGGCCGAATCCGACGGCGGTCTGCGGGCGGAAGTTGTCCGGGACACGCTGCGGATCGCGGACATTGCCGGCCGCCAGGGTCTGGACCTTGCCTTCGAGTACCACGGCGGCACGCTCACGGACACGCCCGAGTCCACCATCCAGTTGCTCCGGGACGTTGGCCGGGACAACGTGGGGACTTACTGGCAGCCCGCCGTCGGACTTTCCGACCAGGCCGCCCTGGCGAGCCTGCGCAAGGTGCTTCCGTTTGTTTCCGGCGTGCATTGCTTTTCGTGGTGGCCGCAGCAGGAGCGGCTACCCCTGAGCGGACGTAAGCAACTGTGGCAGTCGGTGGCCGATGCCGTGCGTGAGTCGGGCCGGCCAGTGGACATGATGCTTGAGTTCGTGGCAGAGGACCTCGCGGAGAACGTCAGCCATGATGCGGACTTCCTGAATCACATCGCTCTGGGCGAGGACTGAGTCCACCCCATCCGCGTCAGCCACGCCGCGCACAGCGAGGTCCACTGAGCCGGTCCCGGATCCTCGGGAGCGAGTCCGAGGCCGTGGCGCCCGTGCGGAAACACGTGCAGTTCGGCCGGCACGCCGGCGCGGACCAATGACCCGGTGTAGGCGAGGCTGTGATGGACCGGCACCGCCGCGTCGTCGGCCGTGTGCCACACAAATGCCGGGGGAGTAGTGGCAGTGACGTGGAGATCGGCGGAAACTTCCCGGAGCAGCGCTTCCGACGGCGACGCCCCGAGTAAATTGTCCACGCACCCCTGGTGCACTTCGTCCGTGTAGGACACCACGGGATAGCACAGCACTGTCAGGTCCGGGACGGCGGCCTGGAGGTCGAGCGCTGCATCGCCGGTAGCCACCGCTGTTGACAGCGTGGCCGCCAGGTGGCCGCCAGCGGAGAACCCGAGGACGCCCACCCGTGAGCCGTCCACGGCCAGGCCCATGCCTCCCGCGCGGATCTGCAGCAGCGCAGCTTTGGCATCCTCAAGGGGCGCCGGGTGGCGCTGCGGTGCAACCCGGTAACGGAGCACATAGGCGTGGATCCCCAGCGAGGCAAGCCACTCGGCAACCGGCTCAGCCTCGTGGTCAGCCTGATGGCCGTAACCTCCGCCTGGAAGGACAAGGACGGCAGGCCGCGGCCGGTCGGTGCGGGCGGGGACAGCAGTGAGGGAGGCGGTCGCCACCTCAGGAGGCCATCTCGGTGCTGCGGCGAAGCGTCACGCGTCCGGTCACCGGAGACGGTTCGGCGGCGTCTTCGGCTGCGGCGGAGCCGGCGGCGCTGCGTGTGGCGATCCTGCCAATGTCCTCAAGCGGAAGGTGCACGGTGGACAAGGCCGGACGGAAATCGCGCAGCGTCTCGATGTCGTCGAAGCCGGCGATGGTGGCGTCGCGGGGGACGCGCAGGCCCTTGCTGCGGAGGGCGGCGGCAGCCCCAATTGCCATGACGTCGTTGACGGCGAAGATGCACAGCCCCCTGGCCGGATCCTGGTTCGCGTTCCCTTCGCCCCGTTGGCCGTCCCGGCCCGCAGCCTTGATCCGTTCGGCCAGGGTGACCCCGGCTTCGTACCCGCCGGCCCTGTTAAAGGAACTGCGCAGAATCTCCGCCGGAGGCCTGCCTGCGTCGGCAAGGCCCTTCTGGAAGCCGCGGATCCGGTCATCGGAGGTGAAGAGTCCTTCCGGGCCGCCGATGATCACGAAGTCGTCGTCCTGCCGGGAGGCTGCAAGCTCGGAGGCAAGGCTGGTGGCGAGCTCCTCGTTGGGCACTTCCACCACGTGGTAGCCCTCCGTCACCTCAGCCCCTACTACCGGGTGTCCCACCACTGCCACCTGGCCGCCGTTGCGGCAATACCTGTCCAGTTCCGCGGCCAGATCGGCGTTGCCTTTGGTGTCCTCGGCGCGGGAGGAACGGGACCCGGCGATCACGATCGAATCGGCCCGGCGCGCGGCGAAGGCGGCGACAGCCTCTTTTTCGTCCGCGGGTGCACCGGCAGTAGTAGCGAGCAGGACCATGCGGCCCTGCTCCCGGGCGGCTTCCTGGACGCCGCGGGCGATCGCGGCAAAATAGGGGTCCGCGATGTCGTGCACGATCAGGCCGATGAGGCCGGAGCTTGACTTGGCCAGGCCCTGGGCTTGGGCGTTGGGAATGTAGCCAAGCGAGTCCGCGGCTTGCCGCACGCGGTCGGCGATGTCCTGCCCCGGTTTCCGGGCCGAACCGTTGAGCACGCGGGAGGCCGTAGCAGGCGAGACCCCAGCCAGCCGGGCCACCTCGGTGAGGGTACTTGCAGCCACGGGATCTCCTTTTCAGACGGTATTTCGCGCGGGACTAGCCGCCAATGGCGTTGAGCACATTATGGCAGTTTTAGGCACTCGCCGGAAAGCGCTTGCCAATTCCGTGTCGCGGGGTGCAGAATAGTGGCAGTGGGAATGCGCTTTCCCAGACAGCTTGAGTAACACTGCTCACTCACCGTGGAGGACACATGGGCTTCGAAACAAAGACGATCCGTATCGCCATGAACGGCATCACCGGCCGGATGGGTTACCGCCAGCATCTGCTGCGTTCCATCCTCCCCATCCGTGACGCGGGAGGCTTCACGCTGGAGGACGGCACGAAAGTCCAGATCGAACCGATCCTGGTAGGCCGCAACGAAGCCAAGATCCGCGAACTCGCGGAACTGCACAAAGTGGCGGAGTGGACTACGGACCTGGACTCGGTAATCAATGACCCCACGGTTGACGTCATTTTTGATGCCTCGATGACCAGCCTCCGCGCGGCCACCCTGAAGAAAGCCATGCTGGCCGGCAAGCACATCTTCACCGAGAAGCCCACGGCAGAGACGCTCGAGGAGGCCATCGAACTGGCGCGCATCGGCAAGGAAGCCGGTGTCACTGCCGGCGTCGTGCATGACAAGCTGTACCTGCCCGGCCTCGTCAAGCTGCGCCGCCTGGTGGACGAAGGCTTCTTCGGCCGCATCCTCTCCATCCGTGGCGAATTCGGTTACTGGGTCTTCGAAGGCGACGTGCAGGCTGCCCAGCGCCCGTCCTGGAACTACCGCAAGGAAGACGGCGGTGGAATGACCACGGACATGTTCTGCCACTGGAACTACGTCCTCGAAGGCATCATTGGCAAGGTCAAGAGTGTCAACGCCAAGACCGCCACACACATCCCGGCCCGCTGGGACGAGGCAGGGAAGGAATACAAGGCCACCGCGGACGACGCCTCCTACGGCATCTTCGAACTCGAGACCCCGGGCGGCGACGAAGTCATCGGCCAGATCAACTCCTCGTGGGCCGTTCGTGTCTACCGTGACGAACTGGTCGAATTCCAGATTGACGGCACACACGGCTCCGCGGTTGCCGGTTTGAACAAGTGTGTTGCCCAGCAACGCGCCCACACCCCCAAGCCGGTCTGGAACCCGGACCTGCCCGTCACGGAATCCTTCCGCGACCAGTGGCAGGAAGTTCCCGCCAACGCCGAACTGGACAACGGCTTCAAACTTCAGTGGGAAGAATTCCTCCGCGACGTCGTCGCCGGCCGCGAACACCGCTTCGGCCTGCTCTCCGCCGCCCGCGGCGTGCAGCTCGCCGAGCTGGGCCTGCAGTCCAACGACGAACGCCGCACCATCGACATCCCGGAGATCACCCTCTGATGACTTCCCTGATCCTTCCCTCCAACGACGGCGGAACCCGGGAGTACCGCCTCCAAGGCGGTGCATCCTGGGCCCGCCCCGCCGCACCGCTCACAGCCCGGCGCGCCTACGCAGCGGCGCACGTGATTCCAGAGGTCCTGGCAGACAACACACCGGGCGCCCCGGCACGCCTGGACTGGGACGCCACCATGGCGTACCGGCACGAACTGTGGTCCTATGGCCTGGGCGTTGCCGATGCCATGGACACCGCGCAGCGCGGCATGGGCCTTGACTGGGCCGCCACCCAGCAGCTCATCAAGCGCACGGGTGTGGAGGCCGCCTCGGTGGTCTCAGCCGGCAACGCCGCGACCGCCGGCAAAACCGTGCGGGACCTCGTCTCCTGCGGCGCTGGCACCGACCAGTTGGACATCACCACCCTGCCCACGGGCGAGGCTGGACTCGCAGCCGTCGTCGAGGCTTACCGCGAGCAGATCGCCGTCGTCAGTGAAGCCGGACCCAAGGTCATCCTGATGGCCTCCCGGGCACTGGCCCGCGTTGCCGCCGGTCCGGAAGACTACCTGAAGGTGTACTCCACCCTGCTCCAGGAAGTGGACCAGCCTGTCATCCTGCACTGGCTCGGAACCATGTTCGATCCCGCCTTGGCCGGCTACTGGGGTTCGGACGACGTCGCCCAGGCCACCGAGACGTTCCTCTCCCTGATCCGCGACAACGCCGACAAGGTGGACGGCGTCAAGGTGTCCCTGCTGGACGCCAGCCACGAAGTTGCCCTCCGCGCGGTCCTGCCCGAAGGCGTCCGCCTGTACACCGGCGACGACTTCAACTACCCGGAACTGATCGACGGCGATGGTACAAACCACTCGGACGCCCTGCTGGGCATATTCGCGGCTATCTACCCGGCGGCTTCTGTTGCGCTGCAGCAATACGACGCCGGCAACGCTGCGGAAGCGCGGGCCATCCTCGACTCCACCCGCGAACTTGGCAAGCACATCTTCAGCGCCCCCACGTTCTACTACAAGACCGGGATCGCGTTCTTGTCCTGGCTCAACGGCAAGCAGCCAGGCTTCCAGATGGTGGGCGGCCTGCACTCCGGCCGCTCCGTGGTGCACCTGGCCAAAACCTTCGAGCTGGCGGACCAGGCCGGGCTGCTTAAGGACCCGGCCCTCGCCGCGTTCCGGATGTCCGACTACCTGCGCATCAACGGAGTGGGAGTATGAGCGACTTCTCACGACTGTCCCTGAACAGCGCCACCACCAAGAAATGGACGCTGGCCGAGGCTGTGGAGGGCTGCGTCCGCGCCGGAATCCCCGCGATCGGGCCCTGGCGTGACCGCGTGGAAGAAGCAGGGCTGGACAAGGCCGCAAAGCTGATCAAGGACGCCGGCCTCCGGGTCTCCTCGCTCTGCCGAGGCGGCTTCCTGACCGCTGCCGAAGCCGACGGCCAGGCTGCCGCGCTGGCGGACAACCGCGCGGCGATCCTCGAGGCAGTAGCGCTGGACACCCGGGAACTCTTCCTGGTGGTCGGCGGACTGGCGCCGGGGGAGAAAGACGTGGTGGCTGCCCGCCAGCGCGTGGCAGACCGCCTTGCCGATCTTGTCCCGTTCGCCTCCGAGAACGGCATCCGGCTGGTGCTCGAACCCCTGCATCCGATGTACGCCGCGGACCGTGCGCTGATCTCCACACTGGGGCAGGCCCTTGACCTCGCGGCGCCGTTTGACACCAAGGATGTGGGCGTCGCCGTCGACACGTTCCACGTCTGGTGGGACCCGGAACTTAAGGCACAGATTGCACGCGCAGGCCGGGAGGACCGCATCGCTTCCTACCAGGTGTGCGACTTCAACATGCCCATTGCGGCAGATCCATTGCTGTCGCGGGGCTTCATGGGCGACGGCGTGATCGACTTCGCCACCATCGGCACCTGGGTCCGGGACGCCGGATACACGGGCGACATCGAGGTTGAAATCTTTAATCAGGACATCTGGGACGCTGACGGCGACGCCGTCCTGGAGACCATCAAGGCACGCTACGCGGAACTCGTGTTGCCGTACGCCTGACCTGATCCAGACCGCGGGCGCCTGCTACGTCACGGCAGGCGCCTGCGCCCCACTGCGAAGGACCTGCACCGCCGTCACGGTGCAGGTCCTTCGCTTTTGCCCCGCTTAGAATCCCGGGATCTGCCGCGGGTTCAGCCCAAGTAGGCGGCGGCGTGCCTGCGGTACCTGGCCAGCACGCCGCCGTCGGACGGTTCTGCCGGCAGTTCCACACCGCTGAGCGTCCACTCAGGGAAGGCCCCGGCCAGCACGGCGGCTGCCTGGCGCGCGGCGCCGTCGGCCACGTACTCGCCGGGGGTCGGAACAAAGCCAGGAAGGCCAAGCAGCTGGCTGGCCGCCAGTTGCACAGCAGGCGACTGCGCACCGCCGCCCACCAGGATGACACGCTGAGCGTCCACCCCTTGCGACCGGAGGGCCGCCAGGCCGTCGGCGAGGGAACAGACCACGCCTTCGACGGCGGCGCGCGCCAGGTTCGCGGGGGTGTAGTTCGTCCGTGTGATGCCGTGCAGTGATCCTGCCGCCTCCGGCAGGTTGGGTGTCCGCTCGCCGTCGAAATAGGGGACCAGGGTCAGGCCGCCGGCCCCTGCGGGAGCCGACAGGGCAAGCTCGTTGAACTCCTCGAGGCTGACATCGAGCAGCGCGGCAGTGGCGTCGAAGACCCGGGTTGCGTTGAGCGTGCAGGCGAGCGGCAGATAGTTGCCCGTGGCGTCCGCAAATCCTGCAACAAGCCCCGATGCATCGGCAGCCGGCGTCGTTGACACGGCGAACACGGTCCCGGACGTGCCAAGTGAAAGCACGACGTCGCCCACGCCCGCGCCGACGCCCAGCGCGGCGGCGGCGTTGTCCCCGGCACCCGGTCCGATGAGCGCCCCTTCCGGAGTTTTTCCTGCGATGTCCAACGGACCAACGACGGCGGGAAGGTGCGGAACGCGGCCAAGGGACTTTTCGAGGGCGTCGGGAAGGTACTCGCCGGAGGAGGCGGAGTAGTAGCCCGTGCCCGAAGCATCTGAGCGGTCGGTGCGGAGCGCGGCCAGGCCCGCGTCGCCGCTGCCGGGACCAAAGCCAGCCAGGCGCCAGGAGAGCCAGTCGTGCGGCAGGCATACGGCGGCAACCCGTTCGGCGTTCGCCGGCTCGTTCTCTGCAAGCCACCGCAGCTTGGTGACGGTCAGGGAGGCAACCGGTACAGTTCCCGTGGCGCGGGACCAGTAGCGGGCACCCGCTGCGGAGTCGCCGTCGCCGGCCTCCCGGATCATTTCGAGGGCGGCGGGAGCACTCCTGGTGTCGTTCCACAGCAGTGCCGGCCTGATGACCTCACCGGCACTGTCGAGGCAAACCATGCCGTGCTGCTGTCCGCCGACGGAGATGGCGCTGACGTCGGCGAGCCCGCCTGCCTGGGTGATTGCAGCCTGCAGGGCGTTCCACCAATGGTCGGGGTGGACTTCGGTTCCGTCGGGGTGGCTGGCGCGGCCCTGGCGCACCAGCTCGCCGGTGTCCGCGTCGCGGATCACTACTTTGCAGGACTGGGTGGAGCTGTCGATTCCGGCAACGAGGGCCATGGGGTTCCTTCTGATGCGCCGGCACCGCCGGATCATGTCCTGATCCGGCGGCGCCGTGGTGGTGGGGTGCCTGCGGCTTAGCGAGCGTTGAGCAGGTGCTCGATGGCCAGCTGGTTGAGCCGCACGAAGGCGAAGGAGCGCTCGGCGGCGGCGTCGGCGTCGAATTCCGCGAAAGCGGACGCATCAGCGAGCAGGTCCGCGGTGGTCTCACCGGCGGCGAGGGTCGGTTCGCCGAGCTCGAATACACCGGAGGCCTTGAGGGCCTCCTGGACTTCAGGGTCTGCACGGAAGGCGAGCGCGCGTTCCTTGAGCAGGAGGTACATGGACATGTTGGACTTCGCGGACTCCCAAACGCCGTCGTAACCATCGGTCCGGGACGGCTTGTAGTCAAAGTGGCGCGGTCCGTCGTACTTGGGGCCGCCGTTGGGGAAGCCGTTCTCGAGCAGATCCACGGTGAAGAACGCGCTGGTGAGGTCGCCATGACCGAAGACGAGGTCCTGGTCGTACTTGATGCCGCGCTGGCCGTTGAGGTCGATGTGGAAGAGCTTGCCGGCCCAGAGGGCCTGGGCGATGCCGTGGGTGAAGTTCAGGCCTGCCATCTGCTCGTGTCCGGTCTCGGGGTTGAGGCCCACGATGTCGCCGTGCTCGAGCTGGGCGATGAAGGCCAGCCCGTGGCCCACGGTGGGCAGGAAGATGTCGCCGCGGGGCTCGTTGGGCTTGGGCTCCAGGGCGATCCGCAAGCCATAGCCCTTGTCCTTGATGTAGGCGGCGGCGGTGTCTACCCCTTCCTTCATGCGGTCCAACGCGGCGGACAGGTCCTTTGAACCGTCGTATTCGCTGCCTTCGCGCCCGCCCCACATAACGAACGTTTCGGCGCCCAGCTCGGCTGCGAGGTCGATGTTCTGCAGGACCTTGCTGAGGGCGAATCGGCGGACGGAGCGGTCATTGGAGGTGAAGCCGCCGTCCTTGAACACCGGGTGGCTGAACAGGTTGGTGGTCACCATGGGGGTCTTGAGGCCGGTCTCGGCCAGGGCAGCCCTGAAGTTCTTGAGGATCAGTTCGCGCTCGGAGGCCGTGGCATCGAACGGGACGAGGTCGTTGTCGTGGAACGTGATGCCATAGGCACCGAGTTCGCTGAGTTTGTGGACCGCTTCCACGGGGTCCAGGGGCTTCCTGGTGGCGACGCCGAAAGGGTCTGCTCCGGTCCAGCCGACGGTCCAGAGGCCGAAGGTGAACTTGTCGCCGGGTGTGGGCGTGAGAGTCATGATGCGTCCTTGCATTTGGGGGAACCGTTGAACCCGAGAGTTAGTTTATCGCTTGAACTATATAGGCGGCGATGAGCTAAGGTCAATAGGATGAGGCTGCCCAAGGGCATGAACTTCGAGAAGGAGGCCGCATGGCCAGTTCAGCGCCGGCTGCCGGCACCCCGGAGGCCGGAACACCGGGAAGCATGGGTGACGTCCGCCGCGGCAACCTGGCACTGGTGCTGGGGCGCATAGCCCTGTCGGGGGCGGGCACGCACCTGACCCGGGCCCAGATTGCCGCCGCCACGGGCCTCACCAAGGCCTCCGTCTCGAGCCTGGTGCTGGACCTCCTGGACGCCGGCATCGTTAGGGAAATCGGGCTGAATCCGCAAGGGGAGCGCGGACGCCCCGGCGTCGGGCTGGAGCTGAATCCCGCCAGAGGCGTGATGGGCATGGAAGTCAATGTCGACTACATTTCCGCGGGAGTGACGGACCTGGCAGGAAACCTGTTGCTCCAGGAAACGCGCGAGCAGGACAATCGCCGTGTCACACCCGATTCGGTGTCCGCGGCCTTGGCGGACCTGGCGGCCGGGCTGCGGGCCACGTCGGAAGCCCAAGGGGTCCGCATCCTCGGCGGCGGCCTGGCCGTCCCGGGGCTCGTTGATGCCAAAACCGGAACGGTCATCACGGCTCCAAACCTTGGGTGGAATTCCGCGACCCTGGATTTGGCTGTGGTGTTGCCGGACGTGCCGCTGGGCACCACGCTCTTCAACGAGGCCAACGCCGCAGCCCTTGCCGAGCTGCGCTACCGGCCAGCCGGCGACGCGGACTTCCTGTTTGTCTCCGGCGAAGTGGGCGTGGGCGGCGGGCTGGTGATCGGCTCCGAACTGTTCACTGGACCCCACGGGCATGCTGGGGAGTTGGGGCACGTTGTCGTCCAGCCAGAGGGAACGCTGTGTTCGTGCGGTGGCATGGGCTGCCTGGAAACGGTGGCGGGCCAGGACGCGATCTTTGGTGCCGCGGGAATTCCCACGCAGACGGCGCCCGGACCGGCCGCTTCGGGTCTGGTGGCTGGTCCAGCCGGATATGGTCCCGCCCGATCCGAGAGCCTGGCGCAGTTGCTCACGGCGCTCGCCGCCCGTGACGTGGACGCACTTGCTGCCGTTGCGCGCGCCGGTCATTACCTGGGCGTGGCAGTCGCGTCCACGGTCCGGCTGCTTGATATCCCGTCGGTGGTCCTGGGCGGCCACTTCGCTATCTTGGGCGAGTGGATCAGGCCCGCACTAGCGGAAAGCCTGGCTCGATACGCCCCTGGAAAAGTCCCGGCCGGGAACATCAGCCTGTCCGCCGTGGGCCAGGCCGGAGCGCTGCTGGGTGCTGCCGGCAGCGTGGTCCGTTCCCTCGTGGAGGCCCCACACCGGCTCCAGGATCAGGCTCCTTAGGCGAGTGCATGTCCGGTCTGGCCGTCATTCTGGGGTCGCTGGAGTTGTTCGCCAATTACTGGCACAGCAGATCGCTTAGTTCTGGTCGGGCTTCTTCCTTATTCGAAACCATGGTTTCGACGGCATGAAGAACCAGGACAGGGAAATCAAGGCGAGCATGCACAGACCGAAGAGCGATGGCTTGGTTACGAGCAGTATGGCTCGGCATTGTCCGTTCTGCTGCAGGCCTTGGGATTCCGGCGTTCATGATGGCTGTCTGCACAAAGCAAGCGGCCCTGACCAGCGGAAAGTACCGCAGATCAGGACCGCTTTTCTTAGTGCCCCAGGAGGGAATCGAACCCCCGACCGGCGGATTAGAAGGCCGCTGCTCTATCCCCTGAGCTACTGGGGCACGTGGTGTCCGGAGCTTATATTCCGGGCGCATCAAAAGTTTACATGCCCCGGCTGCTGCGACGCTCACGCAGGCACCCGTCCTCCACAGCGCCGTTCTTCGAAGCGTTGTGCACATACGCAAAATTGCCCCTCGCGGGAGCATGGAGTCCACGCGAAGCTGGTTTTGCCCGATTGGGCGCCACCTTCGAGACAGGACTTCATCATGAGCGACATCATCACCATCCGGGGCTTTGTGGCCACAGACGTCACCACGTCGACCACCACCACCGGCGTTGGGACGGCCTCGTTCCGGCTTGGATCCCCTTCCCGTCATTTCGACAAAACTTCGGGCACATGGGTCGAGGACCACATGAATTGGTTCACGGTCCAGGGCTACCGCCAACTGGCCGGCAATATGGGCTGCAGCATCAAGAAGGGCCAGCGGGTCATCGTGGTTGGCCGGTTGAAGCTGGCGAGCTGGGAACGGGACGGACGCGTCTTCCACACTGCTGAAATAAACGCCGACGCCGTGGGCCACGATCTGAAGTGGGGCTCTGCTAACTACATCCGGACCCCGAAGAACGAGCTGCCGGACTCTGAGGTGGCTAACCGGCCCGGTGGCGACGGTTATGACGGGACAGGAGGGGACCCTGAGCCTGATGACTACACGGAGGAAGACGGAATCCCGAAGGACGTCACCATCGAGGACACCAATGGCGACTACGTCACCCTGGACACCGAAACGGGCGAGCTCGCAGGGGCCGCGACCTGAGGGCGCCGCGCTTCATGCCACGCCGGGCGGCCGCTCCACGGCCCGCCACGCCGCAACAACCCCCGGCGTTGCGGCGTGGCAGAATGGCGGCATGACGAGCACGACGAATCACCGGCCGAATCATCAAGAAGCTCCCCGGCCGGGATTTCCGTCATCATCCGGCGCTTCCTCCCGCAAGGTTCTCATCGCGGTTGTCGCCTGCCTTGCCGGTGCCGCAGCACTGACGGCTTGCACCGCGACATCCACAGCAGACCCGAGTGCCACGATGCCGGCGGGTACCACGGCGCCGGCCGCTGCCCAGGCAACCGGCCCGGCAGCGGAAGTAGACCCTGCCACATCCACGCTGAAGCAGACCCTTGCCGACGCCCTGAACCGCCTGGCCGCCAGCACTCCAAAGCCCGCCACGGCCCAGGTAACGGATGCACTTGCCGGGGTGGGTATCCCGGAGGCGGCCCTGGAGGTTTCCCAAAGCCGCACACCCACCGGGCTTGATGCCGACGCCATCGAAGCGGCTGTCCTGCAGGGCGCGGACTGTGTTATCGGGCAAATCCGCGACGGCAGCGTTACAGTCACGGTGCTGCCGGTGCTGGCCAGCGGCAAATGCTTTGTAGGGGCTCCCGCCTGACGGACGAATGTGAGTTATCCCCGCCAACCCACTAGATTTGGAACCATGGCGGAATTTATCTACACAATGACCAAGGCCCGTAAGGCCGTTGGCGAAAAACTTATTCTCGACGACGTAAGCATGTCCTTCTTCCCGGGTGCCAAGATTGGTGTTGTTGGCCCGAACGGTGCCGGTAAGTCCACCATTCTTAAGATCATGGCCGGACTGGACACGCCGTCGAACGGCGAAGCGCGGCTCAGCCCTGGCTACACGGTGGGGATCCTGCTCCAGGAACCGCCCCTGAACGAAGAAAAGACCGTCCTCGGCAACGTCCAGGAAGGCGTGGGCGAGATCTACGGCAAGATTCAGCGCTTCAATGAGATCTCCGAGGAAATGGCCAGCCCCGACGCTGACTACGACACCCTCCTCGAAGAGATGGGCCACCTGCAGGAGGCCATTGACTCGGCCGATGCTTGGGACCTGGACTCCCAGCTGGAGCAGGCCATGGACGCACTACGTTGCCCGCCCGCCGATGCTGACGTCACGCTGCTTTCCGGTGGTGAACGCCGCCGCGTCGCCCTGTGCAAGCTCCTCCTGCAGAAGCCTGACCTGTTGCTGCTCGACGAGCCCACCAACCACCTGGACGCCGAGAGCGTGTTGTGGCTTGAACAGCACCTGTCCAATTACGCCGGCGCCGTCCTGGCCGTCACCCACGACCGGTACTTCCTGGACCACGTCGCAGAGTGGATCGCGGAGGTTGACCGCGGCCACCTCTACCCGTATGAGGGCAACTACTCCACGTACCTGGAGAAGAAGCGCGCCCGCCTTGAAGTCCAAGGCAAGAAGGACGCCAAGCAGGCTAAGCGCCTCACCGAAGAACTTGAGTGGGTCCGCTCCAACGCCAAGGGCCGGCAGACCAAGTCCAAGGCCCGCCTGGCCCGCTACGAGGAAATGGCCGCCGAGGCGGACCGTACCCGGAAGCTTGACTTCGAAGAGATCCAGATCCCGCCAGGACCGCGCCTGGGCGGACTGGTCCTGGAAGCCAAGAACCTGCAGAAGGGCTTCGACGACCGCACGCTGATCGACGGACTCTCGTTCAGCCTTCCCCGCAACGGGATCGTTGGCGTCATTGGCCCCAACGGTGTGGGCAAGTCCACGTTGTTCAAGACCATCGTGGGCCTGGAGCCGCTCGACGGCGGCGAGCTGAAGATCGGTGACTCCGTCAAGATCTCCTACGCGGACCAGAGCCGTGGAGGCATCGACCCCAACAAGACCCTGTGGGAGGTCGTCTCCGACGGCTTGGACTACATCCAGGTGGGCCACGTGGAAATGCCGTCCCGCGCCTACGTCGCCGCGTTCGGCTTCAAGGGCCCGGATCAGCAGAAGAAGGCCGGCGTACTCTCCGGCGGTGAGCGCAACAGGCTGAACCTGGCCCTGACGCTCAAGCAGGGCGGAAACCTGCTGCTCCTCGACGAACCCACCAACGACCTCGACGTTGAAACCCTCAGCAGCCTGGAGAACGCACTGCTGGAATTCCCCGGCTGCGCCGTGGTGGTTTCGCACGACCGCTGGTTCCTGGACCGGGTTGCCACCCACATACTCGCCTACGAAGGCGACGAGGAAAACCCCTCCAAGTGGTACTGGTTCGAGGGCAACTTCGAATCCTACGAGGAGAACAAAGTGGAGCGCCTGGGTCCGGACGCCGCGAAGCCGCACCGGGTCACGCACCGCCGCCTCACCCGCGACTGAACAACTGCGCACTGACAGTACGAAGCGGAAAGGCCGGCACCCTGTGAACTGGGCCCCGAAAGTTGGACTCGCAAATGCGAAGTATCAACTTTAAGGGCCAGTGATCGGCTCTTCGCAGGAGTCCCCGTCCCGTTTGGGACGGGGACTCCTGTCGTTGTGGCAGTTCTATGGTCGCGAAAGTGGGTGTTCCGGCTGGACACCCGGTTGAGGTGATGCCATTCGCTCATGCACACGGTATCGTCCTTGCCGTGGGTTACTACATCAGAGCGTTTTGTACTGAGGGTGAACCTTCACCTCTGCGGCCGGTTCTTGCATACGCAGCTGAACGCGGAGTGCCTCTCGCCCTCGACCCGCCAGCCGGCGAGTCGTCTCTTGACGATGGCGGTTGGGAGCAAGTCGGTATCGTCTACAAGGATCACAAATTGCCGATCCTGCTCGAAGTCAATCGCGACGGCGGGGAGGACGAGTCCCTAATGCGCGAAGAGATCGAAGAGTTCATAGAGCTACTCGAGGACACGCGGAACAAAAGGAACCGAAGACGCGTCGAGAAACATCTGCGGAGTACGCGGTTTATCATCGCAGCCCAGCTGCCCACTGCCGATATTGACGACGATGGCTACGTCGCCCTGGGCCATGTTCTGACCTACTTCATCGACAACCACGGCGCGATGATCCAGGCCGATGGCGAAGGATTCTACGAGGGCCAGAAAGTCATCGTAGAACTCGACTAGCTTAGTTTTGCGGCCAGCTCCGAACCTGGCTGCGTAGGCGCCTGAGGAAGTGAGGTCGGCCGGCCCGGTGATTTCGGGCGTAAGCCGTCCTCGCCTTCGTTGCGGTATATCCGCGCCCACTTCTTGATCAGATCGGGCGAGGAGAGTTGGAGCTCCTTCGCCAGGGCGACCTGCTCTCCCCGGCCATGAACCGACGGACCGTATCGAGTTTGAACTCAAACGTGAACTTCCGATGGGTTGATTTGGTCACTAGCGCTGTACCTCCGCGAACTCTCCACAGGGCATGAATGCGGATGACAGCTTGTGAACGGACCCCTAATTTGGTCGCCGCTGCCTTCGCGCCCCAACCAATCTCGAACAACGCTACCGCGGCCTCGCGCTGTTCCTCAGATAACGAACTGCTTTCCTGCATAGGACTGCTCCTCGAAAAGTAAGGACGGATTTTTCAGTCCAACTCTCGGGGAGCAGTTCACTGCAGGGTGCCGGCCTTTCTCGTTAAGTGAAAGTCAGTGAGAGGCGAAGCGAGCTAGTCGCGCCCGGCCTTGCGGATCTGGTGCTCCAGGACTTTGGACTGGAAAGCCCCCACCACCTTGTTCTTGAGGTCGGTGGGAACCCGGACCATCCCCTCCTGCGCCACGGATGCCACGTGCTGGCCGGCACGGTTGAAGATCTTGCCCGTGGCCAGCCCCCGGGCGCCCTGGGCGCTGGGGGATTCCTGGACGTAGAGCAGCCACTCGTCCACGCGGGCCGGGCGGTGCCACCACATAGCGTGGTCCAGGCTGGCCACGTTCATGCCGGGGGTGATCCAGCTGAGCCCGTGCCGGCGGAGAATGGACTCCAGCAGTGTGTAGTCGCTGGCGTAGGCCAAAGCGGCTCGGTGAAGGTTGGCGTTATCGGGCATCGGTCCAAACGTCTTCATCCACACGGCATTCCGCGCTTCCCGTTTGCCTTTGGCAGACACATACAGGGGCGGATCCACGTGGCGGATGTCGAATGGCCGCTCGTAGGCCCAGTGCCGGGCCACCGGGTGGTCGAACTTGCCCAGGAGGTCGGCTGTGCTCGGCAGCGATTCGGGATCCGGGATTCCTTTGGGCATGGCTGATTCGTGCTCGATGCCTTCATCCTCGCCTTGGAAGGACGCGATCATCGACAGGATGGGCACACCCTCCTGGTAAGCATGGACCCGGCGTGCGGAGAACGAGCGGCCATCGCGCAGGCGCTGGACGCCAAAGGTGATGGTTTTGTTGGCATCGCCTGGCCGCAGGAAGTAGCCGTGCATGGAATGGACGTGGCGCTCAGGGTCCACTGTCCGGGTGGCGGCGATGAGGGACTGGGCCAGGACCTGGCCGCCGAAGACCCGCTGGTGCGGCTGCTGCTGGGAAGGCCCCAGGAAGATGTCCTCGTCGGTGCGGGCCCCCTCCAGTTCGCCCAGGTCCAGGAGCTTGAGCAGTGATGTGGTGGGGTCACCGCTGGGCGGGGCCAGCAATCCGGCGTCGGCTTCAGTCATGGTTCGACTCTAGACGCCACCCCGGCACCGCTCAAACAACGTACAGCCGGTAGTGTTCTTAGTGTGTCTGATCTACTCACCCAGTCCTTCCGATTCGCCGATCCGCGTGATCTCGCCGACCTGCGTACCTTCGCCACGCGCGCCAAAACAATCGACGACGGCGCCATTCGGCTTCAGGCAGCAGGCGCAGTCCTGGCGGCGTACGTCTGCGTGCTGAGGCCACGGCTGCTGGGCGAATCAACCCCCACCATCCTGGGCTTGCGCACCATGGGGCTCGCTGAACGTTCTGAAACTGATGTCACAGTCCCGCTGTCTGCGGTCCTGGATCGTCTCGCCAGGGCAGGGGAGGGCGACGTCGAGCTGCCGGTTCCGCCGTCCACCGTCACCGAATCCTGGACCGGAGTCGGCGCCCCCAGGACAGGCTGGGAACTGATCCGGTCCGTACCGGATGCTGAACTGCGCCAGGCCGCCGATGCCGGCATCGCCGAAGTTGCCGGCATCGTGCCGGACAAGCCGGGCGCCTTGATCGTCAACAATGCCCGGGCCGCAGTCTGGGGCCGGCCCCTTGACGATTCGGGGCTTCCGGCTGGAGCCGCGTTCGCCGCGCTGACGCTGGGGTTCCTTGGCGAGGGTGACCAGAAGCTCTACCGCACTGGCCGGTGGTTTCGACTTACCGGCGCCCGCGGGCACGTCCTTGCGCGCACCGGGAGCGGACTGGGCTAGGTGTACTGCCCAGGCGGGTTGGTTAAACGGCTGATGGGCGGTTGGCCGCCGATTGCGGTGTGGGGCCTGTGGTGATTG